>VGIC01000044.1 GCA_016867975.1 Betaproteobacteria bacterium | reverse complement strand
GCGTTATTAAAACTGGACGGTGTGATCGAAGCTGCGGTGTTGCCGCAAGAGCTAACCGTGATATTGAAAATAGATAAATCACATACTTGGCATGATGATCAAGTGTACCAATTATTGAGGGGATAAATATGGCATCAGTGAATAAGTGTATTTTTATTGGAAATTTAGGGCGAGACCCAGAGATGCGTTACACGCCTAATGGTGACGCAATAGCTAACTTCTCAATAGCATGTACTGATCGCTTTAAAGGTAAAAATGGAGAAAGGCAGGAGCGAACCGAATGGGTACGAATTGTCATATTTGGAAAACTTGCCGCAATTGCTGGAGAGTATCTTAAAAAAGGTAGCCCAGTATACGTAGAAGGTCGTATGCAAACGCGCAAATGGCAGAATAAAGAAGGTCATGATCAATACACTACAGAAATTGTGGTTGACCAAATGCAAATGTTAAGCACACGAGATGGTGGTGGCGCTAATGCGGCCTACGATGGGGGTATGGAGCAGCTAGACAGGGGAGATGACTACAATCAGACCTCAGACGCTGGTCAGCAGGCTAAACCTTCTGCTCAATCAGGCTCAAAGCCAGCAACAAGCGCGGGGCGCTTTGATGACTTTGAGGATGATATCCCTTTTTAATTTGCCACAGTATAATGTGCGCATGAAGATAACAAGGCCCGCACTTACGGGCTTTGTTTTTTGTTTCAATGAGTTAGCTATATGAGCCCAAGCCAGAAAATCATTACAGACGATGTTCGCATCGTGGAACTTAAGGAGTTAACTCCACCCTCAGTGTTGCTTGAAAAATATGAGCCAAGCCAAGAGACAACCAATCGTATTGTGAGAACTCGTCATGAGATTCACCAGATATTGCATAGTGCTAATGACCGACTGCTGGTGGTAATCGGACCTTGTTCCATTCATGATTACAAGGCGGGTATCGAATATGCGAAGCGTCTGCTGGGGCAGCGTCAGAAATATGCAGATGAGCTGGTGATTGTGATGCGGGTTTACTTTGAAAAGCCACGGACTACAGTCGGCTGGAAAGGTCTGATTAATGACCCGCACTTGGATGGCAGTTTTGATATCAATGCCGGTCTGGATCTGGCGCGAAGGTTCTTGTTAGAGGTGAATGAACTTGGCATGCCGGCGGCAACCGAGTTTCTAGATACGATTACCCCGCAATATACGGCCGACCTGGTAAGTTGGGGGGCGATCGGTGCGCGCACAACGGAATCGCAGGTGCATCGCGAGCTGGCGTCCGGTTTATCCTGCCCAGTCGGGTTCAAGAATGGCACGGATGGCAACATCCGTATCGCCGTGGATGCGATTAAAGCGGCGGCGAGTCCGCACCATTTCCTGTCTGTGACCAAAGAGGGGCATTCAGCCATCGTTTCCACATCCGGCAATGAAGACTGCCATGTCATTCTGCGCGGAGGTAAAGCACCGAATTTCGATGCGGCAAGTGTGGATGAGGCTGCCAGCGATGTCGCGCAATCGGGGTTAAATGCGAAAGTCATGATCGACTGTTCGCACGCCAATAGTCAGCGCCTGTTCAAATTGCAATTGAAGGTGGCGGAAAATATCGCCGAGCAGTTACAGAATGGTGATGATCGCATCATGGGATTGATGATTGAATCGCATCTTAATGAAGGCAGGCAGGATCATACGCCGGGCTGTACTTTGGAATACGGAAAATCTATCACCGATGCCTGTCTGGGCTGGGATGATACGCTGATTTTGCTGCAAACTCTCTCAGAAGCGGTGCGCGCAAGGCGCTTCAAAAATCAGGATGACGACGACGGTTCGGAATAGTTTTTGGGTGCGCATTTAATGCCTTCTGAGTGGACCTAATTGGCAGTATGCGCTCAAGTGATTTTAGTAGCCAATAGCAAAGCTGATGCTCGCAAAAAATGTATTTATAGAAGTGCCCTTAAGGTATAATCGCACGTTGTTTAACATCAAGATTTAATGGTGATTATGCCGATTTACGATTATCAATGTAGCAGCTGCGGCCATAAAGCTGAAGTGATGCGCAAGGTGAGTGCTGCAAGTGTGGAAGCTTGTCCTGAGTGCGGTAAGGAAACTTTTTCTAAACAAGTTTCTGCGCCTAGCTTCCAACTGACAGGAAGCGGCTGGTATGCGACCGATTTTAAAGGCGGTCGAAAATCAGAGGC
>VGIC01000043.1 GCA_016867975.1 Betaproteobacteria bacterium | reverse complement strand
CCCGAGCATTATGTGACAAGGTTGGCACGTGAGAAGGCGGAGGTCTGCCTCAGCCGTTTAACGCCAGTACAGCGCATACGGCCAGTGATTGCGGCAGATACCACTGTAGCCTTAAACGGCCAGTTGTTGGGAAAACCGTTGCATGACGACGATGCACGTGCGATGCTACGTGCATTGTCAGGGTCTTGCCATCAGGTTTATACCGCCGTTGCACTGGCATTTAAGGGGAATCTGGAGGTGGCTCTTTCAGAGACTTCAGTTGAAATGATGCCGCTGTCAGAGGCTCAAATCGAACATTACATCGCCATGGGTCAGCATCGTGACAAAGCAGGCAGTTACGGCATACAGGGACAGGCGGGAGCGTGGATTAAGCGTATCGAGGGAAGTTTTACAGGAGTGATGGGCTTGCCTGTATATGAAACTGCGACTTTATTGAGAAAGTATGCGCTAATCGCTTTATAATCCGCCGAATCAATCCATTTCGAGAATAATAGTGTGAGTGAAGAAATTCTAATCAATGTGACCCCGCAAGAGACACGCATCGCCATGATAGAGAATGGGGTGATGCAAGAACTGCAAATCGAGAGAAGCTCGTCTTTGGGGTTAGTCGGTAATATCTATCGTGGGGTTGTCTGCCGGGTGTTGCCAGGAATGCAGTCGGCTTTTGTTGAAATCGGCTTGCAGCGAGCAGCCTTTTTACATGCGGGCGATATTCAGGAATGCGCCCAGCCAGATTCGCCACGCCTGATTCAATCTGTCTTGCATGAAGGTCAGCCGCTGATGGTGCAGGTGATCAAGGAGCCGATTGGTTCTAAAGGCGCACGTTTAACCACCCAAATCAGTATCGCTGGGCGATTCTTGGTGTATTTGCCACAGCAGGATCATATCGGCGTGTCACAGCGTATTGAGCAGGAGGCTGAGCGCGAGGCGCTGAAAACACGTCTCTTAGACTTGTTGCCTGAGCAACGCGGCGGCGGCTATATCATCAGGACTATGTGCGAAACGGCCTCGGATGCCGAGTTGTTGGCAGACATTGATTATCTCAACAAGACGTGGGCGTATATTAGCGACAAAAGTACATCCGTGCCTGAGCGCTCACTCATTTTCCAAGACTTGAATTTGCCGATGCGCGTGTTGCGCGATGTTGTCTGTGCGGAATCAGAGTCTGTGCGTGTGGACTCTGGGGAGACCTATCAAAAACTATTGGATTTTGCCAAACTGTATGCAATTACGGCCGCGGATAAGCTGGTGCATTACCAAGGAGAGCGCCCCCTGTTTGAGCTGTACAATATCGAGCAGGAAATTGATAAAGCCATGTCCCGTAAAGTGGAGTTGAAATCAGGCGGATATTTGATTTTTGACCAGACAGAGGCGCTGACAACAGTGGATGTGAATACCGGCAGTTTCGTTAGCGGAAAGAATCTGTCCGATACCATTTTCAAAACCAATCTTGAGGCGGCGCAAGCGATTGCACGCCAATTAAGATTAAGAAATCTAGGCGGGATTATCATCATCGATTTTATCGATATGGATGAAGATACACAGCGTGCCGCAGTATTGGATGAATTACAAAAGGCTGTAGCGCGAGATCGTGCCCGTACCGGTATCAACGGATTTACACCGCTGGGCTTGGTGGAGATGACGCGTAAACGCACACGTGAGAGTTTGGCGCATACGTTATGTGAGCCATGTTCTGCATGTAAAGGTCGTGGTGAATTAAAAACCGCGCAAACCGTATGCTATGAAATCTTGCGTGAATTGTTGCGTGAATCCCGTCAGTTCAATGCGCGTGAGTTGCGTGTGTTAGCAGCCCCCAAAGTCATTGATATGCTGTCAGAAGAAGAGTCACAAAGTTTAGCGAATCTATCGGACTTTATCGGAAAACCGATTTCCTTGCAGGTTGAGGTGGGCTATACCCAAGAAGCGTTTGACATCATTTTGATGTAACACGTGAGTCGTCAAAAATCCAAAAACAGTGATTCCTGCCCCTCTCCGTCCAGCGAGCATCAATGTCCTTGTGTGACCGTTTGGCTGAGGACACTCACCCTTGATCAGTGCGATGTTCTCACGACCATTGCTGGATGGGATCGGTTTCTTTTGACATGAATAGCGGTATGTGACACCATTTCACAAGTGACAAAACTCTCCTCCAAGCTTCATGCGCAACCACTTTAAGCTCATCATTATTGGCGCCGGCCCAAGTGGCCTTTCGGCTGCGATAAGTGCATCTCAGCATGATATCTCTTATTTGCTTCTAGAAGCTTCAACGGCTGTCGCCAGTACTGTGCGTAGCTATCAGCGAGGAAAACTCGTGATGGCCGAGCCGCGTGGATTGCCCATTCGGAGCCCACTCCCTTTTGCAGCTGCGTTGCGTGAGGTGGTATTGGAGAATTGGGAAAAGTCTGTAAAGGAACATGATCTCAATATTCGATATGAGTCTAAGGTAATAGGCATA
>VGIC01000042.1 GCA_016867975.1 Betaproteobacteria bacterium | reverse complement strand
CCTCTATCACTTCATGACAATAAGCGCATCCTGCCGTTTTTAATGTTTCAGAATGACGATCAAAATCTTTCTTGTCGCCTAGTTTTAAGGCATTCCATACATTTTGCTCATTGCCATGGGGTACCGAGAACTTTTCTTTTCCAGCGCCTAGCGTTAATTCCGCAGCATGACATAACTGGCAATCACGTTGGTACGAAATGGCAGAGAACCTCGCCTGCTTCCCATCCGGTTGATGACAGGTGGTACATGATAGTTCTCGCAGATCCATCATACCATTGGGCCCACGCACCAGACCAATATGCTGATCATGCGGAAAAATCAAGCCTGAATGCTCAACCAGTTTGGCTTTCTCATCTTGCGCAATACGTTGGACATCGGTGTCCTTAGGGCCTGTTTTGAAAGTCAATCTAAAGTTTGGATGGTTACTGTCAAAGTCAGTCACATCTTTCAATGTCGTATCTGGATTGATTTTCTGAATATTGCCATGGCATTTGGCGCACATCTGGTTGTCTTGTCGCGCTAGTGGATGCGGTGACTTATGTTCTTGATGACATTCGGCACATCGCATACTGCCAATAAAGCGATGTGTTGCTTTTAACGCTCGTTTCTGTAGATCAGCATCAGCAAGATGCGTGACTGTGGTTTGGTGACAAGTCACGCAGGGTTTGTCTGTCACTTTTTGCAATGGAGTTTGATGGCAATTAACGCACTGTGATCCAAAATGCCTGTGTGCAGTGGACATGCGCCCAGGACTCCACACGCGATCAAAGCCATACGGCCACTCGGCGATTGCCTCACGCCATTGTGGAATAAGATTCTGTGCCAGTGGTAATCCTATGAAAAACAAGATGATAAATGTAGCCATCCCGATGGAAAAACGTCTTTTGAATGCACTTGCATTGGGCAAGGGATCATGGGTGCGTGATTTGATATTCTCATAATCATCAGGCAGCGGCTGTGCAAGCGTTAAAGATATGACAAGATCAACATCCGGTGGGGTTGGTTCAACCGATAGTTGATACGGCCCCATCATCACATGAACACCTTGTGTGAGTGCTACGCTTTGATGAAGCGATAATTCCACCTCTAATTCACCATTGATGGTGACAATATGAATCTGGCCTTCATCGGTACGCCTGATGACGGCATGATGCATTGCAATGCGTGGGTCATGTAAATGCACCGTACATTCTGCCCCACGACCGAAGGTCAGCTCTTCTGCGTGGATGTTGCGGTAACTGCGAACCGGAAGACCGCGTGAATTTTGCGAGATTTTAATGAGTAAACAGTTGATCATGTCTTACCAGTATACAAAAACGGCCACGATATGCGCCAGCATTGCCACCAGCAGGGCAACCGCAAACGGTACGTGAAGATACAGCCAGAACCCCATGCGCGCGCGGTACATGAGGTCCTGCCTCGCCCGTCTAACCAATGACTCACGGCGCACCATGATGGAGTAAAGTTCACGATACAGCTTCCGTTGCTCTGCCGAAAGAGTATTATTCATCACCGACAAATGCTGCACAGCCATGGCAGAAGGGCAGTTGGGCTGAAATCCCGCTAGCTGTTCGAATAGGCCCAAGCCGATCGACGTCTCGCTACATGCTTTTGCTACGATATTGTTCACATCATCCGGCATGAGTAGCGCGATTTGCCGCGCTAGTTTATCGGCATCGGCGATGCGTAATAACAATCCATCAAGATTATCTTCTCCCATATTCTCCGTCATTTCGCGCGGGTAGATCATATAGGCGTAATTACCGAAAAAACCGCTGATGACGACAATCAATAATAATCCATATGTAATCGTATGGATATTAAAACCAAAATCAAAGGCACTGTGCATAGTCGCAATCGCCATCAATGCCGTTCCAAGATAAATATGGGCAGAAAGCCAATCCTGTGTTGATCCTGAACTCCGATAACGCCGTTTACGGACCCCATACCAAGCCATCCAAACCAGCATCAACGCAGAGATTGTGCCTGTTGTGTAGCCATAAACACTGCCTCCATAATGACCGACTGTAGGCTCAAATAACAGATAACCGACATAAGCAAGCAAAATCAAGACGACGGCCCACTTAAAATAGCGGTAGTTCTGATAATCAAAAATATTATTTCGTTGCATGTTTGATCAATTCGTCATCTATTTGCTGGGTCAATGTTCATGTGGCAAAGTAACGCCACCGTGTGAGCCTGATGCAAAACTAATGAGCTCTTCCGGATTCACTCGCAATGCAGCACCGACAGGGCAAGCTCGTACACACACCGGACCTTCCTCGATATCTTTGCACATATCACACTTCACCGCGACCTTGGTACCGTCGTTATTGGCTGCCACCTTAGGCTGAATACCCAGCAGCATCTGCCATAAACTTCTTTCCGGCTGTTCATTGATCACGGCCATTTGAATCACGTCATAAGGACAGTTCTGCTGACAGTTGCCACAGCCGATACAACTGTCATCGATGTAAACCTCTCCATGCGGGGCTCGATGAATCGCATCTGGCGGGCAATCTTTCATGCAGTGGGGGTGTTCACAATGACGACAGGAGGTTGGGACTCTGATATTTGCAAAAATGGGGCCTGTATCCCGATCCAGTCTGGTGGCTCCGCCGTGGGTTTCTGCACAAGCCTGTTCGCAATGATTGCAACGCACACATAAAGATTCGTCGATCAATAATACGTCGGTCGCTTCCCCCACACCTTGTTGAATCAAGAATGAGACTAAATTAGACTGCGCCGACTGATTGGACAATGTGCTCCCCAAATCAGATGCACCCTCTAATTGCTGCCTCATTTCTTGTTCCTGCAAATGCTGCATGAAGCGCGCATCAAGCTCGGCTCTGATCTCGGGGTTACGGGCAATGATTTCTCGCATGCGCTCAACGGGAATCAACACAGCATCCGTCGCCACTGCTGCCGTGACTGTTGCGTAGCGTGGCTCTTCGGAAATCAGCGACATTTCTCCCACATATTTCCCAGCGGCTACATAAAAGAGTACCACGTTACGACCTGCAATCGCACGTGAAACGGTCACTGATCCGCTCTGAATCAGGTATAGACCGTCAGCTTCATCCCCCTCGTGAAACAACTCCTCACCAGAAGAGAATGATTTTAAGGTCGCATGGCTGACCAAATCATTCAGATCACCTTCACTGAGTGAAACCCCGAAGCATACTTGCACCACACTTTTAATCGCCACCTCGTTCAGCATACGTCGCATCGACCGCACTGACCCAAGCAGTTTCAGCATGACACGCCTAGGTGTTTCTATCAGCACACCGTGTGTCCGTGCTCGCACGGTGCCGGCTCTTCGTCTGCCGCTGACCAATGCCAACTCACCGAAGAAGTCGCCCGCATGGATGCTTGCATCGGGTTCATCATCATGATCAATGAGTACGTCAAGCTCACCTTCAACGGTAAAGAAGAAAGTTGTACTGTAGTCATTGCGCTTAAAAATGATGTCGCCAGGTGCCGGCATTAAGATATTACTTTCCAGCACTAACTCGCGCAGCTGTAATGAACTTAACATGGCGAGCAAAGGCACACTCTTCTGTATCTTAACTAGCACGTCATCTACACCACGGTCATTGCAGAAGTCGGCAAATTTCTCACGCAATAAGGCGCTATCAGCAGGCTCCACTGCATGTCCCAAAATATGCTCAATGACTTCATACCCCTGATTCACCCCTTGCTTAATCAAGGGGTAGCCAGCCAAAGCACCAATCACATAAAGTCCAGGCACATTAGATTCGTAGCGAGTACTCAACAATGGCAGGGCGCCTAAATCAGGGGTAGGGAAGGCAACCCCAAAGCTTTCCAGTAAGGGACGAGAAGGCAGGGCGCCCAAACGGGCAATGATACGATGACAAGGGATTCTCTCAACACCATCAGGCGTTGCTACAAATAAGGTGAGTGGAAAATCTCCACTCGCATTTTGCTCTATAGACTGCGGCTTGGTTTTAAGAAGCCAATCAATGCCACCTTTGTGTCGCAGATCGGTCAGCTGAGCTAAATTGCTTTCCTTAAGATTGCTGAAGTCTTCAGCCCGATTAAGAATAATGACTTGATTCTGAGCCGCCAATGCTAGCGCATTTTCGACGCCACTGTCCCCCCCTCCAACCACAACAATCGTCTCATTCTTAAACTCTTTTGGATCATCAAGTTGATATTGCACTTGCGGAATATCTCCGCCAGGAATCTCCAGCTTACGCAAATTACCTTGAACACCAGCCGCAAGCACAACATGCTCTGCCGTAAATGTTTTTCCATCGACCAAAGTGATTTGCAAATGCTTGGCATCACGGTGTATGCCTATTACCTTAGACTCATATCGAATATTGAGATCATGTTCCTTTACAGACTTTTCCCAATTCTCCAATACCACCTCACGCAACGCAGCTGCAAAAGGGAGTGGGCTCCGAATGGGCAATCCA
>VGIC01000041.1 GCA_016867975.1 Betaproteobacteria bacterium | reverse complement strand
CCGCACGTGATTTTGATGATGCGGTCTATGCGGAAAAGCAGGGTAAAGGCTGGCGTTTGGTCGTTGCAATTGCAGATGTGAGCTTTTATGTGAAATCACACGATGCGCTTGACCACTGCGCACTTGAGCGTGGTAATTCAGTCTATTTTCCGCGTCGCGTGATTCCTATGTTGCCCGAAGCCCTCTCAAATGGATTGTGCTCATTGAATCCAAATGTTGAGCGCTTGTGTATGATTTGTGACATGCAAGTGGATGGTGCCGGTGTTGTAAAGCAGTATAAATTTTACCCTTCTGTCATGCGTTCAAAAGCACGCATGACCTACAACCAGGTTTATGAAATCTTGCAGAACCCGGAAGGCGAGTTGGCGCAGGAATACGCTTGGCTCATGCCACATTTGCAGCATCTATACAGTGTGTTCCAGCTACTTCAAACGCAACGTGAGAAACGCGGGGCCATTGAATTTGAGTCCTCTGAGACCATGATGATCTTTAATGATCAGGGCAAGATAGAGCGCATCGAGCCTAGCACTCGCAATGAAGCACATAAATTGATTGAAGAATGCATGTTGGCTGCCAATGTATGTGCGGCAGAGTTTCTTAAAAAACACGAGCACCCCGCGTTATATCGCGTTCACGAAGGTCCTACTCCTGAGAAATTGGAACTTTTGCGTACCTTTATGGGGGAGTTTGGTTTTGGTGTGGGGGGAGGGGATTCGCCACATGCTAAGGATTACGGCAAACTGCTTGCCCGCATCAAAGATCGCCCCGATGCGCAATTGCTACAGACAGTCTTGCTGCGCTCCATGCAGCAAGCTGTTTATAGCCCGGATAATCTGGGGCACTTTGGCTTAGCCTATGAAGCTTACGCTCATTTTACTTCGCCCATACGACGTTATCCTGATCTGCTGATTCACCGCGCCATTAAAGCGGTATTGAAAGGAGAGCGATACAAAGCTGGCAACTGGATCAGTCTTGGTGAGCAATGCTCAATGACCGAACGAAGGGCGGATGACGCTACGCGCGATGTCACCAATTGGCTTAAATGTTTTTACATGCAGGACAAGATTGGTGAGGTATTCGATGGTACTGTAGCCGGCGTGACGAGTTTTGGACTTTTCGTTGCCTTGGATAGTGTCTACGTAGAAGGCTTGTTGCATGTAACCGAGTTGGGAAATGATTATTTTCACTATGACAAAGCAAGACACGAAATCTCTGGGGAGCGCACTTCGACACGCTACCGATTAGGGGATCGCTTAACAGTGAAGGTTGTGCGCGTAGATTTGGAGACATCAAAAATTGATTTTTCATTAATCAATAAAAATAAAGAGATAGAATATAATCTTAAAGTTAAAGATGAGGTTGAGGTGTCTACTGAAAAAGCCAGCAAGACATTTCGATCTGCTGTAAAATCCGCCTCTCATCAAAAGGGCGAAGCGCAAGGTAAAATCTGGTCAGAGACGCCATTTGGCCGAAAGCCTGACTCAAAAACAACAAAGGCGGGGGCGCCCAAGAGCTTGGGTAAAAAAACGACCGATACAGGCGTGGCCAAGCAGCAGAAAAAATCTGGAAAATCAAAAAAAGTGACGTCCAACACCACAAAACGTAAGGTAAGAAAATGAGTGATGCCCGTATCCTATTTGGCTTTCATGCCGTATTAAGTCGCTTGCGCCAGCATGGTGCCAGTGTTCAAGAGATTCTGATCGATCGAGATCGTATCGATGCACGCATGAAGGACTTGCTCAACATTGCCGAGTCATCCGGGGTTCGCGTGATGCAGGTGGAGCGTAGTCGCTTGGATGGCATGGCAGGCATCAATGGCCGCCATCAGGGCGTGATTGCACGCGTCATTGATACGCCCATACCGTATAAAGATATTCATGACATATTAGAGTCTGATTTAACAGAACCACCATTCTTTTTGATTCTTGATGGCGTTGAGGATCCACATAATTTGGGGGCTTGTCTGCGAGTGGCAGATGCCATGGGCGTCCACGCTGTCATTGCGCCGAAAGACCGAGCGGTAGGTTTAAATGCGACTGTGCGAAAAGTTGCTTGTGGTGCTGCGGAAACCGTACCTTTCATTGCTGTGACTAACTTAGCACGAACAATCCGTGAACTGAAAGAGGCTGGCATTTTTGTAGTAGGAACGACGATGGATGCCCCTGGCACCTTACTGAACACTAAGTTGAATGGCCCCATTGCAATGGTGCTCGGTGCTGAAGGCGATGGTATGAGACGTCTCACGACAGAATCCTGTGATGCTTTGGTAACGATCCCGATGTTTGGGTCAGTGGAAAGCCTCAATGTGAGTGTAGCAAGCGGCATTTGCCTTTATGAGGTGAGGCGACAGCGAAGCTTGTAAGTTTGATGACTACTGCAAATTTAGCGTTCCTAGTGTGTGCGTACGCACTTGATGTAGCAGAGACGTGTCGTCTATGAGCGACTGTCCATAACTCGGTATCAATGCTTTAAGCTTCTGTTGCCAAGCATCCGTTTTCAATTGCGGACCAAAGCATCGCTCAATCACGCTCAACATCGCCTGAACGGAAACAGAGGCGCCCGGGGAAGCCCCTAGCAAGCCAGCGATTGAGCCATCCTGCGCTGATACAATTTCAGTGCCAAACTCTAGCTTGCCACCTTGTTTGGGACACTTTTTGATAATCTGCACGCGTTTTCCTGCATGTTTTAACTGCCAGTCTTTGGCGTTGGCTAGCGGATAAAATTGTCGCAAGGTCTCTATTCGTGTAGCGTGCGACTGTAAGGCTTCACCAATCAGGTACTGCGTTAAATCCAAATGATGCCACCCTGCACCGAGCATGGATTGGAGATTGTCCCATTGAATGGATCTCATCATATCCAGAAATGAGCCCTGTTTAAGGAATTTAGTAGTAAACCCGGCATATGGGCCAAAGAGTAGGGCGGTTTTACCGTTGATGATGCGCGTATCGAGATGAGGCACCGACATGGGAGGGGCACCTAATGCGGCCTTGCCATACACTTTGCTGTGGTGCTGCTGAATGATGGCCTCTTTTTCACACACCAACCATTGGCCACTGACAGGAAAGCCACCATAACCGTTGATCTCTGGGATACCTGATTTTTGCAATAGGCTCAATGCACCACCGCCAGCGCCCACGAATACAAAACCAGCTTCTACCTCAAACACTTCGTTTGTGACCTGATGTTTTAATTTGACCCGCCAGCGGGAATCTTTTAACTGCTTTAAATGCGTCACCTCTGTGTTCAGCTTTAAATCAAAATCTGCGTGATTTTGTAACGACGCTATCAACTGCCTTGTTAAGGCGCCAAAGTCCACATCGCTACCATAACGAACACGCGTTGCTGCAAGCTGATTACTAGCCTCTCGTCCTTGCATCATCAAGGGTATCCAGGTCTTAAGTTGCTGATGATTCTCGCTATATTGCATGTCCTGAAATAAGGGGTGCGCACTCAGCAGTTGATGTCGCCTTCGTAAGAAAGCGACATTGGCCTCTCCATTCACAAAACTAAGGTGTGGGGTAGTATTGATGAAGTTATTCGGTGCTGTGAGCAGTCCCTTTTCTATCAAACTCGCCCAAAACTGTAATGACACCTCATACGACGCATTGATGGCTAATGCACGATTGATCTCAATAGTCCCATCTGCATGTTGAGGTGTGTAATTCAGCTCACAATACCCTGCATGACCTGTACCTGCGTTATTCCAAGCATTTGAACTTTCTGTAGCGGATTCTGGAAGTTTTTCTACCATCCACATAGACAGATGAGGGGCTAACTGAGAGAGCAGTGTGGCCAATGTGGCACTCATGATGCCACTGCCAATGAGAAGAATATCCACTTTATGATCGGCCATGATGCTATTGGGAATCTTGATTAAGTGTGTTCACCAGCGTATTGAGCTCTTTTTGATTCAATGGTGAGCGATTAAGCAACTCGCCAAACGTATGATGTGCGTTGTGAAAATCGTGACATGACATGCAACCGCTGGCGATACGTTTATGTTTAGGGGTGTTCCCTGAATGGCAGCTTAGACAGACTTTTTTATCTGGCATCGCCACGTCCTCGCTGGACTGCGACTGCTCAACTTTATGGCAGGATAGACATTTCTGCGTACGATGTGATTCATGTTTAAAACGTGCTTTACTGAACCAATCCTGATTGATGAGTAATGGCTTAACTCGCCATGTGAAGGCGCTCTGAGTTTCCGCCTCTATCACTTCATGACAATAAGCGCATCCTGCTGTTTTTAATGTTTCAGAATGACGATCAAAATCTTTCTTGTCGCCTAGTTTTAAGGCATTCCATACATTTTGCTCATTGCCATGGGGTACCGAGAACTTTTCTTTTCCTATGCCTATTACCTTAGACTCATATCGAATATTGAGATCATGTTCCTTTACAGACTTTTCCCAATTCTCCAATACCACCTCACGCAACGCAGCTGCAAAAGGGAGTGGGCTCCGAATGGGCAATCCA
>VGIC01000040.1 GCA_016867975.1 Betaproteobacteria bacterium | reverse complement strand
AGGTGAGGCCGCATAGCAGTTGCGGTCGAATTCCGCCTGCGATCTATGCTCAAAAGTTAAGGCAGGCGAGTGATTTTTAAACGGGCTTTACTAACCTAAATTTGGACCAGCTTTTGGGGGCAGGTCATGAGTAACTCCTCTGCTGAGCTAGAAATTGGCAATAATAGTAAGAGGCTTAATACAAATGAATAAGAGATGCGCATCATGTTTCAGCCAGAAACTCTCTCATTTCGAAAGCAAGTGTTTTTAGTGTCGCTCACGCCTGTATATTCGTTGTGTTTTTTGTGCAACGGGACTTTTAGACCGATTGCAACTTATTAGATCGAAGTGCCTTAAAGCGTCATTGTAATTCAACCTAGTTTTTTAAGTAGGCAGTTTCCAAAAAAAATGTAGCGAAGTTGGCTCTCACTAAAAACGCATCTCTGACCAGAGTTTTTCTAAGCGTTTGATTGAAACTGGAAACGGTGTTTTCAGCTCCTGTGCGAACAGAGAGACGCGCAACTCTTCGATCAACCAGCGGAACTCGCTTAATGACGGCGGCACGTCCTTGTGTGCGGCGTTAATCGCTTGGATTTTATCCTGCCATTGCTGCCAAATCTGCCCAACTGCTGCCGCATGCTTGCCATCCCGTTCTGGATTGGCGGAATGCTTCTCGATGCGTAAACGCAATGCCTTTAGATAGCGAGGCAAATGCTGCAAATGTTCCCATGGCGTCTGTCTAAAAAATCCCTTATAAACCAGTAAGCTGACTTGCTGATCTAAATCACGTTTCAATCGATTCACGGTAGCAGTCATCTGGCTTTGTTTTTGCATCAGCAACTGATATTCGGTCGCAATCGCCTGGGCCTGACGGGCAACCGCTTCAGTCACAGCAGGTAGGCGCGTTCTAGCGCGTTGCTTCAATTTCATAAAATCCGCATTGGTTCTTGGCAACTCATCCTCTCCGATAAAAGCACGGTCTGCAATGGCCAACAACATATCTTCACGCAAATCATCAGGCGGCATCACGCTACGTAGCGCCAGTGCATACTGATTAAAGTTCGGCAGGCTTTTTTCCAGTTGCTTCATCTGTTCTTTCAGCTCAAAACGCATCAAGCGACAAACGCCCTTGCGATGGTTTTGTTCCGCTTCGCTAACCGTATCAAACAGTTTGACTGAAACGCTGTCACCGGTATCTTCCAGCGCGGGATAACCCGTCACCTTGAGAGCCTCCCGCTCAAAGCTCAAAGTCTGCGGTAAATCACCAAAATCCCACTGCTTGAGGCCGGTTTTCTCAATATCGGGGGAAGTATTTCTAAAAGTAAGCTGCGCCGCAGAACCTAATTGTTTTTTAAGCGCATGCCAGTCGCGCCCCATTGCCAACTCACGCCCTGCATCGTCCACCACGCTGAAATTCATTAAATGATGCGCCAGGATCTCTGCCTGATTCCAATCCTCTTTACCGATTTTTAAGGTGGTCTTATGTTGAATATACGCCGCCAAGGTTTCCAGTAATGGTGTTAAGCGATTATCCGCTACAGACTCCAAGAATCCTGTCACGAACTCAGGCACTGGCACACATACCCTACGAAACGTCTTAGGTAACGCTTTGATCAGATAAGTCAGCTTCTCACGCAACATACCGGGCACCAGCCATTCGGTCTGTACCGGATTCAGCTGGTTCAACAAAGCCAGAGGAATGGTAGCCGTCACGCCATCCAACACGTGATTCGGTTCAAAGCGATATTTCAGCTTGGTCTCCACGCCATCTAACAGGATCGTTTCCGGAAACTGCACGGCGGTAATGGCATCGGCACCATGACGCATCAAATCATCTCGCGTCAGATACAGTAATTTCGGCGTTATCTTTTCAGCATCTGCACGCCATTGCTCAAAGCTGGCAGCGTTATAGATTCCTACCGGTATTTTTGCATCGTAGAATGCAAACAACTGATGTTCATCGACCAATACGTCTTGGCGACGGGCCTTATGTTCTAACTCCTCAACCTCTATGATTAAGCGCTCGTTAGCCGTAAAAAATGCCGCTTTAGTGTCAAACTCACCATTTGCCAAAGCTTCTCGGATAAAAATCTCACGCGACTCCGCTGAGTTAATTGGCCCATAGTGCACACGACGTTTAGGGATTACCGTCAGCCCGTAAAGCGACACACGCTCCCAAGCATTGACCATACCCATTCGTCTATCCCAGCGAGGATCGGAGTAATGGCTATCGATCAGCCCTCTCGCCAATGGCTCAATCCAGTCTGGATCGATCTTGGCCACACAACGCGCATACAGTTTGGTGGTATCCACCAACTCAGCCGCCATTACCCACTTGGGGCGTGTTTTCTTTAAGGTGGAGCCCGGCGCAATATGAAAACGTATACCACGAGCACCGGCATACGACTCACTCTCACCATCTTTAAAACCGATATTACCTAACAAGCCAGCCAGCAATGCTTTATGTATCTGCTCATAACTGGCTTCTTTTTCATTGAGCCTCAACTCCAGCTCAGAGGCGATTTCCAACAACTGTGCATGTAGTTCACGCCACTCTTTTAAACGTAAGAAAGAGAGAAAACTGCTATGACATTGATTGAGTAAGTCTTTATTCGATTTTTTGTTTTTCAGCGCATAATCAAACCACTCCCAGAGCTTCAGATAGCTCATAAAGTCCGATCCTTCACCTGCAAACTTGGCATGGGCGTTATCTGCCGCCTCACGCTTATCCATCGGACGTTCGCGCGGGTCTTGAATGCTCAACACACTGGCAATAATGAGCATCTCTTTTAAGCAGTGCTCACGCTTAGCGGCAAGAATCATGCGCCCCACACGCGGATCTAAGGGCAACTTCGCTAACTGCAAACCTGTTTCGGTAATCTGACGACGTGCATCGACAGCCCCCAGTTCTTGCAACAGTAAATAGCCGTCGGCAATCAGACGCGAGGATGGTGCCTCAATGAAAGGAAACTCCGCTACATCGCCCAGCTGCAATGCTGCCATACGCAAAATGACGCTGGCGAGCGAACTACGCAAGATTTCAGGTTCGGTAAACTCCGGACGACCATTGAAATCTTCCTCTGAGTACAAGCGCACGCAAGTGCCGTGCGAGACCCGTCCGCAGCGCCCTGCTCTTTGTTTCGCCGCCGCTTGGCTAATTTTCTCGATCTGTAGCTGTTCAACCTTGGCACGCGGACTGTAGCGATTAACTCTTGCCAAACCAGCATCAATCACATACTTGATGCCAGGCACGGTGAGCGAAGTCTCAGCAACATTGGTCGCCAACACAATACGACGGCTACTATGACTTTTAAAAATCTTCTGCTGGTCTTCAATACTCAGGCGCGCAAATAAAGGCAACACTTCTATGTGCCTGAGTTTGGCAGAACGTCCCTGATATTTGCGCAAATGATCCGCCACATCACGAATTTCACGCTCACCGGGCAGAAACACCAAAATATCGCCATCACCTAGCCTGAGCAAATCATCCGCCGCATCTAAAATGGCTTCTTCAATCGCCTCCTCTTCGTCATCTTCTTCCAGCCAGCGTGCTTCCGTTTTACCTTTACGCGGAATTCCCAGCAGATTAGCAGACAAATCATCCACACTATCTTCCAGATCAAACTCGGCAGTTTCAAGTGCAACCATTTCTTTAGAGCGGAAGCCTGCTTTGCCTAGCGGTCGATAACGAATTTCAACAGGAAAAGTGCGACCTGAAACCTCAATCACAGGCGCACCATTAAAATGCTGCGAGAACCGATCAGCATCAATCGTGGCTGAAGTGACAATAATCTTTAAATCAGGGCGTTTCGGCAATAACTGCTTGAGATATCCCAGAAGAAAATCAATGTTCAAACTACGCTCATGGGCCTCATCGATAATAATGGTGTCATAAGCGTTCAGAAACTTATCGCCCTGCGTCTCAGCCAGCAAAATACCATCGGTCATCAGCTTGATATAACTGGCTTCTGACAGCTTGTCATTAAAGCGCACTTTGTAACCCACCACCTCGCCCAAAGGTGATTTCAATTCCTGCGCAATACGAGAAGCCACTGAACGGGCAGCGATCCGGCGTGGCTGCGTGTGTCCGATTAAGCCCGACACACCACGACCGAGTTCCAGACAGATTTTTGGCAGTTGCGTCGTTTTACCTGAGCCTGTTTCACCGCATACAATCACCACCTGATGTTTAAGGATCGCCTCCTTTATCTCATCTTTTTTACTGCTCACTGGAAGTTCTAAAGGATATTCAGGCTTAGGTAGACTGGCAAGCCGCGTTTGATATTTGGCTTGAGACGTGCACACTTTCTGCTCAATTTCCCCCAACAAACGTTGCGTTCTCTGTGTGGATTTCTCGTCTTTCAGCTTCTGCAAATCCTGCACATCGCGCATTTTACGGCGTAGCACATATCGATCAGCCAGCATGCAAGTTTTTAGAGAATTTTGTAATTCTGTGAAGTTCAAAGTAGTAGGATGTAATCTGAAAGGATTGATCAGCCTGACCATCGCCAGGAACAGTTGTGCTACCGGAAAATTAAGGTTAAGGGGGCAATCTCTAAATGGCTGTAGTAATAATACCGCCACCCAAGCAAACATTGCTTTCATAAACCACGGCCGACTGGCCTGGCGTGATGGCCCATTGGCGCTGTCCAAATCGTATCTCAACCTCATCTGCATTGATGCGCTCAATCTCGCAGGGCGCATCTGGCTGACGATACCGGGTCTTGGCTGCGTAGACCCAATTGGCGGCAGGAGGCTCTGGATCAATCCAAGTGAGCTGTCCTGCAAGTAGCCCGTCGTTGAGCAATAGCGGGTGATCGTGCCCTTGCACGACAATGAGTTCGTTGTCCGTCATGTTTTTTGCTGCGACAAACCACGGCTCGCCATTGCTGTCGCGACTTCCGCCAATTTTGAGCCCCTGACGTTGTCCCAAGGTATAGTACATCAGACCTTCATGGCGACCTACACGTTTGCCTTCAGGTGTTTTGATGTCGCCAGGTTCTCGAGGCAGGTAGCGGCTCAGGAATTCCTGAAATGGGCGTTCACCGATAAAGCAGATGCCAGTGGAGTCCTTTTTTTCCGCATTGATCAGTCCGGCATGACGCGCGATTTCGCGTACTTCTCGTTTGAGATACTGACCAAGCGGGAAAAGCGTCTTAGATAGCTGAGACTGGTTGAGGCGATATAAAAAATAGCTTTGATCTTTGCTACCATCCTCTGCTTTCATCAGTTGAAACAGGCCTGGTTTCAGCGGGTTCTCACGCACTTGTGCATAGTGTCCCGTTGCAATTAATTCCGCTCCCATGCCCATGGCATGATCCAGAAATGCTCTGAACTTGATTTCCGCATTACACAGAATATCCGGATTAGGGGTGCGCCCAGCCTGATATTCGCTGAGAAAATTAGCGAATACGCGGTCTTTATATTCTTTGCTGAAATTGACTGCTTCGATATCGATACCAATCTTGTCAGCCACGGAAACCGCATCAATCAAATCCTGTTTGCTGGAGCAATATTCATCCGTGTCGTCGTCTTCCCAATTTTTCATGAAAAGTCCGGTGACCTCGTAGCCTTGTTCTTTCAGTAATAGTGCAGTGACAGAAGAGTCAACGCCACCGGAAAGACCTACCACAATTTTCTTTTTATGTGCTTTGTTCAGATTCATTTTAATCGGAAAGGGGACAATTTATAAATGGGTGACCACTGACAGTGGAAATCGCTTGCCACTTAGATAGTCTTCTACACAGGTCAACACTTGCGGGCTACGCATTAGCATGGGATTGGCGCGCATCTCGTCAGCGGTCATCCAAACAGTTCGAATAATCCCATCATCAAGTGCTAAATCAGAGTGATGGGTGCTGACATTGCCAATGTAGGCAACACGAAGATAAGTGGTGGTGTTATGCTCATGTTTCCAGTGGTAAATACCCAGCAGCGCAACTGGGTTGAATGTGTAAGCGGTTTCCTCTAGTGTCTCTCGAATGACAGCCTCCAGCAGGGTTTCACCATCTTCTAAATGACCAGCTGGTTGATTGAAACGATTGCCACGATCGGTAGTTTCTTCCACTAACAGGAATTTTCCATTGTCTTCAATAATCGCCGCGACGGTGACATGAGGCTTCCATTGCATGATGCGTACCCTGAGTTAAATAGGGTGTATTTTAACTCGAAGCAACTGTTTTGGTTTAATAAGACCTTTGCAAAACCACTTCTTATGGCGAATCACTGCGTTGATTTTCTCGGTTTCTACGTTCCGTCACAATCGACTTGATGCTTCAGCATCTGGCGAGGTTGGGGACGTCCCGTGCGGGCGTGTGCCTTGCGCTTCATCCTCAATAAGTATTTTTGTAAAGATCTCACCTGATGATGTGAAATTAAACACTCAGCGTATAATGCACACATTCTAGATTTGTATTAAAAGTGAGCAACATGCAAATTACCACCCGACTGGAATTCGATTCCGGTCACCGCATCCCCAACCACAAAAGCCAATGCAGAAACCTACATGGTCATCGCTACGTGTTAGAAATCACGCTTTCTGGTGACATCATCACA
>VGIC01000039.1 GCA_016867975.1 Betaproteobacteria bacterium | reverse complement strand
ATTTTAAGCTAATTCATTGTATTTATTGTGTTTTTGATACTATTTGATACTGTGTGAAACAGTGTTGTGGTGCCGACGGAGAGACTCGAACTCTCACGACTTTCGTCACAGCCACCTCAAGGCTGCGTGTCTACCAATTCCACCACGACGGCATGTTGAGTGAACACTCAACGGTTTTAGATTATTTTGGCACAACGTCCGCGTTAGGGGACGCACTAGGTGTAGCAGTTTTCGCAGGGTCTGACGACACTTGCTTTTCAACGTGTGCTTTAACCACGCTGCCTCCAGCAGACTTGTCACTCGCCATGTAGGCCAAAATGAGGCTGGTAGTAAAAAATATCGCTACAAAAATAGCAGTGGCACGGCTCATAAAGTTAGATGATCCGGACACGCCGAATAGACTGCCCGAAGCACCGCTACCAAAAGAAGCGCCCATGTCAGCCCCCTTGCCATGTTGCAACAACACTAGGCCAATCACACCGAGCGCTGCTAACACATGAATCACTAATACGATTTTTTCCATTTCCACCTCTTGTGCCAAACTGCCTTATTTCAATTAGCAGCGCGACATATTCCCTCAAATTCTTGTGCGGTCAATGAGCATCTACCGATTAAACCGCCATCTATATCCTGCGAAACGAATAATTGTACCGCATTTTGCGGATTTACGCTTCCCCCATAGAGGATTTTGACACTTTGTGCTGCGGCTTCATCCAATGCCGAGATTCTTCCTCGGATAAACTCATGCATGCTCTGCGCTTGAACTGGTGTCGCTGCCAGGCCTGTGCCAATAGCCCAAATCGGCTCATAAGAGATAATAGCGTCAGCAAAAACCGATGCGCCGTAAGTGTTGATAATGGTATCAAGTTGCTTTGCCACTACCAAATCCATCACGCCCGCCTCGCGTTCGATCAAAGTTTCGCCCACACATAAGATAGGCGTGATGCCATGCACCTTGGCCTGCATGAATTTTGTGGCAACATTCTCGTCGGATTCGCAATATGCAGTGGCACGCTCCGAGTGACCGATGATGACATGCGTTGCGCCAAAATCCCTGAGCATACTAGCGCTCACCTCCCCCGTGAATGCCCCCACAGGATCTTTACTTAAGTTCTGCGCACCCCAGGCAATAGCGGTGTCTTTAAGTAGCAACTGTGCCTGAGCCAAATAGGGATAAGGTACGCAGACCACGACATCAACATGCGCTAAGGATGAAAGTCTTTCAACGTAGCCTTCCAGCAACTGCCGGTTACTGGCTAGGTTGCCATGCATTTTCCAATTTGCTACGACTGTTTTACGGCGCATGTGTGTGAGTGGTAAGTAGTTGAGTAAGTTAAAAAAGTTGCGCCATTCTAGCGCTGTCAGATAATAGCGTCAAAGCATTGATCACATTCCGCACTTCAAGCGCGACTTCTGAGGCGGTGAGCCCTACCGGACCACAACCTCTTTCTACCAACACATCTGCAGCAACGCCATGCACAAAAACGCCCATCTTTGCAGCCTCCAGAACATCCAACCCCTGTGCCATCAATGCTGATATCACCCCAGATAAGACATCACCAGTACCACCCGTAGCCAAACCGGGGTTGCCGCTGGTATTGATAAAGCAAGTCCCATCCGGATGTGCACACACGGTACCCGCACCTTTGAGCACGCAAATCACCCCGAATTTCTTAGCCAGCTTGATCACACTCTCCACACGAGAAGACTGCACTTCCGTAGCAGTACTTTTCAAAAGCTTTGCGGCTTCTTCTGCATGCGGGGTGATGACTGTTTGCGCATGACGCTGACTTAGCAACATCTGTAAATGCGACTGCATGGCAATCAGGTTGAGCGCGTCGGCATCTAATAACAAAGGCTTGTCTTGCTTGAGCCAATGATCCAAAAGTGAACACGCCACTTCGGATCTGCCGAGGCCGGGTCCTAGCACCAGACAATCCAACTGCCTCAACTGCATCAAAGCCGAGGGCTGCTGCATCATCACCTCAGGATACTGCATATCCACTGGCAGTGGGTGTGTACTGACCGATGAAGCATAGACCCGTCCAGCCCCCGCCAGCAAGGCTGCACGCGCCGAGAGTAGCAAGGCCCCCACCATCCCCTCTGCCCCACCGATGATTGCGACACTACCAAAATGCCCCTTATGCGCATCTAAACTACGCACAGGCAACATCCCTAGAAAAGTCTCTCGCTCTAGGCGCGTAGGCTCTATCGGCGTCACGATACCACCACATAACGTAAATTGAGTTGCACCTTTTGTGCCCCATTAAAACAGTTGGTCTGCAGTTGATATGCGGCTTGTATGTGCTGATCCAGCATTTCGGTTTGATTGAAGAAGATTCCGTCGACCAATGCATGAGATGATACGGGTTTTAGACTCAACTTCAAGTGCTTTTCACCAATCACGCGTTGATGCATCACTTCAAACTGATCATAAAACATGGGAGGAGAAAATCCTTGCCCCCACACCTGACTCTCCAATAACTGCGCCGATTGAAACGTCATCTCATCCTCACTCAAGGAGCCATCAACCTCTAACATAGCCTGTAGATCAGATTCGCAGATTAGGCTTCTGACCACTCGTTCGAAGCCCTGCGTGAACGCGTCAAAATCTGCCAAACGAATGGTGAGTCCCGCCGCCATCGCATGTCCACCAAATTTGACGATCAACGCCGGAGATTGCTTACTCAGCATATCGAGTGCATCCCGCAAATGCAGCCCGGCAATAGATCGCCCCGAGCCTTTAATCATACCATCGCCCGCATCTGCAAAAGCAATGACCGGCCGATGATGACGCTCTTTCACTCTCGATGCCAGAATTCCAATCACCCCCTGATGCCAATCTGGCTGATACAGGCTGATTGAGAACTGTTTTGCTACTACCGACTCATCCAGAATCACATTGGCCGTGTCTTGCATCTCAGACTCAATACTGCGGCGCTGAAGATTCAAATCGTGCAATTTCTTAGATAATTGAAACGCCTCAGCCTCTGTTGAGGCCAAAAGACATTGAATACCCAAAGTCATGTCATCCAAACGGCCCGCCGCATTTAATCGGGGGCCGACATAAAATCCAAGATCCTGAGCACAAGCGCGTGTAGAATCCTTCCCTGCCACCTTCATCAAAGCGATAATGCCGTGGCTGCACCCCCCTGCTCGAATCCTACGCAGCCCTTGCTCGACAAGGATACGGTTATTCTCATCCAGCTTAACCAGATCAGCCACTGTGCCGAGGGCAACCAGATCCAGTAGCGCTGTTAAATTTGGCTCAGGATTGTGCACATAAGCCCCTCGCTCCCGCAGCTCTGACCGTAACCCCAGCAGCGCATAGAACATCACGCCTACTCCCGCCAGATGTTTGCTACCAAATGTACAACCATGCTGATTCGGATTGATGATGCAGGCTGCTGCCGGCGTTTCACTGGCTGGCAGATGATGATCCGTGATCAACACTTGAATCCCTAAGGCATTCGCTGTATTAACACCGTCTACGCTGGCAATACCGTTATCCACGGTAATGATTACATCCGGTTGCTGCTTAGCCGCCAACGCAACAATCTCCGGAGTTAATCCGTATCCATATTCGAACCGATTAGGCACAAGAAAATCAACATCAGCACCAAAGGCACGCAATCCTTTTACTGCCACAGCCGTTGCTGTCGCACCATCTGCATCGTAATCACCGATAACCAGTAGCTTTTTTCTAGCAGCGATCGCATCCGCCAGCAATTGAGCCATTTTTTGATTATGCGTCAAGGTCTGTGGCGGCAGGAGCTGACCAAGATTGATATCAAGTTGCTGTGCATTCATAATGCCTCGGGCAGCAAACAGACGTGCCAGCAATGGCGGCTGCCCTGCTTTTAGCAAATGTTGCAAAGGCGCTTGCGGTATTGTGCGATGAACGATTGAGACCATATCTTAGCGACTCTCTTTTACCTGCAGCACATCAGATAGCGATTGGGCTCTACGCCAGAATTTGAGCAGACTCCAGCGAGACAGCTGCGCCGTCAGCGTACGGTCATAGCATCCGACATGGATCACCAATTGCTGAATTTTATTCGCGGTGAGAGCTCCCAGTAGCGCTTGGCAACCAGCACCTTCTGTCAGAAATTCCGGCAAAGCATGCACCCAAACATGGTCGTCACTGCCGTATCGAGATAACAGTTCCGCCATATCATACGGTACATCAGCAACTGATACCCCCTGCCAACGCGCCAAGCCACGGTAAACAGGATCATTGGCTAAACACAAGCTGACATCGGTTGGGCCATGCGCACGTTCTACCATGACGCCGCCTCCAGAAAGCCATAAGCTATTCACAACAGGTAAACCCGACAACTCCCGCTCAACATTCACAGGGTGGGTATACAACAACATCTGTATCTCATTTAAGTGAGAGCGCCATTGCGACGCTGCCGCACCCTCAGGCATATAATGCAATGCGCTCTGACCCACAGCCACCTCTGGAAAAGTGGTTTTGATATTTGGCGCGCTTGGTAACCGTAAATACCAGCGGCCAGAATGCCCTTGCACAAACGTCATCTGCTGCGCTTGGAAATGCGCGTTCAAATCTGAAAGCAATGTTTGCGCTTGCACCTTAGTCATAGGTAGCGGGACCGGGTCGGTAAGGCTAAAACTGTCTCGTTGCATCAGCAAATGCACAGGGTCTGCTCGCAACCAATAAGCTTGAGCGACCTCCACACCATCCTCGCAGGCAGCCATTGCAGCCAAGGGGTAATCCATTTGTGGTTGCACACCAAAGACATGCGCGATGTGCTCTTCTAAAGACAGGGATTGCCACACCGACTCACCTTTACTCAGCAGGTAGCCTAATGTATCAGCACTACGCGAGGCTAGCAGGTGGGGTGTTAATTGAAAAGCAATGGTCAATTTCACAATTACGGGCGCTTCTATAAATTAAAATTCCGTCGTGATACTGCGTTGCTCATAAAAAATAATTCCTTACATATCAAACACATACCGCGTCATTATTTTTTACTCGCGCCTTGTCTGACTTTGTAATTTGAATTTATAGAAGTGCCCTTACGAGATCTACAACGATATCAAACGCTATTCTACTTGCTTACATTGCAAAGTGGATGAGAATTGCAGGCAAAATAAAACCCGACTGCCTAGGCATATCGGGTTGGACAGCCCGCCGTAGCAGCCTGTCAAACTTTCTCGTCAATCAGCTGAACTTTGTTTGAAGCTGTTTTATCCATAGACCTGACCATCTCAACGATTGCTTTAGGGGTCGCTCACACCCCCTCTGCATACCCCAGAAAGGCTCCTGGCAACCGAAAGCGCAGTGTTGCCACTAACAACGGCTCAAGAAGTTTACTGACGGATAGATTCTTGGTAATTATTCACAGATTAATGAATGACAACACCCCACGGCAACTGTCCCACAGGAATATCATTAATCAATTTGTTTGTATCGGTATCGATCAACGTAGTTTCAAGAAAGAAATAAGAAATTCACTTCACTTCACTTTCTATGACGCCATGACGCATTGCCAATCTAACCAACTCTACCGGACTGGATATTCCCAGCTTTTGCTTTAATGAAGTTTGGTGGTTTGCTACTGTTTTTTGGCTAATTTTGAGCGTTAGCGCAATATCATCTACTTGACTACCTTCAGCCAGCATACGGAAAACTTCAAACTCTCTAACAGATAAGCTCTGTGTAGGGTCATCGCTCTCCGACATTGACTGTAATACAATATTTTGTGCAACAGATGGACTTAAGTAACCTCGACCAGCAAAGGCCTCTTTAACAGCTCGAACCAAATCATCAGCAACTCCAGACTTTGCAACATAGCAACGCGCACCCACTGATAATGCCTGTGATGCAAACGTAGCATTCTCATGCATCGAGAAAATAACAACACGCGCTGTTGGGTAGCGTGTCAAAATTCTTCTTAGAGCCTCTAACCCCCCCATGCCAGGCATGGACATATCCATGACCAAAACATCAGGCACATACTCTCCATAGAGTTGATATGCCTGCTCGCCACTATTGGCTTCCGCAACTACTTGCATTCCTTTGTTTTGCTCTAACAAACGCCTCAAGCCAGAACGCACCACGGCATGATCATCAACTAGCACTATACGAATACCTATACTCATTGAATCACTTTCTTTTTAAATGGCAGGCTTGCTTGAATTTGCACACCGGAACCAATCTTGCTGTTCAGCTCAAAATGACCACCCAGTCCTTGCACACGCTCTCGCATACCTGCGACACCAAATCCAGATGAAACTAATCTAGCATCAAACCCCTTGCCATTATCTTCAACATTCAATATCAGCTCATCAGATTGACTATGGAGACTAACCATAACTTTATTGGCTTTTGAATGTCGTGCAATATTCGTTAAACACTCTTGCACAATACGATAAATCGCAATCATCACGGTTCCTTCTCCGCCCACAAAATCTCCTGAGATTGACACATCTACAGTGACACTACTATTTCTTTGCAGCCAAGCATCGATCAAGTCTTGCAAGGCCGCCTTTAGCCCAAGCTCATCTAAACTGCCAGGTCTTAGCCGCTGCAA
>VGIC01000038.1 GCA_016867975.1 Betaproteobacteria bacterium | reverse complement strand
CAATTGGGTCACGCACACTGCTACAGCACTCTGGTCTGGATGCGAGCCCTGCGACCATCCGCAATGTCATGAGTGATCTGGAGCAGCTTGGTTTTATTGCCAGTCCACATACTTCAGCAGGACGTGTGCCCACACAAAAAGGCTATCGACTGTTCGTTGATTCGCTACTTACTGTGCAACCACTGGAAACACAAGCGATCCAGCAACTTAAAAGCAACCTATCATCTCCCAACCAAAGCGAGCTCATCAACAACGCAGCCGAGATACTCTCACAGCTAACACAGTTTGCCGGGATCGTCATGACACCAAAGCGCAAACGTGTTGCATTCAAACATCTGGAATTTTTATCTCTCTCGGAAAAAAGAATTTTGGTCATGATCGTCACCAATGACGGCAATGTACAAAACCGCATTATCCTCACTGATAAGCGATTTAGCGCAAATGACCTGACACAGGCAAGCAACTATTTCAATACGCACTTTTCCGGTCAGACTTTTGAAGAAGTGCAACTGAAACTGCACGCAGAACTCAAACAGATGCAGTCTGAAATGAATCAACTAATGACTGCCGCTCTCGAAGCAAGCAACAAAAACACCGATCAAGACGGCGTGGTAATTGCAGGTGAGCACAACCTATTACAGGTGGATGACCTCTCCACTAACATGAGTAGTCTACGCAAACTATTTGAATTTTTTGAACGCCGTACCAGTTTGATGCAATTGCTAGATAATAGCCAATATGCTGAAGGCATTCAAATCTTTATTGGTGGTGAGAGTGGTTACTTACCATTGAACGAATGCAGTATGATTACGGCACCCTATGAAGCCGATGGTCAAGTGGTGGATACTTTAGGCGTGATCGGTCCCACCAGAATGGCTTATGAACGCGTGATACCCATTGTGGACGTGACTGCGAAACTGCTATCAAATGCGCTTTCTAATCACTGAACGTGATTTTGAATCTTATGCACACCAACCTTAATATCAGAAAAGACCCATGAGCTTCTACAACCCAGAACCTAAACACGAACATGGCGACCAGCTTAAAGTTGGCATCTTGCTTGCCAATCTTGGCACCCCAGATGCGCCTACGACAAAAGCGCTACGCCCTTATCTGCGCCAATTTTTAAGCGACACACGTATCGTTGAAATTCCACGCCTTATCTGGTGGCTCATACTCAACTGCATTATTCTGGTCATTCGCCCCAAAAAATCTGCCGAAAAATATGCATCGGTCTGGACAAAAGAAGGTTCGCCTCTTTTAGTACATGCACAAAGACAAGCTCAGCTACTGCGTGGATTTTTAAGTCAAAAAATCAACTCGCCATATGCAGTTGAACTGGGCATGACCTATGGCAACCCCAGCATACAGAGCGCTATCGACAAATTAAAAGCGCAACACTGTGACCGTATCTTAGTGTTCCCGCTCTACCCACAATACGCTGCCAGTAGCACTGCCAGTGCACTGGATGCCGTATGGCGCACACTGCTTAAAACGCGTAATATGCCTGCGATTAGAACCATCAAGCACTATCACGACCATCCAGCTTATATCGCTACGTTGGCTCAGAGCGTACGTGACCACTGGCGCATTAACGGCAAGCCAAGCAAATTAATTATGAGTTTTCATGGCGTACCGAAAGCGCATCTTATCAATGGTGACCCTTATCACTGCGAATGTCACAAGACCGGTCGCCTGCTGGCTGAAGCACTAGAACTGAATAAAGATGAATACCTAGTCACATTCCAGTCAAGATTCGGCAAACAAGAATGGCTAAAGCCCTACCTAACCAATACCCTAGAAGCGTTAGGCAAGACCAAAACTGCACGTGTTGATATCATATGCCCAGGCTTCTCCAGCGACTGCCTAGAAACGCTAGAAGAAATCGCCATGGAAGGCAAACATCTGTTCCAAAGTAATGGTGGTGGCGAATATCACTACATTCCCGCATTAAATGAAAACGAGGCATGGATACATGCCATGACGACGATTGCGCTGGAAAACCTGCAAGGCTGGGTCAGTACTGAGTGGGATAGCCCCCAAGCGAAAAAAGACACAGAAATGACAAAGTTAAGAGCGCAAAGTATGGGGGCACTCCAATAAGCAGTATAATTTACCGCATCTATAAATTCATTTAATGAGATAAAGCGCAAGGAGACGCAAAACGCATGATAGTCATTACCGGCGGCGCAGGCATGATAGGCTCGATCATCGCTTGGCATCTCAACACAAAACTTAATCGTGATGATATCGTCATCGTAGATCGCATCACTCATGAAGAGCAATGGCAAAATCTTGCGCATCGCCAATACGCCCATTACCTGGACAAAGACCAGTTGCTCGCATGGCTTGCTGGGCGCAATGATATTGAAGCCATCATCCATATGGGCGCTATCAGCGCGACCACGGAACGTGACTTTAATAAACTGCTTGAAACCAATATCCAGTATTCACAACACTTATGGACTTGGTGTGCGAACAACCAAGTACCTTTCTTCTACGCCAGTTCTGCCGCCACCTATGGTGATGGCAACTTGGGTTATAACGATGCCTCCATCGACAATCTGCGACCACTCAACGGCTACGGTTATTCAAAACACTTTTTTGATCAATGGGTGTTACGTCAGGTAAAGAGTGGCTTAGCTAGTCCACCAAGTTGGGCAGGCTTTAAGTTCTTTAACGTTTACGGCCCCAACGAATACCATAAAGAACGCATGGCAAGCGTCGCCTTTCACACCTTCAACCAGTTCAGCGCGACGGGCACCATGAAGCTATTCAAAGGGACTAAAGCCGGTATCGAAGATGGCATGCAAATGCGTGACTTTGTCTACGTAAAAGACGCTGCTGCCGTTGTAAACCACTTTCTGACGACTGCATTAGATGCCAAACCGACCACCAACGGAATCTACAACATTGGCACAGGCAAGGCGCGCAGCTTTAAGGATTTAGCAACGAGCGTAATGCAGAGTATGCAACGCGCTCCACATATCACTTTTATCGACATGCCAGAAGACTTGCAGGGGAAATATCAGTACTTCACTGAGGCCTCCATGACCAAGCTTACCAAAGCGGGCTATACCCAACCCTTCCACAGCCTGGAAGAGGGGGTGCGTGACTATGTGCAGAACTATTTGATGCAAGAGGATAAATATTGCTGATGAAGTATGTTGACTATCTGAAAGGCGAACATGCCGCGCATATGGCGATGTTCAATGCACTGGAGCCGCTCTTCCCTTTAATTAGCGAAGTTGGCATTACCATGCAAAACACCATCAAAAATGGTGGCAAGGTTTTACTCATGGGCAACGGAGGCAGTGCGGCTGACAGCCAACACATTGCCGCTGAGATTGTTGGCCGTTTTAAAAAAGAACGCAAAGGCTTGCCTGCCATTGCGCTCACTACGGATACATCCATTCTCACCTCTGTCGGCAATGACTATGGGTACAACTATATTTTTGCACGGCAGATTGAAGCCTTATGTCGCCCGGAAGATTTAGTGATTGGCCTGACGACCAGCGGCAACAGTGCCAACGTGGTGAGCGCTATTGAAGCCGCCAACACCATCGGGGCAACTACCGTAGGGCTTACTGGCGGCACGGGCGGCAAGTTAAATGCGCTGTGTGATTACAACATTGTCATTCCATCCAATGTCACCGCCCGCATTCAGGAAGCCCATATCTTTATCGGACACTCACTTTGCGAAATATTAGAATCCAATTGATTAACTCCCATAAACCTAATCATGCAACAGCACCTTCTCAATACCGTTAAACATTTCGGCAACCACAACCAGCATGCGCTCGTCATCGGCGATGTTATGCTCGACCGCTACCTGATGGGAGAAGTCAGCCGCATTTCACCAGAAGCGCCTGTTCCGGTTGTATTGCTCAAGTCTCAACAAGACCGCGCAGGCGGGGCTGCAAACGTCGCAGCGAATCTATCTCTATTGGGAATTAAAACGCACATCATCGGTTGTGTAGGCAACGATACCGAATCAGCCATCCTGCTCAAACTGCTGTCTGAGATTAGCATCAACAGTACGCACGTCGTTCGCTCACCTCAGCGGCCAACCATCGCCAAAACCCGTATTTTGGGCGGTCACCAGCAGATGATGCGCTTAGATCAAGAGGACAACACCACTTTCACCCCCGCGGAAACTGCGCAAATTTTAACTGCTATAGAACAGGAACTAACTCTCAATCCGGCCATGGTGATTCTTTCTGACTATGCCAAAGGTTTGCTCAGCACGGAGGTTTGCCAAAAAATCATTACACAATGTAATGCCTTAAACATCCCCGTTTTGGTTGATCCTAAAGGACATGATTACAGCAAATATCGTCATGCCACGGCACTTACTCCCAACAAAAAAGAGACTGCCGAGGCCTGTCTGACCTCAACCCGAGACCCGGATTTAATTAACAAAGCCATCTCACTTAAAAACAGTCTTCAACTGCAATTCTTGGTGATGACCCGTAGTGAAGAAGGTATCTCTCTAATCAGCGACCAAAACCACCTGCTACCTGCCGTAGCCAAACAAGTGTTTGATGTGTCCGGCGCCGGTGACACTGTGATTGCCACACTAGCTGCTGGGCTCATGCATCATCTAACACCACTGGATGCGTTGCAATTAGCCAATATTGCCGCAGGCGTAGTAGTGGGGAAAGTTGGCACAGTACCAATCACCCGTGATGAACTGTTGGACGCGCTCACCACAGAGCAATCCTCAGAACAGGCACACAAAGTTTGCGACTTGACGCAACTCTTGCGAAAAATTGAAGGGTGGAAGAAAAATAAGCAAAAAATTGTATTTACCAATGGCTGTTTTGACTTGCTCCATGCTGGCCATGTCACCTATCTAGAAGCCGCAAAAAAACGTGGTGACAAGCTTATTCTTGGTCTAAATACTGACCGCTCTGTCAGCACACTGAAAGGTCCAACCAGACCTGTTGTTCATGAAAACGACCGGGCGCGAGTACTTGCTGCGCTAGAGTCTGTTGATGCCGTAATTTTGTTTGATGAAGACACCCCTTTAGATCTTATCAACGCGATCAGACCAAATGTAATTGCCAAAGGCAGCGACTACACTGCCGACCAAGTGGTAGGCGGCAAAGAAGTTGAATCGTGGGGCGGAGAAATTGCGCTGATTGATCTAGTAGCAGGTCGTAGCACCAGCAATATCATCAAAAGAATGAATAGCTAGCCCTATGGAGATACATCTGACACCTGTAGGAGCGCAATTTATTGCGCGATTAACGCCACTTCACGCAATAAGCCACTTTCGCGCAATAAATTGCGCTCCTGCATTCGGTATTCTGGGTAATGTCTAAACAAAATCGCATTCTCATCATCGGCCCTTCTTGGGTGGGCGACATGGTGCTTGCTCAAAGTCTGTTCAAAACACTTAAAGAAAACCGCCCCGACTGCATCATTGATGTAGCCGCCCCCACGTGGACGCTTCCCCTGCTGGAACGCATGCCAGAGGTCAATAAAGCCATCGCCCTGCCATTCAAACATGGTCAATTAGCACTACTGGAACGCATACGCTTTGGCCGTAGCCTCAAGAACAAGAGTTATCAGCAGGCAATTCTGCTTGTCAATTCATTCAAGTCTGCCATTCTGCCGCTTGCTGCCGGCATTCCACAGCGCACAGGCTTTCTGGGAGAGTTCCGCCACGGTTTGCTCAATGACATTCGTCCATTAAATAAAACTAAACTGCCGCGCACTGTGGACCGCTTCGTTGCCCTAGGTATTAATAAAAATAAGCTTGATAACAATAATGGCCTGGATGTGCAAAAAATCGCCAACCCGCGATTGCTTGCTGACACCAGTAACGCCATGCGTGTCCTGGATAAAAATGGCCTTCAAAGGCCTGCACAAAAAATTCTCGGCTTATGCCCAGGCGCAGAATATGGCGAAGCCAAACGCTGGTCTGCCGAATATTATGCAGAGGTTGCCAATGCGGCTCTGGAAAATGACTGGCAGGTCTGGCTGTTCGGCTCAGATAAAGACACTCCCGTCACGGTAGCCATCAATCATTTAACGCAAGACCGTTGCCTTGACTGGGGCGGGAAAACCAATCTGGGCGAAGCAATTGACCTGATGTCATTATGTGACACTGTCATCAGCAACGACTCCGGCCTGATGCATGTGGCGGCCGCGCTGGATAAGAAAGTGATTGCAATTTACGGCTCATCAGATCCGAAACACACGCCACCTATGCAACCGCAAGCAGTGATAGAGTATCTCGGTCTGCAATGTAGTCCATGCTTTAAGCGCACCTGTCCATTGCAGACCAATCAGCTGGCTTGCTTAAAGGGTATTAAGCCAGAAAATGTATTCAAACATCTCGAGGCAAGATCAAGCCACAGGAGCGTCATGTGAGTCAAAAGCAAGTTACCCTCCTAATCCCCAATTACAAAACGCCAGACATCACCAAGATCTGTCTGCGTTTGATTCGCCAACACAGTGATTTCAACCGCATAGAAGTTATGGTCATCGACAACAACTCCAATGATGAGTCTTTAGCTTATTTAAAAACCCTTCCCTGGATTATGCTAATCGGGAGAAAGTGGTCCACTCTCCCACTCCAGAGCACTCCGGAGTGATTTGTATGCTAACAACCAACCTCATTTCAATATGTAATCCCCCCTAAAAATAGTCACATTTAAAAGTAGAAATTTCTCGTAAACTACTCACAGGAGAATTTCTATGAAGACCTCGAAATACACAGACACACAAATATTAAGCATTCTTAAACAAAATGA
>VGIC01000037.1 GCA_016867975.1 Betaproteobacteria bacterium | reverse complement strand
TCATTTTGTTTAAGAATGCTTAATATTTGTGTGTCTGTGTATTTCGAGGTCTTCATAGAAATTCTCCTGTGAGTAGTTTACGAGAAATTTCTACTTTTAAATGTGACTATTTTTAGGGGGGATTACACCCTCATCTTCACAAGAGGGTTTTCTTACTGGTATCCACCAACGCAGTATTACTATCATTGAGTTTGTCTATTGTATTAATTCGCCTAATGATTCAGGCAATGGGCTGCAAAAAAACCGATTGCTGCCATCAGTAAACATCCAAACACATGCATTGAGCTATGGAGAAGCGCCCAAACATATTGATGTTTATGCAAAAGGATTAAACTCTCTCCTGTAAAGGCTGAGAAGGTTGTCAGCCCACCTAAGAACCCTGTCATGATCAGCAAGCGAAGATTAGGATTGCCTATACCACCTGCCTCAATCAATCCCAGCATCAGCCCCATTAAGAAGCCGCCACCTAAATTTGCGGCCAAGGTTCCCAAAGGCAAATGAGGTAACACTGTATTGAACGCCGCCCCCAAGCCCCAACGTGCCAACGCCCCAACCGCTGCACCAAGACTCACATACAAGGCACCCAAGAAATTTATCGTAGAATTCATCTGGTTAGACCCCTCGTATCCAGTTATTGATATAGTAGAATAAGTCCTGTGGACGCAAGCCACGTTGATTTAGTAACAGCACTTTAGCGAGAAAATCATGCCTTTGAAAGTATTATTTGCCAGCTCTGAAGTTTTCCCCCTCATCAAAACGGGGGGCTTAGCTGATGTCAGTGGCTCACTACCAACCGCTCTCAAGAATCTAGGAGTAGACATTCGCATCTTGATGCCAGGCTATAGCCAAGCGCTCGCTAAACTGCAAAATTTGCACTATATCACCACACTGGATTATCTGTCCCATATCGGTAGCGCAGAGATTCTGCTAGGTGATATGCCTGAAACCGGAGTCCAAGTCTACGTAATTAAAGCGCCTCAGCTATATGAGCGTGATGGCGGTCCCTATGCCGATGTAAACGGGCAGGAGTGGCAGGACAATCCCATTCGCTTTGGCGTGCTTTCAAAAGTTGCTGCCATATTATCTAGCAATAACAGCCCAATTAAAGACTGGCAGCCAGACATCGTACATTGCAATGATTGGCAGACAGGTCTTGCCCCTGCCTATATGCGGCTTACCGAGAATAGCAAAGCAAAATCACTGATTAGCTTACACAACATGGCGTTCCAGGGGTGCTATGCTCCTCATTGGGTCACTTCACTTGGCTTACCTAACGCCGGATATAGCATAGAAGGGTTTGAGTACCATGGACAGCTGTCATTTCTCAAAGCCGCCGTGTTCTATGCCGATGCGATTTCAACAGTCAGTCCACGCTATGCCAAAGAAATACAGACCTCAACTTTTGGTTTTGGCCTAGAGGGGATACTCACCAAGCGCAGCCATGAAATCCGAGGCATTTTGAATGGCATTGAAACTAACGAGTGGAATCCTCAATGCGACTCTCATTTAGTAGAAACATACTGCGCGAACAATCTCGCTGGCAAAGCAATCGTCAAAAAAACGCTTCAGGAGAAGGTTGGGCTCCATCTTGATGCAGATGCACCATTATTAGGCGTAGTGAGCCGCCTCACTTACCAAAAAGGTTTAGATATGCTACTGCCTATCTTACAAAAATTAGTAGAAGGTGGCTGCCAGCTTGTATTGCTAGGCGGTGGCGAGCATGGCTTAGAATCAGCATTTCAGAACATAGCGCAGCAAAATCCTGGGCGTGTCAGTGTGAACATTGGCTACAATGAACCACTCTCTCACCAGATCATGGCTGGAGCGGATATGTTTATCATGCCATCTCGCTTTGAGCCATGCGGTCTCAATCAACTGTATGGTTTGGCCTACGGCACACCACCTATCGTGAACGCCACAGGGGGCCTTGCAGACTCAGTGATTGACAGTAACGATGCGAATTTTGCCAATGGTACCGCCAATGGATTTGTTATGGTTGAAGCAAGTTCAGAAGGACTATTAGCCTGCATTTGGCGTGCAGTACATATGTTCAGACATGATAAAAACCGCTGGGATAAAATTCTGCACAATGGCATGTCACAGAATCTTGGCTGGGACAAAAGCGCCAACGAATATCTGGCACTTTATGAACACATGGTGCGTTAACGAGAAAAAGGGGGTGGCACACTTAATGCTTGTAAATAACTGAGCATTAGTGTTTATCCAAAGCTCCTCCCCCTTCGGGCATCTGCAAACGATGCCCCTTTTTTTATCTGTAAATAACCGCTTTACTTAACAATGAAATGCTCGCGGTAATATTTAAGTTCATCAATCGATTCATAGATGTCCGCCAGCGCTTCATGACGACTCGCCTTCTTGAACCCTGAGTAGATTTCTGGTTTCCAACGACGAGCCAACTCCTTAAACACACTGACATCAAGATTCCTGTAATGGAAATAACTTTCCAATTCCGGCATATAACGTGCCATAAAACGTCGGTCTTGACAGATAGAATTGCCGCACATGGGCGATTTATTGGCCGGAACATATTGCTTGAGAAATTCGATCATCTGTGCCGATGCATCTGTCTCACTCAACATGGATGCTTTTACCTTATTAATCAAGCCAGAGCGACCATGTGCACCCTTATTCCATGCATCCATGCCATCTAAAACCTCATCGCTTTGATGCACCACCAACACTGGTGATTCAGCCAGCACGTTTAGTTCAGAATCAGTCACAACAGCCGCTAGCTCCAAAATGCGGTCGGTATCTGGAAACAAACCACTCATTTCCATATCTAGCCAAATTAAATTATTCTGATTTGTGGTGTCGTCTGAAGCGGTCATCATGATTTCCATTAAAATAAGTACTGTTGAACAAACATCATGAACCATTCCGCAAGAAATGCTTCACAATTCACATATTAACTTAATTAACGACCTTTCAGACAAATGGCATCTACCCTAACCTCGACTTTCGTCACATTACTGATTCTGACCTCTCTGATCCGCATCTGGCTAGGGATGCGTCATGTTGCGCATGTACAAAAAAAACGCAATCAGGTGCCAACTGCATTTCAAGGCACTATCACGCTAGCGGATCATCAAAAAGCGGCTGACTATTCCAGCGCAAAAACAAAGCTGGCAATCACAGATATGCTCGCTCAGACGATGCTCTTGGCATTACTAACAGTGGGGGGGGGATTACAATTGGTGGATGATGTTTGGCGAGGCATTCTGCCCGACCAGGAGATGATTCGTGGTGCTTTGGTTATCTGTTCGACCATGGTGATCAGTGCGATGATTGACCTGCCATTCGATTACTATCACAGCTTCGTCATCGATGAAAAATTCGGCTTCAACAAAATGACATACAAGATGTTCTTTAGCGACATAGTGAAACACGGCATCGTCGGGTTTGCTTTGGGCGCCCCCATTCTGTTTGCCGCGCTTTGGCTGATGCAGAGTGCTGGTGACTATTGGTGGCTATATTTATGGCTAGTGTGGAGCGGGTTCAATCTTATGATGCTGGCTGTGTACCCAACCTTCATCGCGCCGCTGTTCAACAAATTCACCCCCTTACAAGATGAGAGCCTGAAGCAACGCATCGAGGCATTGCTCAGCAAATGCGGGTTTAAATCACAAGGGATTTTCGTGATGGATGGCTCTACTCGTAGTAGTCATGGCAATGCTTACTTTACCGGCTTCGGCTCTTCCAAACGCGTCGTGTTCTTTGATACATTGCTGGAACGCTTGAATGCTGACGAAATCGAAGCCGTACTTGCGCACGAGCTGGGGCACTTCAAACATCATCATGTCATTAAACGTATCATTTTGATGTTCTCTGTTAGCTTTTTGGGGCTTGCACTATTAGGCTGGCTCATCAACCAGCCATGGTTTTATGCCGGACTTGGCGTGACTCAGCCAAGCCATTATATGGCGCTGATACTTTTTTTAATGGTCTCACCGGTATTTTTATTCATCATGCGGCCCATCATGGCAAACTATTCTCGCAAGAATGAGTTCGAAGCAGACCATTATGTAGCACAGCACTCTGACGCTAAATACCTGATAGAGGCATTAGTCAAACTGTACCGTGACAATGCGTCCACCTTAACCCCTGACCCGTTGCACTCTGCTTTTTATGACTCTCACCCCCCGGCAAGCATCCGTATTTCCAAATTAGCGAGATATACTGGCTAAAGCAATCGGTTGGAGAATATCATGAAATCACTATTATTGATTCTTGCGCTACTTTTCAGCGGTTACGCCCCTGCAGAACCCTTTGCAGAAGGTAATATCAAGACGGGAAAAACACTGGTAGACAAGCATTGTATCCAATGCCATGCTTCGAGTTTCGGTGATGATGGCTCAAGTATCTACACACGCGAACTGCGTAAGGTCACCAACAGTAAAAAACTCCTTTCACAAATTCGCACCTGCAACACCATGTTAGGGCTAAAATGGTTCGAAGATGAAGAATTGAACGTAGCCAAATATCTGAATCAGACTTATTACAAATTCTCTGAATAGCTTGAGGGCACCTATAAATACATTCTTTGAGCGCATTACTGCATTGCGCGGTTTTTTGGCTAAGACATCACCTAAAGGTTGGGGACGCCCCGTGCGGGAGTGAGTCTTTGGTGTGTGAATAATGCGCTTCAGCGCATATATTCCACGGACATGCCCTGTACGGGGAATACTGCATCTCAAACTCTGCATTTATAGAAATGCCCATGACTAAACCTGAAAAAAAACAAGATCCGCTACAAGGTACTGTCGTTGCCTCTTATGGCAAGCGCTACCAAGTGGAGTTGGCTCAAGACCATCAACGGATCAGCTGTGTCACCCGAGGAAAAAAAACGGATCTGGCCTGCGGTGACATTGTCACCTTAACACTGACTGCAAAGGATGAAGGGGTTGTCGAAACCACCACACCACGCCAGACCCTGCTCTACCGTAGTAACGCTTTTAAGAGCAAGCTACTGGCAGCCAATGTCACCCAAGTCATTATTGTATTAGCCACACAACCCAGTTTTTATGAGGCGCTGCTTAACCGTTGCCTGATTGCTGCAGAAGCTGCCGGCATCAAGGCACTCATTTTACTGAACAAATGTGACCTAGCCGATCATGACCACGCCAAAGACAAACTGGCGCAATACAGCGCGCTGGGCTATCCCGTACTGCAACTATCAGCCAAGCAGGATATTTCCGCCCTACGCCCGCATCTAAAAAATGAAGCCAGCATCTTGGTAGGTCAATCTGGCATGGGTAAATCCACCATGATTAATGCACTGCTACCACATGAGTCTGTACGCACACAGGAAGTGAGCACTGTGCTGGATAGCGGCAAGCACACCACGACAGCAGCTCACTTATATCACCTTGATGACAGCAGTATCCTGATTGACTCACCCGGCCTGCAGGAATTTGGTCTGCATCATCTAAGCATTAGCGAACTAGAGCACGCCTTCGTTGAATTCAGGCCTTTTCTAGGCAAGTGCCGATTCAACAATTGCAAGCATCTGCAGGAACCAGACTGCGCTATCAGCGTAGCCGCGTCTAGCGGAGAAATCTCCGCAGAACGCCTTGCCATCTACAAAACACTGCGTACTGAACTAGAGGCTTAAAACTAAAGTCTTTAACATATGCGTACCGCCTACATCTCACATCCGGATACTTTATTGCATGTGATGGACGGCAACCATCCCGAATCCCCAGCACGCATCACCGCTATAAAAAATGCGCTGATAAAAGCTAATCTCCATCAAAAACTCGTACACTATGAAGCGCCCGCGGCCACCGATAGGGAACTACAGCGCGTACACAGCACAGAATATATACATAAAATTCACGCACTGTCACCTAAAGCCGGCTTGGTGAGGCTGGATGCAGATACCACCATGGGACCTATGAGTTTAAGCGCAGCGCTACATGCCAGCGGCGCAGCAATTTTTGCCACCGATTTGGTCATGCGCGGCTTGGCGGACAATGCGTTCTGCTGCATACGGCCGCCTGGCCATCATGCCGGAATCGCCAATAGCGCAGGCTTCTGCATTTTCAATCACGTGGCGGTCGCCGTCGCACACGCATTTGAAAAATATGGTATCAAGCGTGCGGCGATTATCGATTTTGATGTGCATCATGGCGATGGCACCGAAGATATATTCAAAAGCGATCCACGCGTGATGCTATGTTCAACTTTTCAGCATCCACTTTATCCACACCGAGGCGCAGATAGTCGAAGTGATCGCATGCTCAACGTGCCACTCCAGGCAAAATCAGGGCGCAAGGAATTTCAGCAAACTTTTGAACAGGTTTTTCTGCCGGCATTAAATGCGTTTAAACCTGAAATCATTTACATCTCAGCTGGGTTTGATGCGCATATTGAAGATCCACTGGCCGATTTAGTGCTAGAAAACATTGATTATGGCTGGATGACGCAATTCATCAAAAAAATAGCCCAACAGCATGCCAAAGGTCGCATTATTTCATCACTGGAAGGCGGCTACCATTTGCCAGCACTGGGTGAGGCTGTGTGTAGCCATATTGAAGCGCTGCTCGAATAACAATTTCTTCGACCTATACAAAACACCTCTTGTGGTGAATCACTACGTTGGTTTTCTCGGTTTCTACGTTCCGTCACAACCGACCTGATGCTTCAGCATCTAGCGAGATTGGGGGCGCCTCGTGCCTCATCCATAATAAGCACTTTTGCAAAGGTTTATTAATCACGCTGACCAGTTGGTCATGATGCATATTCTGTGTGCTTATTGCCATGTGATTAAGTCTTTGTCAATTCGTTCATAGTCTATTAAAGTACCGTCATTTGTTACTAAGGTCATTCTTACCTATGCTTTATCTTGCTTCACGTAGCCCACGTCGGGTAGAGTTATTGAACCAGCTTGGTCTCTCATGTGAGATATTACCTGCAGACATTGACGAATCACAGCGTGCGGGTGAAAGTCCCGAGCATTATGTGACAAGGTTGGCACGTGAGAAGGCGGAGGTCTGCCTCAGCCGTTTAACGCCAGTACAGCGCATACGGCCAGTGATTGCGGCAGATACCACTGTAGCCTTAAACGGCCAGTTGT
>VGIC01000036.1 GCA_016867975.1 Betaproteobacteria bacterium | reverse complement strand
GCCTCGCCTTTCATACTTGCAGTAACGGTAGCTATCATTTTTAGCAACACTTGCAACTATTGGCTGAGTGTCGCTTATCGGTAACTGGCAAATCTTCATGGAAAATCTGGGTTTAAATCTCCATCTGATAGCCATCTTCGCCACGATGAAAAGTCAAACATGAAATAGAAACTCCCTAATCTAGCGGGATATTTCTACCAAGAAACTGACGAACATAACGTACGACATCTTCGATAATAATAACCTTTAAGGTTTTATTTTTCCGCTGCCAACCCATGCTCCACCGCATAAACTGCAGCCTGTACTCGGCTGGCAAGATTGAGTTTACGCAAAATACCCTGCACATGAATTTTGACGGTGGACTCGGCCAGATCTAATATGCGGGCAATCTCCTTGTTGCTGGCGCCGCCGGCCACCATGGCGATGATCTGCCGTTCGCGCGGTGTGAGTTTTTCTGGGCTGGCATCATTGGCAACAGGTTTTTTCTGTGCGCGCATTGCATCTGCCAATTTGCCTGCCATCTGTGATGACATGACAGATTCGCCATTGGCGGCGCGCCGGATGGAATCCAGCAGAAAGTCGGTTTCGATGTTCTTGAGTAAGTAGCCGCGCGCGCCGATGCGCAAGGCTTCCAGCAAATTCTCAGCATCCTCGGAAACCGTGAGCATGATGACTTGCGCTTGTGGAGCTTCCTCACGCAACACAGCAACCGCCTCCAAGCCGCTGGTGCCTGGCATGTGTAAATCCAGCAACACGACATCCGGTTGCAGTTGTTTAGCGCGTTTGATACCCTCCAGTCCGTCACCCGCTTCGCCAACCACATCAAACCCTTCCTGCCGTTGCAGCAAGAGCTTGATACCACTGCGGAACAGAGTATGGTCGTCAATAATCAGTACGCGGATAACATTCATGCGGATTCTATTTTAGTTGGGCATTCCGGCAGTATAAGGCATATGTGTGTGCCTTTATTCGGTTTTGCATCAAAACTCAATTTCGCGCCGATGCGGTGAGCACGTTCGCGCATAATACGCAACCCGACATGGTTGTCTCCTGCATCATGTTCTACATTAAACCCTATGCCGTTGTCTCTAATGTCTACGCAGTGTTGCCCTTCGTAGCCGAGCTTGACCTCCACCTGGCTGGCTTTGGCGTGTTTGCGTACGTTGGAGAGCGATTCCTGCACGATGTGCATTACCTGCAACACCTGTTCTGGCTCCAGCACAGGCGGTGTGCCGTTGAATTTGAACTTGGTTTTGATGCCAGTCTGCCCTTCGAATTTTTCCAGTGCGCTACGGATTGCCGTCTCAAGATCCGTGGTACCAATGCGTGTACGAAAATGTACCAGCAGTTCACGTACATCATCATAACTTTCCTGTACGCCTTCGCGGATTTGCCCCAGTGTTTTCTGTGCGCTGGCGAGCTCCTGCTTTTGCAAGTCATCCTGCAACAGTTGCACCTGAATATTCAAAAAAGCCAGCGATTGCGCGATACTATCATGTAGTTCCTGCGCCAACAGGTTGCGCTCCTCCGAAACGGCAACTTCTTTGTCCAGCGCCGCCAGTTCACGGTTCTTGGCTTCGATGCTGCGCGTTTTTTCTTCTACACGTTGCTCCATAGTTGAATACAGATCCTGCAACTCATCCGCCATTCGGTTGAAGCCGCTCGCCAGTTCACCCAGCTCATCCTGACTCATTACCGGCAGGCGCACGCCAAAATCGGCTGAAGCCATGCGTTGTATTCCCTCGCGCAAATCGGTCACTGGCTGTATCACCATCACAGTAAATAGGTGGATCAATAGGATGGTACCCACTAATGCGAGCCCCACCAATACAATCTGCAAGAAACGTAACAGATTCGCGGCATGCGCATTGCTATGCTCTATCATGGTGACTAATTGATTAATATTTTCCACATACTGCTCTACAACGTGTCGATAAGTATCCAGCAACTGTGCACGTTCAGCATCAGAATGACTCGTGAGAATGGTACGGATGTGTGGCAATATCTCATCACGCCAGACCATCTGTAGCTCCATCATTTGTGCTTGTACGGGGACCTCCTTGGGTAAAAACAACGGGCGTTGCGGGTTGCCATGTTTCAACTCGTTGAGCGTTTTTTCAAACTGGCTAATCTCGTACTGGATATCCTGCCACAATTCGGCTGATGGTTGGCGGGTGTGCTTCTCTAGTAGAAAAGCGATACGATAAGAACGCATGCGCTCGCGACCAGCATCATTAATTGCTGCCGCCCCCCCCTCTAGACGCCATGAGACCAACAATGTCGTGCCAATCGCCAGCAAGGCAATCAAAAAATAAAACACCAGTAGCCCAGTGATTTTTGCTCGAATCTTTAATTTAAACGTCATTGGCAACACTGATTAATCCTCATAACCACGCACATGATGTTTTCAAGTTGGATGCGTCAGTAAACAAAGTGTTAAGGAAAAGGGCATCCTGCAACATCAACGATACCTCAAACGTTGCTTTTGGAATCACTCGAGCTTATGATCAGCAAACACGACATGAATCACCTAAGGGGCAAGCGCTCCCAGCCCTACTGCGGTCAGCAGAATACTAAACTACAGCGCATGTTGCCCCACTTCTGCCACCAGCCCAATATAGACCGGGACAACAGTCACCCGCTGGCAAAACATCAAACGCTCTAAGCCAGTTCACTCGTCCGAAACGCACGCTACTTTCTTATCGTTGACCACGCAATGCTGCGATACGCTCATCCAAACCTGGGTGACTGGAGAATAGCTTGCTAAATGCACCGCCGCCTGAGATGCCAAAAGCGGCCATTTGCTTAGGCAATACCGAGGGCTCATGCTGTGCTTTCAACCGCTCCAAGGCTGCAATCATCTTGTTGGTACTGGATAGTTTTGCTGCCCCCGCATCGGCGCGAAACTCACGCTGACGTGAGAACCACATCACAATCATGGATGCCAACACACCCAACACTAATTCGGCAACAATCATCGTAATAAAAAATGCCGGCCCCGTCCCTCTTTCTGTTTTAAAGATGATTCTATCCACTGTGTGTCCTATCACGCGTGACAAAAACATCACAAATGTGTTCACCACACCCTGAATCAGGGTCAACGTTACCATATCACCATTGGCAACATGAGAAACCTCATGCGCCAACACCGCCTCGGCTTCATCTTTGCTCATAGCATTAAGCAAGCCGGTAGAAACTGCCACTAAAGAGCTGTTTTTGGTCATTCCCGTCGCAAAGGCATTGACTTCTGGTGAATCAAAGATCGCCACCTCTGGCATGCTAATACCCACCATATCCGCCTGCGCACGCACGGTCTTGACCAACCAGATCTCAGTAGGTGTGCGTGGCTCCTCAATCACCACCGCACCTGACATCCGTTTAGCCGTCCATTTAGACATGGCCAAAGAAATAAACGCACCGCCGAACCCCATGATGGCCGCAAATGCCAGCAGATTGCTAAGATCCAGACCGTTTGCTTGCAGATAAGGTTCCACGCCCAATATGCGCATAGTGACCGACAGCACCAACATAATCGCGATGTTAGTCATTAAAAAATAAAATATTCGCTTCATATCAACTCCAATATAAATCGGCTACACGCCCTAGTATAGCCAATAAAATTACAACGCCTCACCCGCTTCAAGTATATGGCATACTGGAGTGGTGGGCAATATGCACGCCAACAGCGCACACCCGCACGGGGCGTCCTCAACCTTGCTAGATGCTGAAGCATCAAGTCGGTAGGGGTGGAACGCAGAAACCGAGAAACCTTGAGTTTCAGTGCAGACTGACCTTTAGGTTAGGTGGAGCTAAAAAACCGCGCAACGTAGTCATGCGCTCAAGTGATTTAAGCAGGAAAACAGCGAAGCTGATGCTCGCAAAGATGATAGAAATGGTCTTTGGAAACACGTTTCACAACGAGTTACAGCATGGCTTTCAGATATTTCGCAGTGTAGCTTTGCGTGTTATCAGCCACTTGCTCGGGCGTTCCAGCAGCGATGATCATTCCGCCGCCATCGCCTCCTTCTGGCCCCATGTCCACGATCCAGTCGGCGGTCTTGATGACATCCAGATTGTGTTCAATGATCACGATGGTATTGCCGGCGTCGCGTAGATGGTGAATAACGTCCAGCAGCAATTGAATATCGGCAAAATGCAGACCAGTGGTTGGCTCGTCTAAAATGTAAAGTGTTCGGCCGGTGTCGCGCTTACTGAGTTCAAGCGCCAGCTTGACCCGTTGAGCTTCCCCGCCAGAAAGTGTGGTAGCGCTTTGACCGAGCGTGATGTAGCCCAAACCGACATCAAGCAGGGTCTTCAATTTACGGGCGATCACTGGTTGCGCGTTGAAAAAAATGTATGCCTGTTCGACGGTCATTTCCAATATCTCATGGATATTTTTACCCTTGAACTGAATTTCCAGCGTTTCCCGATTATAACGATGCCCCTTGCAGACATCACAAGGGACGTACACATCTGGTAAAAAGTGCATTTCCACACGAATCACACCATCGCCCTGACAGACCTCGCAGCGCCCACCTTTGACATTAAACGAATAACGACCTGGTCCGTAACCGCGCGCACGGCTTTCTGGCACACTGGCGAACAGATCTCGTATTGGTGTAAATAGGCCGGTGTAGGTGGCAGGGTTTGATCGTGGTGTACGCCCAATCGGACTTTGGTCAACATCGACGACTTTATCAAAAAATTCCAAGCCTTCCATTCTGCCGTGTGGTGCAGGTTCTGTGCTGCTACCATAGAGGTGCTTGGCCACTACGCGATATAAGGTGTCATTAATCAAGGTCGATTTTCCACTCCCTGAGACTCCTGTGATGCAACTAAGCAAGCCGACTGGCAGTTGAATGGTCACGTTCTTCAAGTTGTTTCCAGTGGCATCAGTGAGTTCCAACCAGCGTTTTGGATCGGGTGCCGTGCGTTTTTTGTTGTAGGTGATTTGCTTTTTGCCACTCAGGTATTGTCCGGTCAGTGATGCCGGGTTGTTTTGTACATCAACAGGTTTGCCTTGGGCGATAATCTGGCCGCCGTGCTCTCCTGCTCCTGGGCCGATGTCAACCACAAAGTCGGCTGCCATGATGGCATCCTGATCGTGCTCGACGACAATCACACTGTTACCAATATCTCGTAGCCTCATCAGCGTTTCTAGCAGCCGGTCATTGTCGCGCTGGTGCAGGCCAATCGATGGTTCGTCTAGCACATACATGACGCCGGTTAGGCCACTGCCAATCTGGGAAGCAAGACGGATGCGCTGTGCTTCACCGCCTGACAATGTCTCAGCGGAACGAGAAAGTGAAAGGTAATCCAGACCGACATTGGTCAGAAACTTGAGCCGACTGCTGATTTCTTTGACGATCTTATCCGCTATCGCCAGCTTTGCCCCTCTCAAAATAAGCCCATCGAAGAAAGTGAGCGCAAACTTCAATGGAAGTTCGCATACTTCGTGGATGTTTTTTTCGCCAACTTTGACGTAGCGTGCTTCTTTTCTCAGACGTGAGCCACCACAGTCAGGGCAACATTGCGTGTTCAGGTATTTCGCCAACTCTTCGCGCACCGTCTGGGAGTCGGTTTCATGATAGCGGCGCTGTAGATTGTTCAAGATCCCCTCAAAAGGGTGGTTTTTCTGGAAAAACAGTCCACGTTCATTGAGATAGCGAAAAGCGATCTCCTCCTTGCCACTGCCATAAAGGAGTATCTTTTGAATGTGTTCTGGGAGTGTCTCGAAGGTGGCGTCGAGATCAAAATGGTAGTGCTCGGCCAGACTAGACAGCATCTGGAAATAAAACTGATTGCGTCGATCCCAACCTTTGATGGCTCCCGCCGCCAGCGAGAGATGCGGAAAAGCGACCACGCGCTTCGGATCGAAAAAGTTGATGCTACCTAAACCATCACAGGTTGGACAGGCACCCATCGGATTGTTGAATGAGAAGAGACGCGGCTCAAGCTCTGCAAGTGAGTAATCACAAATAGGACAAGAAAACTTGGCGGAGAATAGATGCGCTTTGTCGGTATCCATCTCGACTGCTATGGCCCTACCATCGGCTAATCGCAATGCGGTTTCGAAAGATTCGGCGATGCGCTGTTTCATGTCGGCCTTGATCTTGATTCGGTCAACCACGACGTCCACACTGTGTTTGGTGGTCTTGGCCAGTTGTGGCAAATCATCCACTTCATAAATCTTGCCATCAATGCGCAATCGTACAAACCCTTGAGATTTCAACGTTTCGAACAGATCCAACTGCTCCCCCTTGCGGTTCGAAACCACGGGTGCAAGAATCATGAGCTTCGTCTCATCGGGCAACGCAAGCACATGATCCACCATTTGACTCACGGTTTGAGCTTGCAGTTGGATGCCGTGTTCTGGGCATTCTGGATCACCCGCCCGCGCAAAAAGCAAGCGCAAATAGTCGTGGATTTCGGTGACTGTACCGACAGTAGAGCGCGGATTGTGCGATGTTGACTTTTGCTCGATAGAGATTGCAGGAGACAGTCCCTCAATCAGGTCAACATCTGGTTTGTCCATGCGCGCCAAGAACTGGCGGGCATATGCAGAAAGCGACTCAACATAACGTCGTTGCCCTTCGGCGTATAGAGTATCGAAAGCCAGTGAGGATTTTCCTGAGCCAGAGAGTCCAGTGATCACAACCAATTGATTGCGCGGAATATCCAGCGATACGTTTTTTAAGTTGTGGGTACGGGCCCCGCGAATGCGAATCGAATCCATCATGCTTTTACTAAAATTAAGGCAACCTGTTAATATACTCACTTTTAAGCACTACGCTCAAATATTTTTCATGTCTGCATTACCCAATTCGGCACTTCTATCCCAATCGGCTACACTCCATTCTGCCGACGCTGATGAGAATATGACGCCTGTCGAAAGGCGGGCGACGCTTAGTCTGGCTTCAATTTATGGACTGCGCATGCTGGGCATGTTCCTCATTCTGCCCATTTTTTCACTTTATGCTTCCACTTTGCCAGAAAAACCCAGCCACTGGATGGTAGGCTTGGCACTTGGTGCCTATGGTCTTACTCAGGCACTGTTCCAATTGCCGTTTGGCATGGCTTCAGATCGATATGGACGCAAACCAATGATTTATCTCGGCTTATTTGTGTTCGCCTTAGGGAGCATTGTGGCGGCCTGCGCGCATACCATAGAGGGTATTATTATCGGGCGTGCCATTCAGGGGGCGGGCGCTGTGTCCGCAGTGGTCACTGCACTGGTGGCAGATTTGACGCGTGATGAGCATCGTACCAAGGCGATGGCCACCATAGGCGGAACAATCGCGGTCGCTTTTGCATTGTCACTGGTGGGTGGACCGTTGCTCAATCGCTGGATTGGTGTGTCAGGCATCTTTATAATGACTGCGATATTGACGATTCTCGCAATGCTGGTAGTGCGTTTTGTGGTGCCTGACCCCGCGCACAGTCACTTTCATTCTGACGCCAGCACAGCGCCAACAAAGCTCAAAGATGTGCTCAAGCATCGTCAACTATTGCGCTTGAATTATGGAATTTTTGCTTTGCATGCGGCGCAGATGGCTATGTTCGTTGTGGTGCCTTTTGCGATCGTCAGTAGCAGTGGCATGCATTTAGATCAGCACTGGCATATCTACTTGCCGGTGTTGCTCGGGTCGTTTGTGTTGATGGTGCCAGCCATCATTTATGCTGAACGGCATGCCAAGATGAAGCAGGTATTTGTGGTCGCGGTGATGACCATGCTGCTGGCTCAGATATTGTTTGCAGTGTCGATCCAGCATTTCTGGGGTATTGTGCTTTCGTTAACGGTCTATTTTATTGCATTCAATGTGCTAGAGGCTTCCCTGCCCTCCATCATCAGCAAGGTGGCGCCAGCTGCGGCTAAAGGTACGGCGATGGGAGTTTATAATACCTCGCAGTCGCTGGGGGTTTTTGTAGGGGGAGCGTTGGGCGGTTATTTGTCGCATGCATTCGGATTTTCCAGTGTCTTTATATTTTGTGGCGTGATGATGTTTTTATGGCTATTATTGGCATCTTCAATGCAGGCGCCTCCAGCGGTGAAAACCAAAATGTATACAATGGAGGATGAGGCAGAGGGGATGACGGCCGACACAGCTGAAGCGCTCCGATCTGCGTTATTAAAACTGGACGGTGTGATCGAAGCTGCGGTGTTGCCGCAAGAGCTAACCGTGATATTGAAAATAGATAAATCACATACTTGGCATGATGATCAAGTGTACCAATTATTGAGGGGATAAA
>VGIC01000035.1 GCA_016867975.1 Betaproteobacteria bacterium | reverse complement strand
TTATACGCGAAATGTGTATATGTCAAGATGTCTAATGAGACACCGTGACATTACACGCTCAACCAACTACGTTGATTCTATTGGCTTTTGAGGCTTTTAGAACTTACTTGATACTGTTGTATGGTGCGGGGCCGGAATCGTATTGTATGATTAATTACTTGTTTTTAAATAATTATTAATAATTTAAATTTTTAGATACCCCCAAAAATACCCCCAATAAAATATCAAAACCTGGATTGTTATTCACATTTGAAAAAGAAACTTAAAACTTCTACCCACCACCCCTGAGTTTTTTGGAAAATTCAGACCCCACCCACCCCGTACCCCCCATTTTTAGATTTGGCACCATCTGGCAATACATACACTGGATTTTGGACGAATGGTCTTTCAGAAAATAATTAATATTTATTTTTTATGACAGCAAAATCCGCAAAGCGGACCTTCCAGTGTAAAGGCTTAATTCCAGAATCGACTCATGGCCGAGGCTAACCAATACAATAAGCGAACTGACAGCTCCAACATCTAACTGAACGGTATTAAATTGCCTAAAACAAGTAGCCTGCTAAATCTTTTATACACAGCCCCTAAGCGAATGCGTTGGACTATACTAATTGTTAATTAAACCCCCATCAGAAGCCTCAACATATGGAAAAGTCAGCGGTATTATCTGAAGATGAAATTCATTGCTTAGAGCTGGTCTTTAATGGAAAACTCACAAATCTCGCATCAGTTCCCAGAGATGTGGATGCGATGGTTTTAAAAGGCTACATATCCAAAAAACCGCTAGCACTTATGCCCATGATGCCAATTAGATACGTTTATGAACTGACTGTTTATGGATTAATCTTATTACGTGAATATCGCCCGCAATACAGTTAGATTGTCTGAGTTGATTATTGCTATGGTTTGAAAATGATTGACGTTTTTTAACTAAGTCTTTATATTGCTTCTACGGAATGTGTCATTCCAGTCCTTAAGAGACGTACTACTAAACGCCCCGTTCTTCGTATTGGGCGTTTTTTTATCGTAAAATCTATCGTGATCGCGTATCTTAATTGCCCGACTCAAGTCTGATAATTTCTTGTACAGCCTGCTCTAATTTTTCTTGATTGGCAATTTTTTGGAATATACGTTTTGGATGTGGCAGCCAAGAAGAGAAGCTTGTTTCGTAGTCATCTTCAAACAGTAAATATAATGATGTGTGACTAGAGTAATTTCTGATGATCGCACTCATTTCTGTAATGGCATTACCGTAACGTTTACGGAAGTCAGCATCTATCGCCAACAAAACAAACTGATATTGCCGGGCCAGGTAACTTGCAGCACCAAACATTGCCAGCACCCCCAGTAAAGCAATCAGGCCCGCTGGGAAATGTGCGTTTCTTAAAGCGGTTTCAAGTGTGCTGTGCGCTAAAGAACTATCTGAAACAATCAGGATATCGTCCATTTTTTCTCCTTTTATATGATCAGCGACAGCCTTTTTAAGTTGCGTAGATGCTGATTCAGAAACTTTAGATTTAATTAAATTGACCTGTAAACAGAATGTAGGCGTATGAAAAACAAGAGGTATTGCTGGAACTAAGGATGAATTGTTATTAGGCTAATTCGTTATAATCAAAATTGTCGCACAGTTTTAAAAATTAGCCAAAACCTCATCGTATTAGGAATCTGATAATTAAACGTATTATGTTAGATTAACCATTTACGAATGTATAAGAAGGTAATCATTAACATGCAACTCTGGCTGGAATTGCTTACATGTCTTGTAGTGATAGCTTATGCGGGTTATTACCTCTCGCGCTATGGCGATATTATTGCAGAAAAACGGCATGTCTGCCAGTTGGGTTGGGCTGGTTCTACTGGCTACGGCGACCTCTTTGCCAGAACTGGTAACAGGAATTTCCTCCGTGACCTTGGTAGATGCGCCTAATATTGCAGTCGGTAACGCGTTGGGTAGCACGGTCTTTAATCTAGCCATTCTGGTAATGCTGGACGCACTGTACAAACGTGAAACACTGTATAGCAGCGCAGCGCAGGGACATATTCTATCCGCGGCATTAGGTGCCTTGCTGATTGCATTTTCCGGATTCAGTCTGCTGTTGGATGCTGCTGGCATGAGCCCTGTGTTGGGGCATGTAGGGCTTTATACTCCGTTTTTTGTGCTGGTCTATTTTATATCTGTTCGTGCCGTGCATCGATATGAAAAGCGCATGCTTGATGAATATAGCGAAGCTTCGGCAGAACGTTATCCGCAAATCACATTGCAAAAAGCGATTGCCGGATTTTCAATCGCAGCTGGCGCTGTAATAGCTGCGGGTATCTGGCTACCTTTTATTGCAAAAGATATTGCTGAGCTGATGGGATGGGGACAAAGTTTTGTAGGTACGTTACTTGTCGCCGCGGTAACTTCGGCTCCTGAAATAGTAGTGACAGTATCAGCCCTGCGTATTGGTGCACTGGATATGGCAATCGCAAACATATTAGGCAGCAACCTGTTCAATATCATTTACCTGGCTGTGGATGACTTGTTTTACACTAAAGGTTCCTTATTGGCGAGTGTCAATAGCGCGCATGCCATCACGGCACTTACTTCAGTCATGATGAGTGCGTTAGTAATTGTGGGCTTTATTTTCCGTCCCCAGCAGCGAGCTATACTAAAACTTACATGGATCAGCCTGGGTCTATTTATACTGTACATACTCAATGCATGGATACAATTTCAATATGGTCAATAGAGTAGGGATCAAGCACAGCCCATGACACCATTACTTACCTGGATTTTTTCGATTATTGCCGCAATTATGCTATTCCTGCATGGATTGTCTTCGTTCTCGGAAGAGATATCACGCATTGGCGGAGAGCGTTTGCGGGTTCGCTTACACAAGCTAACGCATACTGATTTATATGGAGCGCTAACCGGCGCTGTCAGTACGGCGCTTGTGCAGTCTTCTTCGGCAGTGACCTCTATGGCCGTGGGCCTGGCACACAATCGTGCACTTACTGACCGTGCCGCATTTGCAATCATGATCGGTGCTAACGTGGGAACCACACTTACTGCCTGGCTGGTAGCGATGAAAATCGTAGGGCTGGGAGCCGTATTTGTAACGCTCGGCGGCTTATGGTCGCTTGCCGGTCCTCGCCCTTGGCGTCCTCATGGCGAGGCGCTGTTTTATTTCGGACTGGTATTCCTGGCACTGGATCTGATTTCACAAGCACTTGCACCGATTGCGCATAGTCCGATACTCACCGAATGGCACGAACTCCTTGAGTCACCCTTAGTGGCGCTACTGTTTGCGGCTTTGTTGACAGCCTTGGTGCAATCGTCGTCAGTGGTGACAGGTTTGGCGGTACTCTCTGTGCAACAGAGTGTTATCGCCCCTGAAGTGGCTATATGGCTTATTGCAGGAGCGAATATCGGAACCACCTCGACTGCACTATTGGCAGGTACGGCGCTAGACATCACCTCACGCAAGCTGGCATTGCTTAACACTTGCTTCAATGTACTCGGTGTATTGCTATTTGCGACTCTCATACAGCCGATTATAGGCATGATCCTTACTTTAAATATTGTTGCCGACCAGAAAATTGCCCTCGTACATACCGTATTCAATCTGGTAACGGCGATTGTTGCATTGATTATTCTGCCGCATATATGGCCTGTATTAACTCGCTGGCTGAATCGAAAGTCCTGAAGTGATGTGTCAGCCATTCAATGCATTTTTATTAACTATGCTTAAAAATTAAACGCACGATTTTTTAAATCATTTAGATATACATGAGAGACAAATGCATTCAGTATTTAGCGAGTTAGCAATATTACTCACGATCGCCGCGGCGGTAGGGGCGATATCCATGTGGCTACGCCAGCCATTATTGATTGCCTATATTGTCATTGGTCTGGTAGTCGGGCCGACCATGCTGGGGATTGTCACTGCGCACGAGCAGATAGATTTACTGGCACAAATCGGCGTGGCAATTTTATTGTTTATTGTTGGTCTCAAACTGGATTTACAGCATATTCGTCATATTGGTCCAGTGGCGATAGCTACTGGGTTAGGACAGCTGTTTTTTACCATCATATTTGGTTTTCTACTCATCATACTTATGGGTAAAACCATGATGGAAGCGCTATATGTTGCTGTAGCGCTGACATTTTCGAGTACGATTATTATTGTTAAGTTGCTTTCAGACAAGCGTGAAATAGATTCACTGCATGGACGAATTGCCGTTGGTTTTCTAATCGTTCAGGATTTAGCTGTGGTGCTGGCGATGATGGCGATGAGCGCTATGCGCAGCGGCGGTGAGGCGGCTATTTCTGAGGTAATGTTGTCACTGGTATGGCGGGTTTCTGTTGCTGCGCTGGTAGTTTATTTGTTAATGCGCTATCTGTTGCCAAAATGGGTTGCTTTTATGGCCAAGTCGCAGGAACTGTTACTGATTTTTGCGATTGCCTGGGGTACAGGGTTTGCCGCAGTGGGTGAAACGATAGGCTTTTCAAAAGAAGCCGGTGCATTTCTGGCTGGATTTACACTTGCCTCTACCGTTTATCGTGATGCCATACACGCAAGGCTAGGCGGCATCCGTGATTTCTTGCTGCTGTTCTTCTTTATTGATTTAGGTGCAAAGCTTGATTTGTCTACGCTGGGAGCAGAGATTTGGCCGGCGCTAGCGCTGTCTGTGTTTGTGTTAATCGGCAATCCGCTGATAGTCATGGCGATTATGGGATACATGGGATATAGAAAACGTACCGGTTTTCTGGCAGGGTTGACCGTAGCGCAGATTAGCGAGTTTTCGATTATTTTTGTTGCAATGGGGATTACAATCGGCCATGTAGGTGTGGAGGCGTTGAGTTTAACAACTTTGGTTGGGTTGATCACTATTACGATATCAACTTACATGATTTTATTTTCGCACCAGCTTTACGAGCGGTTGTCTCCCTGGCTCGGCTGGTTTGAACGCCGAAAACCATTTCGCGAAATGGCGGTTGAAAGTAGCAAAAACGAGCGGAAGCGGGCAGATGTGATTGTATTCGGCATGGGGCGCTATGGCGGTAGTCTGGTTCTTGGACTTAAAAAATCCGGACTTTCTGTAATGGGAGTAGATTTTGACCCGGAAACGATACGCACAATGCGGCAGCATGACTTACCGGTTTTTTATGGGGATTGCACTAGTACTGAATTTCTGGAAACTCTGCCACTGGCTACATCTAGATGGGTCGTGAGTGCGCTCCCGGATTTGGCATCTAATCGCAGCTTACTTGATGCGCTTCAACATCATCACTATCAGGGCGAGATCGCGATTGTCGCGCGAGAAGGGATTGAGCAAGCCCTGCACCGTGGTAAAAACCCGCCTGTAGTTATTTATCCAATGCAGAATGCTGTGGATTTTACGGTTGAAACTATTTTTAATCTTGTCCACGAAAAGGAGACAAAAGCATGACCACCTTAACTAGAGTTCTAGCTGCTACGGATCTTTCTTCACCGGCACGGCATGCTGTTGACCGTGGCTTTCAAATTGCAGCTTACAGTCAGGCGAAGTATAGCGTTATACATGCGCTTGAACTGGATGCCTTGGATGCATTGCGTGAATGGATGGGGGAAGATGTTTCATTATTAAAGAAAAAATTAGAGGATGGTGCGCGAAGTGATTTGCAGCAATTAGCGGCAGAGGCTGAAAAACATTATGGCGTTCACGCTGAAACTGCTGTTATCTGTGGACCACATCTTGCTGTCATTTCAACATACGCCGAGCAATCAAATGCTGAACTGTTGGTGATAGGCGCGCGCGGGCAGGATTTTCTACGGCATCATTTGCTTGGCTCTACGGCATCCAGATTAATCAGAAAGTCAGTCAGACATCCTATTCTGGTTGTTAAACAGCCGCCGCATGAACCCTACAAGAAAATATTAATCCCAGTTGATTTCTCAAGTGCCTCAGCAGCAGCCGTCGAATTTTGCCGCCGACTGGCCCCTGATGCAGAAATCATTTTACTGCATGCATTTGAGGTGCCATTTGAAGGAAAAATTGCTTATGCTGGAGTGGATGAAGATATTGTTAAGCAATATCGGATTGCAACCAGGGATAGGGCGCTCGCCAATATACGTGCCGTCGCAGATTTGTCAGGGCTGGATATTGGGGACTATACACCACTGATCGTTCATGGCGATGCTTCGCAGACTGTGATCGACCAGGAACAAGAATTTGATGTCGATTTAATTGTCATGGGTAAACATGGCAAAAACTTTACCGAAGAATTGCTACTTGGTAGTGTCACTAAACATGTTTTGGCTGAGTCTCAATGCGACGTACTGGTGGTGGATGGTGGACACACGGAAGCTATTCCTAAAGGCTCTACCCTTGGTATGTTTCGTCATAATTACCTTAATATGATAGGTAGATTAAACACATGAATTCCAATCAGCATCATTGGCACACGCTGTCAGTAGATGAAGTAGCACAGCGTCTCGAAACTAATCATCAAGCTGGGTTAAGTTCCACACAAGTGGCTGAGCGTATTGCGTACCATGGTCCAAACGCCCTGCATGAAAAGCGCAGGCGTTCGCCCTGGCGCATGTTGCTCGACCAGTTTACTGAATTTATGATTATGGTGCTAATTGTAGCCGCCATGATTTCCGGTTTTGTAGGCGATCTGGGCGATACCATATTTATCATTGTGATTGTAATTCTTAATGCAGCCGTTGGTTTTGTGCAGGAGTTTCGCGCTGAACGGGCAATGGCAGCATTAAAACGCATGTCAGAAGCCAGTGCGCGAGTGCTTCGCGATGGTGAGGTGCAGACCGTTAATGCTTCTGAACTGGTGCCGGGAGATATTGTGTTGCTGGAAGCTGGTAACGTCGTGCCGGCTGATTTTAGACTAATTGAATCAGCGCAGCTCAGGATGGATGAATCCGCGCTGACCGGTGAATCTGTAGCAGTTGAGAAACAGATACATCCTATAGCTTTAGCTGAGGCGCCTTTAGGTGACAAAACCTGCCTGGCATATAAAGGCACAATCGTGACCTATGGGCGTGGACGTGGTCTGGTTGTCGCCACTGGCATGCACAGCGAGTTAGGTAAAATTGCAACTTTACTCACTGAAGGTGATGACAGCAAAACACCGTTACAAAAACGGCTGGCCGGTTTTGGTAAGTGGATTTCACTCGCTGCGCTCACCATCTGTGTACTCGTTTTTGTGATAGGTATTACACGTGGCGAGCCACTTCTGCTCATGTTTATGACTTCGGTGAGTTTGGCAGTGGCGGCCATTCCTTCTGCACTGCCTGCTGTCGTGACTATTTCTCTCGCCCTGGGAGCACATAAAATGGTCAAGCAACATGCTTTGATCCAAAGCCTGCCTGCTATAGAAACGCTGGGCTCGGTGACTTTTATTTGTTCCGATAAAACCGGCACGCTGACGCAGAATAAGATGCACGTCACTTCACTCTATGCAAACGGAATATATGCTGATAACGAGCAATCTAAAGCATTTAAAAATGAGCCTGCATTAATCGAAAATATCAACAATCCTTGGCATATGTTTTTTCATGCACTGGCATTAAGCAATGATGCGCATCTCGATAGCCATGAAAAAATACAGGGTGAACCAACCGAGGCTGCATTTCTACGGGCAGCACAAGAAGCGGGCTGGCATAAAACTGCACTTGAAAAAGAGATGCCCAGACTAAAAGAGCTGGCGTTTGATTCTGAGCGCAAACGTATGACCACGTTCCATCATGCTGCAAATGGTGTGATTGCTTATAGCAAAGGTTCACCAGAGGCGTTGGTGTCACAGTGCACTCGCATACTCACATCCAGTGGAGAGCAAGCCATAGAGCAGTCTGCATTATTGCAGCAAGCCGAAACCATGGCGGCCAATGGATTACGCGTATTGGCATTTGCTTACCGTAATTGGAATACCCTACCTGATAGTGAAGAGCCAGATGATTTAGAACGTGATCTTGTTTTTCTCGGTTTTGCTGGGCTTATCGACCCGCCACGTAGTGAAGCGAAAGAGGCAGTTTCACTATGTAAATCTGCAGGCATTACCCCGGTCATGATTACTGGTGATCATCCTGCAACCGCCAGGGCGATTGCCTGTCAGCTTGGCATATTAGCTGATAAAGACGGTAGAGTGATGACTGGTGCCGAGCTGGCTCATTTGGATCAGCATGCTTTTGAGGCAGAGGTCGCGTTGGTGCGAGTTTACGCCCGTGTGGACCCGGCACAGAAAATTAAAATAGTTCGCGCACTGCAAGATAAAGGCGAAATTGTCGCCATGACAGGAGACGGTGTTAACGATGCCCCAGCACTCAAAGCAGCAGACATTGGTATTGCCATGGGCAAAGGTGGCACGGACGTGGCGAGAGAGGCCGCCCGTATGGTGTTGCTGGATGACAATTTTGCCACTATCGTAAATGCTATCCGCTATGGCCGACGTTTATATGACAATATTCGTAAGTTCGTCCGTTACGCAGTCACAACCAATTCGGCAGAAGTGCTGACTATTTTCCTGGCCCCATTCTTGGGTTTGCCAATACCATTGCTACCGACACATATATTATGGATTAACCTGGTTACGGATGGCTTGCCTGCACTAGCACTCACCGCGGAACCCGCTGAGCGTGGCGTAATGCAGCGTCCACCACGCCCACCACAGGAAAGTTTATTCTCACACGGCATGTGGCAGCATATGATCTGGGTTGGGCTGTTAATGGCCGGACTAACCCTGTTTGCTCAGGCGTGGGCTTACCACACCGGATCATCACATTGGCAAACCATGGCATTTACCGTAATAACGATTTCGCAGTTAGGGCACGTAATGGCAATACGTTCAGAAAAAGAATCACTGTTCAGCATGGGTATTTTCACGAACAAGCCATTGGTGATCGCGGTTGTTGTGACGTTTGTACTACAGATGGCAACGATATATGTACCTGCATTTAACCCGATTTTTAAAACCGAACCTTTGACTATGAACGAACTTGTTCTTTGCTTAGCTTTATCTAGTGTTGTATTCTTTGCCGTAGAATTCGAAAAATGGCTGATACGGCATGGCTGGATTTACCAAAGCCAAACTCATTGAACAGGTCTGTTTTGTACGAATAGTAAATCGCTGCAAGATTTACAGTGACATGCCGTACTCAAATCAGACCTTAAATCTTTTGATAATCCAAGATTACACTTTCAAAATAAGTTATCGGAAAAATAACTATGTCACAACAAGATCAATCCACGCCTGATAAAAATAAGGGCATCATTTATGCGCCCTGGGAGCGTGCTTTCAGTCGAGTGCTCACACCATTTGAAGAATTTATCCATAGACAGACGACAAGCGGCCTTTTGCTAATGGGTTCTGCAATTATCGCGCTATTTTTAGCTAATGGTGCTCTTGCAGAGGTATACCAGCATCTCATTCATACTCCCATCAGCCTGAACATAGGTAGCTGGGCAATCAATATGAGCATGCATCATTGGGTGAATGACGGCTTGATGGCGTTATTTTTCTTTGTCGTTGGCTTAGAGTTAAAGCGCGAAATTATGGTGGGCGAATTGTCTGATTTACGTCAGGCAGCGCTGCCCATCATGACCTGCTCCCTATTTGCCGTACCAATTAAAAGTTAGTAAAGTCCACTTTTAGGAGTGGATGAAATGAAGAAGAGTCGATTTACAGAAGAGCAGATTATTGGTTTCTTGAAGGAAGGTGAAGCGGG
>VGIC01000034.1 GCA_016867975.1 Betaproteobacteria bacterium | reverse complement strand
CTGCAGATCTAGCCGTTACTTCTAACACAAAATATTCAAGTAACTTTAACTGCTGTTTTCTTAATAATTTACAATGAGTTATCTTCATTTAATTAGCTTATCATCTAAGCTAATCTACTACAGCCCCATAAATTTTCCATCAGCGCGGTTAAAAAATGTCATGGAATTTTGTCTGGTAGCTTCTATTAATGCAGAGTTTGATATGTAGTACTACCCATGCATGCTATGTCCGTGGGATATACCAGCTTAACCGTAAAGGGCGCCATCACCAATCTAACGCTACTAAAGCAGTAAGATTGGTGCGAAAAGCTGGGTATTCACACGCCAAAGGCGCACACCCGTAAGGGAAGACTCCAATCTAGCTAGATGCTGAAGCAACTAGTCGATTGTGACGGAACGCAGAAACTGAGAAAACCAACGCAGTGTTTCGGCGTAGGCTAACTCGCGTAGCGATGTTAAGCCGCATAGCGGTGGTCGTAGCCAAAAAACCGCGCAACGTCGTCATGCGCTAAGTGGTTTAGGCAGGTAATCAGCGAAGCGGATGCTTGCAATAAATGTACTGATAGAAGCGTCTGTATGTATCCATGTTTCACGTGAAACATGGATAGCGGCATTCTGAGACATGACCAATAAGCAAGATTGCGTTAGAATCGCATCTTTAGAAACATGATGCTGATTTTTAGGTATTACATGAATTTTCCTGATATTTTTGATGTGATTGTCGTCGGTGGTGGGCATGCTGGTACCGAAGCGGCGCTTGCGGCAGCGCGCATGGGGCAAAAAACCCTGTTATTGACGCATAACATCGAAACGTTGGGGCAAATGTCGTGCAATCCGAGTATCGGTGGCATTGGTAAGGGGCATCTGGTAAAGGAGATTGATGCGCTGGGCGGTGCGATGGCAGCGGCAACTGATGAAGGGGGCATACAGTTTCGTATCCTGAATTCCAGCAAGGGTCCTGCCGTGCGAGCGACGCGTGCGCAGGCTGACCGCATTCTGTACAAAGCGGCAATTCGTCACAGGCTGGAGAATCAACCCAATCTCTGGCTGTTTCAGCAAGCAGTGGATGACATTATTCTGGAAGGCGAATGCGCTACCGGTGTGGTAACTCAGTTGGGTCTGCGTTTTGTCGCTAAATCCGTGGTGCTGACGGCTGGCACGTTTTTAGGTGGTTTGGTGCATGTGGGTTTGCGTAGTTACAGTGCAGGCCGTGCCGGTGACCCTCCTTCTATCTCGCTGGCGGCACGTTTGCGTGAAATTGGCTTGCCAGCAGGGCGTTTAAAAACTGGCACGCCACCACGTATTGACGGTCGTACCATCGATTATTCTGTCATGACGGTGCAGCCGGGTGATGACCCTGTGCCGGTGTTCTCGTTTTTGGGTAATGCGGCGCAGCATCCTGCCCAGCTTCCTTGTTGGATCACGCATACCAACGAGCGCACGCATGACATCATACGCAGCGGCTTGGACCGTTCGCCGATGTATACTGGGGTGATTGAGGGTGTTGGACCGCGGTATTGCCCTAGTGTGGAGGATAAGATCCACCGTTTTTCCGATAAAGAGTCGCATCAGATATTTTTAGAGCCGGAAGGTCTAGCGACGAACGAGATTTACCCAAATGGCATTTCGACCAGTTTGCCATTTGATATTCAGCTTGCCCTAGTCCGCTCGGTAAAGGGCTTGGAGAATGCGCATATTTTGCGCCCCGGTTATGCAATTGAGTATGATTACTACGACCCGCGCGGTTTGAAATCAAGTCTGGAAACCAAGTCGGTAAAGGGTTTGTTCTTTGCGGGGCAAATTAACGGCACCACAGGTTATGAAGAGGCCGCAGCACAGGGCTTGTTGGCCGGTGCAAATGCAGCATTGTATGCACAAGAAAAAGAACCATGGTGCCCTGCCCGTGATGAGGCTTATCTAGGTGTGTTGGTGGATGACCTGATCACGCGAGGCGTGAGTGAGCCGTACCGTATGTTCACTTCCAGGGCGGAATACCGGTTGCAACTCAGGGAAGATAACGCCGATATGCGCTTGACTGAAGTCGGGCGTAAACTTGGTTTGGTTGATGATGTGCGCTGGGAGGCTTTCAGCCGTAAAAAAGAGGGAATCGAGCGCGAGCAGGGGCGTTTGAAAAAGACCTTTGTGCAGCCTGCGAATTTGAGTGCGGAAACCATGCAAACCCTGTTTGGTAAACCGCTTGAGCATGAGTACAGTTTGTTCGAACTGTTGCGCCGTCCGGAAGTGAGTTACGATGCGGTGCTGAGTTTGGGTGATTCAGGTTTGGGTGAGCTGGATCCTGCCGTGCGCGAGCAGGTGGAGATCGCGGCCAAATATCAAGGATATATCGACCGTCAGGCAGATGAGGTCGCACGTAGCCGTGGGCAGGAAAATACCAAATTACCGGCAGATTTGGATTATCGAGAGATTCATGGACTACCCATCGAGGCGCAGCAGAAACTCAACGCGCAAAAGCCTGAAACGATTGGTCAGGCAAGCCGAATCTCTGGTATTACCCCAGCCGCTATTTCTTTGCTACTGGTGTATTTGAAACGTAAATCCCGCAGCAAAGCCCTAAGTAATGATGCTGCTGACAAAGTCGCATGATGGATGCTTCAATGCTAAAAGCCAGGCTGAAAAATGGTTTGTCTGAAATGGGGCTGCAGATTCCAGCGGAAAAGCAGCAAAATCTGATTGCTTATGTGCAACTGATTGCTAAATGGAATAAGGTGCACAACCTCACTGCTGTGCGAGATCCGCTGGAAATGGTGACATTACATGTGCTGGATTCGCTCAGCGTACTGCCACATGTAGTAGCTTCAAATGCTAAATTTTTGCTGGATGTGGGTGCCGGTGCGGGGCTGCCAAGTATTCCGCTGGCAATCTGCTTGCCGGAGTTACAGATTGTGGCAATTGATGCAGTGCAGAAAAAAGCCAGCTTTATGCGGCAGGTCAAAGGTGAGTTGGGGCTGGCCAATTTTCATGTGGAATCAGGTCGCGTGGAAGTGTTGAAAAGAGAACGTTTCAACCAGGGTTCAGGTTTTGATGTGATTATCTCGCGAGCCTTTTCTGAAATTGCCCTGTTCATCAAGCTTACAAAACATTTGCTGGCTGAAGATGGTTTATGGTTTGCGATGAAAGGTGTGATACCCATACATGAATTTATGCAGGCAGATATCCAGCCTGCTAGGGTTGAAGTGTTGAAAGTAGCCGGGCTTGACGCGGAACGGCATTTGATAGTGATAGATCCGCATCAATTAACAATAAACTAAGTTGATATGAAGATATTAGCAATCACCAATCAAAAAGGCGGCGTAGGTAAAACCACGACCTGTGTGAATCTGGCGGCCAGTCTGGCAAATTTGGGTAAGCGCGTGCTGTTAATTGATCTGGATCCTCAGGGAAATGCCAGTACCGGTAGTGGTGTTGATAAGGCCCATCTAAAATCCAGTATTTACCATGTGCTGATAGGTGCGAAATCGCTTAAGGACGTGGTGGTAAGCAGTGAAAGAGGCGGTTTTGATATTGCCCCTTCTAATCGCGAGCTGGCTGGTGCCGAAGTGGAGTTGGTGAATGAGTTGGCACGTGAAAACCGTCTCAAAGTGGCAATTGCAAAACTGGCAGGAACTTATGATATGGTCTTGCTGGATTGCCCCCCCGCCCTGAATCTGGTGACGGTAAATGCACTGACGGCGGCAAATGCGGTCATGATTCCAATGCAATGTGAGTATTATGCGCTGGAAGGGCTGTCAGATTTAGTGAATACCATAAAAAAAGTGCGTGCTCACTTAAATCCAACACTAGAGATAGAGGGCTTATTGCGTACATTGTTTGATAGTCGTAACATGTTGTCACAGCAGGTTTCGGCGCAGTTGATCAGTCACTTTGGTGAAAAGGTTTATAAAACCGTCATTCCGCGCAATATTCGTCTGGCCGAGGCACCAAGTTATGGCTTGCCAGTACTGAATTATGATAAAAGCTCAAAAGGTGCGGTGGCTTATCTGGAATTGGCGCGAGAGATTATCACTAAAGAAATAACAGGCAAAGAGAAAAAACATGGTTAAGTTAAAAGGGTTGGGACGCGGGCTGGATGCCCTCCTCGCTGGTGATATGGGGAGTGTTGGAGAGGCTGACTCACTATTGATGCTTAAAGTAGAGCAACTGCAGCCAGGTAAATATCAGCCGCGTAGCTATATGGATGATGCGGCCCTGCAGACGCTTGCAGCTTCTATCAAGACACAAGGTATCATGCAGCCGATTCTAGTGCGTCAGTTATTCGATGAGCAATATGAAATTATCGCCGGTGAGCGTCGCTGGCGCGCTAGCCAGATCGCTGGCTTAAAAGAAGTGCCGGTGCTGGTGCGTGAGATTGCCGATGAAGCGGCGCTTGCCATGGCATTAATTGAAAATATTCAGCGTGAAAACCTAAACCCGCTTGAAGAGGCGCAAGGCATCAAGCGTTTGATTGATGAGTTCGCGATGACACATGAAAAGGCAGCTGAAGCAGTTGGGCGCTCACGCGCTGCAGTTTCCAACTTGTTGCGCTTGTTGACGCTGACAGCACCGGCGCAGGAAATGTTAATGCAGGGCAAGCTGGACATGGGGCATGCGCGTGCATTAGTGGGGTTGGATGGTGCGCAACAAGTCATGCTGGCTGAGCAAGTTGTTTATAACGATCTGTCCGTGCGTGAAACCGAGAATCTGGTAAAGAATTTCACCGAACAGGTCATTAAGCCTAAGCATAAACTGGCGCCAGCAGTGAAGTCGAATCAGGATGTTTTGATATTACAAGAAACCCTGAGTGATAAATTAGGTGCGGCGGTAACTATCAAGACGGGCACTCATGGTGCGGGCACATTAAGAATTAGCTACACGAATTTAGACCAATTGGACGATATTATTCGTAAGATTACGCGCTAACAATATCGAATCTATAGTTCCCACCTTAAAATTTCATTTCAAGAATTTGATGAATAAAACCGGTGCGTGCTAGAACAAATAAATGAATCAGACAGAAGTGCAGTTCTGCTATTGGTAGACTCAATGTAAATTGCTTAAAGCAGGGGCATTCTATAAAATCTCACCTCATAGAATTTAAGTAAAAAATTCATTTTTTCATTCTCTTCAAGGATTTCTCATGTCAAAAATCGTTTTCAAAGCGGGCGAAGCCACCGTTTATTCAGAAGGTAAGGATGTTACCGCCGCAATGCCGGAAATTTTAATCGGCGCAGTGGATGGCCCAGTTGGTCAAGCCTTCGCTAACTTAATGGCACAAAGCAAAGGTCACACCGCGATGTTTGCTGTGCGTGATATCAACCAAATGGTGCGTCCTGTTTGTATGACAGTACCAAAAGTAACGCTTAAAGGCAGCACAGACGTTGGGTTGTTCGGTGGTGTGGTGCAAGCTGCGACCGCTGATGCGATTCTTGACTGCGTCATCGAAGGTATCATCCCTAAAGATCAAGTGAATGATCTGTGCATCATCAGCTTAGTGTGGATCGATCCAGGGTGCATTCCGCTGGAAAAAGAAGGCAAATTAGATAAAGCCGATATGTACAAGAACAACTACGATGCAACTAAATTGGCGATCAAACGTGCTTTGAACAACGAGCCGAACATTGATGAGTTGATTGCTAACCGTCACAAGATCAAACACTGCATGTGGGAAGATTCTTGGGATCAGAAGTAATTCTTGAGTAATTGTTCGTTAAAAAAGCGACCCCAGGGTCGCTTTTTTATTGATTATTTCTTGATCCATAGACTAATCACACTATGTGCAAAATGCAGAACCGAGATGCTAGATTTAAGCCATCGACCTAAGCGGTTAAGGCTGATCATGTTAATCAGTGCTGTAGCGCTCAGCATGAGAAATGGGTGCTGTTTGAAATAATGGAATACCTGAAAACCAAGGTCGGCAGTCGCGATAGGGTTGCGTAACTGCGCTATGTTCTGTGCCAGCGTTACCCGCTGTAACGCTGCTTTTTTCACCAACGTTTGGCGACGTTGCGCGAGCATGGCGAGTTTACGATTCATGATCTCAGCCTAGTCATAAGATTTCCTGCTGGTCTTTTGATAGCTCAGTCAAGCTGGCCGCAAACATCCTGGGCATGGCCTTTAGTGCGTTCAATGCCATGATTCCAAGCACGGTGCCGGCACCAAGAAATAGTCCAGTCAATATCATCAATACCAACATGCGGTGTGTGTCCCAGAATAAAACCACGATAAGAATTGCAAGCAACACTAGACCGAAACATAGGCAAAACAGCGCCACAAAAATTGTAGCAAGTAGCGAAATTAGCCGCTCTCGTCCTTCTTCTAAGTCCGTGCTTAACAGCTCAAGTCGTGTATTAACAATGGCGATAAGCGTGCCAGCCAGCTTCTTCAGCGAGTTCAACAATCCCTCTTGTGTGCTGTTAGAAATGTCAGCCATATCGGGTTAACGGCGACCGATTAGCAAGCCAATGACCAAGCCAATGCCTGCTGCCACGCCAACGGCATGCCATGGTTTTTCATGCACGTACTCATCGGTTGCATGCGCAGCTGCTTTGGTTTTTTCAATCAATGCATCTTGTGCCTCTGCCAATCGCTCTTTAGCATGAGCAAGAGACTCTTCTGTTCTAGCACGTAAATTGGCTATCGTTTCACCGCCCTGACTGGCAGTGGCTTTTAGTAATGCCTCAGCATCCGCTATCACAACTTTAAAATCTGCTACAAGCTGTTCTTTGGATACTTCAGTACTGTTGGGCAGGTTGTTACTCATTACGATTGTCTCCGCTAAGTTGTTGGGCTATGACTGCGATTATATAAACATAATTCACCGTATGTGTTGATATAAATCATATTTATGCGTGTTTGTTAGAAGCCTGAGCATGTGACAAAGATTGTAGAATCTTACGCACAGGCGTGGGAATCGCTACACCCATAGCGTCATCAATATGGATCCATCGCCGCGTAGAGTCATGGCATTGCGGCATTTGCTTGGTGACATGGAGTGGTTGAGGGTGGATGTGAAGTTTGAAATGAGTAAAAGTATGAATGAGTGAGGGCAGTGCTTGAGTGACGGCTACCTGCATCCCATATTTTTCACCCGATGATGTTGCAAAATTATTGGTAGCTTCTGTCTCAGGAAAGCTCCATAACCCACCCCATACGCCACTGGGTGGGCGTTTTTCAAGCAGGATTTCATTGCCCTGCATAAAAATCAGCATGGTGATGTGTTTTTCCGGAATCGTTTTTCGTGGTTTTGGGGTCGGTAGTGTAGGCACAAGGTTTTGCTGATACGCCTCGCAACTACTTTGCAATGGACATAAAGGACATTGTGGTTTGCTTCTGGTGCATAGAGTTGCACCTAAATCCATTAAGCCTTGCGTGTAAGCCACTATGTCTGCTTGTGGTAGCAAGGTTTCGGCTAGCGCCCATAGCTGTTTTTCAATTTTCGGATGACTAGGCCAACCTGCAATCGCAAAGTGTCTGGCCAGCACACGTTTTACATTGCCATCAAGAATCGTTTGTGTCTGATTGAATGCAAATGAAACAATGGCTGCGGCAGTTGAGCGTCCGATGCCCGGCAGTGTTTGGATGGTCTCAAATTTTTGTGGGAACTGCCCGTCATGATTATCCATAATGGTTTGCGCGGCGTGATGCAGATTGCGCGCTCTGGAGTAATAACCTAGACCGCTCCAGTGCTGTAGCACTTCGTCTTCGGTGGTGTTAGCCAGTGCTGCAATCGTTGGGAAGCGCGCCATGAATCTCTGGTAATAGCCAATCACCGAAGATACCTGGGTCTGTTGCAACATGATTTCTGAAACCCAGATTGCGTAAGGGTCGGTCGTGTTTTGCCAAGGCAAGGCGTGACGACCATACTGTTTTTGCCAGGTAATCAGCCGATAGGAAAAATCATTCATCAGGTGTGTGTTGTTGGTTTAGTAGGGGAAGGAAAGTCGCATGGCCTTTAGTTTACGCTGAATTTGTTTTTGAATATCAAACGGATTTAGTGTTTTTATTTTCGCAGTCAATTTCTCTTTTGTAACATCCGATATTTCAGAATGTGCGAGCAAGCGCTGTGCAGGGGTAAGCGGCTTACTGTATCCCCCCATTTACTTCCGTCCCTTGACTTGGATTTTAAATTCAAAGGCGGACAGTTTATGTGTTCTCTACAGTAATGTAAAAATAAGTTGGAACTTTTTAACAATTAGGGTATTATGCTGACCTCGTTGGATAGGCAGGGTGCTTAGCTCAGTTGGTAGAGCGTCGCCCTTACAAGGCGAATGTCAGCGGTTCGACCCCGTTAGCACCCACCACATTCAACGTTAGCGACTCAGCTTATTAGGAGTGGTAGTTCAGTTGGTTAGAATACCGGCCTGTCACGCCGGGGGTCGCGGGTTCGAGCCCCGTCCACTCCGCCAATAATTTAAGCATCGCGCCCAGTTAAGCAATTTTGGACCATAACACTTGCCATTTTTGTTTGATTGATCAGGTTACCTCCTGATTTTCCAGGTATTCAGTCAGCGCTGGAAAGGATTTATCCTTTCAGTTACACAACCGCCTTTATCACGTTACAACTCAAGCAATATCAAGGTGTGTTCAGGTCTTCTGCACCTCCTTAGATGCGCTTGACCCATACAATCGCGCTTCCTTGCTATGCATCAGTGGCAGCATCTGGCGCTCATGTGATTGGGTGCTTCCTACGGTACCGGCTCATACGTAAAGTCAAACTTGCTGTAATCTATCCGTGTATCTTTAACTATTTGACGCATTGATGCGTGCTCGTTTATCAATCGCTAATTTTTAAGAGCATTTGAAGCAGAGGTTCAAATCATCCGTTTCTTGATGTAAAACGTAAAAACGGCATCGCCTTCATCCAGTTGCAGTAATTCATGCCCAGTTTGCGTGCAAAATGCGTTGAAATCTTTGACAGATCCCGGGTCGGTGGCGATCACTTTCAGTACTTGAGCATGACTAAGTTCGCTCAGCCCCTTTTTACAGCGCAAAATGGGCAGGGGGCAGTTTAATCCTGTGGCATCTACTTCTTTGTCAAATTTCATTTGTGTACCCCTTTCCTTTTGAGCATTATATTCCGCAACGGGGTATTCAGCTGCCGTTCATGCCAATATCCCATTGGCCAGAGTCTGTGGATTTTTAATCCTTTACTGATCGAGAAGGAGGCTGCGTTCGTCCATCAGTAGTGGAGCTTGCGTTTCAAGCAGGGATGCCAATGCTTGTGCGGAGATGTTGGTGTGTTGGCTCATGTTAATGTTAATCATTACCGTGATAACATTTGCCTTGAGATGCTTAAACCTTTATGAAACAAACCGATTTAGCTTCCTAAGTCCCTTTTGTAATCATCGTTATTTATGTGGCGATATTTGCACGGTTTTACCGATGTGTCAATTTATTACCGCTACTCATGCGGTGATTGAGAGTGAAATAGCCAGATAAAAACTACTGATTGAATAGGCTAAAATAAAAATGGGCGCTGTATTGACAGTGCCCATTTCCATAATTGATTGGCGCGCCCGAAGAGATTCGAACTCCTGACCGCTCGGTTCGTAGCCGAGTACTCTATCCAGCTGAGCTACGGGCGCGTTAGGCGCGCATTATACTTGAAGTAGAATAATATTCCACAAAAATATAACAGTCACCTTTAAAACTGGCGGAGAGCGAGGGATTCGAACCCTCGATACAGATTTAAGCCCGTATGCTTCCTTAGCAGGGAAGTGCCTTCGACCACTCGGCCAGCTCTCCGTTTTGAGGCGAAAGAATACAGTTTATCAGGGTCTTGGTCAATCTCTAATCAATTAAGTTGCTAAAAATCACGGGGTAAAACTGAGCTTGCCCCTGTTTTTCGGATACCAAGCATAGTGTGAGCCCAGCGAGCGTGACATATGGGGTTATAAAAAAGAAAATGCTGGAATTATTTTGCTGTATACTCGAAGACTTTTGAACCATTTAGATTCTTGTTCGGAATCTGTTAAGGAGTGGGTGTGGATAATATTCCGGACA
>VGIC01000033.1 GCA_016867975.1 Betaproteobacteria bacterium | reverse complement strand
ATTACAAATATTCTTCCACCGTAAACAGTTTGCGGTGCTCACGAATGGCATAACGATCGGTCATGCCGGCTATGTAGTCAGCCACTGCCCGCGCTTTATCTGTTGTAGCGTACACCTGAAACTCATTGGGCATCAGGCTTGGGTTGTCATAAAACGCGGTAAAGAGTTCGCGCACGATGCGTACCGCCTTGGCGCTCATGCGGTTGACTTTGTAATGTTGATACAGGTTCTTACGCAAGAATTGCTTGAGCTTGAGGTTTTGTGCGGCCATTTTTTGGCTAAACTCAATCAATTGCGGCAAACGACGGATATCTGCAATACTACGTGGCTGGTGTTGGGCAATGTTATGGGCACTTTGCGTGCAGAGATCTACCACCAATGTGTTGATCATGCGGCGCACGGTTTCATGAATGAGCCTTCTTTTTTCCAGCTTGGGATATTTGGCTTTAACTTCCGCCAGATTATTGGCAAACAACTCAACTTGAGATAGCTGATCAATGGTGATTAGGCCAGAACGCAAGCCATCATCAATGTCATGATTATTGTAGGCAATTTCATCGGCATAGTTAGTCAACTGTGCCTCTAGGCTTGGGCTGGTTTTATCCAAAAAGCGTTGCCCTACATCGCCCAATTGTTTGGCGTTTTTAATCGAGCAGTGTTTGAGTATGCCTTCGCGCACTTCAAACGTGAGATTTAAGCCATCGAACTCGGCATAACGCAACTCCAGCTGCTCCACCACGCGTAGTGATTGCAGGTTATGCTCAAAGCCACCAAAGTCGCGCATACATTCATTGAGTGCATCCTGCCCGGCGTGACCGAACGGTGTATGCCCCAAATCATGCGCCAAGGCAATGGCTTCGGTGAGGTCTTCATGCAAGCCCAGTGTGCGCGCAATACCACGTGCCATTTGCGCAACCTCGAGGCTATGGGTAAGGCGTGTACGAAACAGATCTCCTTCATGGTTCACAAAAACCTGCGTTTTGTATTCCAGACGGCGGAATGCGGTCGAATGGATGATGCGATCTCGGTCACGCTGAAAAGCATTGCGGGTTGCCGACGGTGGCTCGGTGACCACGCGCCCCAGTGAGTGTTCTGGATGGGCGGCATAGGGGGCGAGTGTATTCATCACAGTGTGAGCGTCGCCCTTAACTGAGCCGCATCATAATCGCTGGTGATAATGGATTTGCCTATGCCCTGCTGTAATATCAGGCGAATCTTGCCATCCGCCACTTTTTTATCAAGCTGCATCAGTTCCAAATATTGATCTGCGCCCAACTTGGGAGGATCAAGTGGCAAATTGGCTGCTTTCAATAACATCTGTATGCGAGCGACCTCATGCGCTGTCAGCCATCCCATGCGCTTTGACAGATCAGCCGCCATCATGGTGCCTGCCGCCACCGCCTCGCCATGGAGCCAAACGCCATAGCCCATGGCATTTTCTATCGCATGCCCAAAAGTGTGACCGAGGTTTAACAAAGCACGTTCGCCATTTTCATGCTCATCGCGCGCAACGACTTCTGCTTTGTTTTGGCAGGAGCGGTAAATCGCTTCACTTAGTGCCAATTCGTCCAACTGCATGAGTTTTTCAATATGCTGCTCAATCCAGTCAAAGAAACCCTCATCGCGGATCAAGCCATATTTGATCACTTCTGCCATACCCGCCGAGAACTCACGCGACGGTAACGTATGCAAGGTGTCGATGTCGGCCAGCACCACTTGGGGCTGATAGAACGCACCTATCATATTTTTGCCGAGCGGATGGTTGATGCCGGTTTTGCCGCCTACAGAGGAATCCACCTGTGATAGCAGAGTGGTTGGAATTTGAATGAATGGCACTCCCCGTAAATACGTTGCAGCGGCGTACCCGGTTAAATCACCAATCACGCCACCGCCGAGTGCAATCAGCGTGGTGCTTCGCTCACAGCGGTTTTGCAGTAGCGCGTCATAAATCATGTTCAGCGTTTCGCTGTTTTTGTACGCTTCGCCATCCGGCAGAATGATTGGAATCACTTTCACACCAACCGATTGCAATGTTCGCGTCAGTTGATCTAAATATAAGGGCGCAACCGTGGTGTTGGTGACCACTGCAACATGTTTGCGCTTAAGGTGCGGCAGTATCAGATCTGCGTTTGTGATCAGATTGCGCCCGATATGGATGGGATAGCTTCTGTCAGCCAGCTCTACTTTGAGTGTTTGCATTACGTTCATTCAGTTGGGTTGATTGATGGGGTTGAAATGAGTTGCATGATAGTGGCGGTAATCTCGTTGGCCGATTGCACTCCTGTATCTACAATCAGGTTTGCCATCGCTGTGTAGATTGGATCACGCTCACGATAGAGACGCTCTAACTTTTGTTTGGGATTATCACCTTGCAATAGCGGACGGCTCCGGTCATGATATGTACGCAGGTAGAGATCGTGCACTTTTCCTCGCAAATAGATAATTGTGCCGCTTTTTTTCAGCATGTCACGGTTTTCTGGCAACAGCACTGCCCCGCCCCCTGTTGCCATCACAATATGATGCATTTTCGTCAGCTCTTCAAGTGCCTGTGTTTCACGTTTTCTAAAACCGGCTTCGCCTTCGAGTTCAAAAATCAAAGGGATTTTGACACCTGTTTTACGCTCTACTTCTACGTCAGAATCATAAAACTCTCGGTCTAACTGCTTGGCGACCAAGCGGCCGATTGTGGTCTTTCCTGCGCCCATCAGACCTACAAAAATAATATTATTCAATTGATGCCCTATCTATACTGGAATAGACCATTGCAAAAATGCTTGTCACAACAAAAAATACCCTTCATACAGACGGGCATTTTAAGACAAACTGACAAATATGTCAGATTTCGATCTGATCAGTTATTTAAATGTCATCGTGCTATCAACAATCTTAGGGAAGCAACTCTGCTTTGTCACTGGGTTTTGAGGTGTTTAAATACCTAGGTCGCAACTTTAACCCCATAAATTTTTCATTCCTCACTTTATTTTTAACAAATTAGAGTGCATGTCTAACCTCAATGAATAATTAGCCATTTATAATAGCGCCATACAATTCTTAAACATGGATCGATTGCTTATGAGTCCTAATAAATGGTGGCACTATCTGTTACTGGTTTCTGCCGCAGGCTGCTTATCTATCCTGGCTTTTATCGGCATCGCTTCTGCCGTCATATACCCCACTTTACCCTCACTAGAGGCGCTAACCGATTATCGCCCCAAGCTCCCACTCAGAGTCTACTCTGAGGACGGATACCTGATTGACGAGTTCGGGGAAGAACGTCGCGCCTATATCAAAATAACGCAGGTGCCCAAGCCTATGAAAGACGCTGTGCTCGCCATTGAGGACAGACGTTTTTATCAGCACGGCGGTGTAGACACAAAAGGCATTCTTCGCGCAATCAAAAACAACCTCACTGGTGTCAGCCGCGAAGGTGCAAGCACCATCACGATGCAGGTTGCCAAGAATTTCTTTACCCCTCCCAACGGTCAGCGCAATCTTCTGACCAAAATCAACGAGGCTCTGCTTGCCCTTAAGATCGAAAACAATCTAAGCAAAGACAAGATACTCGAACTTTACATTAACCAGATTTACCTAGGTCAGCGTGCATACGGGTTTTCGGCAGCCGCTCAAGTGTATTTCGGCAAACCGCTGGAAAAGTTAAACCTAGCAGAAACCGCACTATTAGCAGGCTTGCCCAAGGCACCGTCCGCCTACAACCCCTATACACACCCTAAACGCGCCATCGTACGACAGCAGGAAGTATTACGCGATATGTACCGCTTTGGCTTCATTCAAGAATCCGTCTATCAGGCTGCTTTAAAGCAACCCTTGCGCTTTAAGGCAACCAGACAAGCTCGCGACCTCGTGGCTGATTATGTGGCCGAGATCGTGCGGAATAGTCTTTACGCTCAATACCAAGATGAAATCTACACGAGCGGCCTCAACGTCTACACTACAATTCGCAAAGCCAACCAAGAGGCAGCCAACGATGCGATCAGGGAAGGAGTTTTGGATTACGATTTCCGACATGGCTACCGCGGACCAGAAAAGAGACTGGATCTTGCCAAAATCCTTACCAACACCCAACCTGATGCACTGGATGAAGCGCTGGATGAGTTCGACAGCTCAAATGGACTAACTCCTGCTATCGTCACGCAGCTAAAACCCAAGTCGATTGTAGTTTACAGCAAGCTGGGCGAAACCATTGAAATTAGCGGGAACGGTCTCGCCTTAATCGAGCAAACACTAAACGAAAAAGATGTCACCAAGCGCCTGATTAAACCCGGCGCCGTCATTCGCATATTTAAATCAACCTCATTGAGTAAAAGCGGGGGTTGGCGCGTAGCACAATTGCCTCAAGTAGAATCAGCATTGGTGGCTATGGATCCAGAAACTGGTGCGATCCGTGCACTAGTGGGTGGATTTGATTTTCATCGCAACAAATACAATCGCGTCACACAAGCTAAGCGTCAGCCTGGATCAAGTTTCAAGCCTTTTGTTTATTCCGCGGCACTTGAAAAGGGATACACCGCTGCCAGTATCGTTGAGGATGCGCCCCTTAACTTTTCAGCTACTGACACCGGCGAAAAAGCCTGGTCCCCTCAAAACTTTGACGGTACTTTTGACGGTCCGATGCGCCTGCGTCAAGCACTGGCAAAGTCCAAGAACATGGTGTCGATTCGCGTATTAGAATCCATAGGCACAGACTACGCGCAAGAGTACATTACGCGCTTCGGGTTCAAAGCCGAAGACCACCCGCCTTACCTGACCATGGCGCTTGGTGCAGGCTCAGTGACACTTTGGCAAATGGCGAATGCCTACGCAGTATTTGCCAATGGCGGATATCTTGTAAAACCCAATCTGATCAGCAAGATTGTTGACCAAAATGGCAAGGTGATCTTAGCCACCAAGTTCTCTGGTGTTAATAAGGGGGCTCCACGTGTCATCGATGCCAGAAACGCTTTCATCATGAACTCAATGATGCAAGACGTTGTCAGGCGTGGCACTGCCACTAAAGCGCTACAGCTCGGCCGTAGCGACCTAGCGGGGAAAACCGGTACGACCAATGATCATTTTGATGCCTGGTTTGCTGGCTACAGCCCTTATCAGGTGGCGATTGCATGGGTCGGTTTTGACAAACCTCGCCGTTTAGGGGGATCAGAGACAGGTGGCGTAGCCGCACTCCCGATTTGGATCAAGTATATGGAAACTGCTCTAAAAGGTCTGCCAATCATCGAAATGCCAATACCTGACGGTGTCATGTCACTCAAAATAGATCCTGTCACCGGCCTGCGTACTGAGGAGGATGACAACAATGGGATCAGTGAGTATTTTTACCATGAAAATCCACCACCCGAAGTAGACACGCCGTTACCTCCCATGCTGGAAGATGTCTCGGCAATGGAAGATCCCCTACAGAGTCCGGCACAACAGCTATTGCAGACCAACCCCGCGCATGCACCTGCGGTACCTAGCAAGGGAACAGAGCCTGGCAGGCGAGAGTTGCCTGCTGGACAACTCATCCATCAAGGTGCTGCCCCCGCACAGAATGCAGCGCAGAAACTACTCGGCCCCGTTGATTTTAGTAGCAACTAGATGCCTATTCAATAGGCTCTATCCATCCACCAGTTCCAGTACCACTGGAGTATGATCTGAAGGTCGCTCCAGTTTGCGTGGTGCTTTGTCGATAGAAGCGGCTTGACATCGTGCCTTGAGTGCGTCACTGACCAAGATATGATCAATCCGCATTCCTAGATTACGCCTAAAGCCCATCATGCGATAATCCCACCAGCTAAAACTCTTTTCCGGCTGTTCAAACAACCTGAAACTGTCATGTAAGCCCAGTGCGATTAGTTGCCCGAAAGCTTCACGCTCCGGCATTGACACCAGCACTTGCCCCTGCCAAGCCATCGGATCATGGCAGTCCCGATCATCGGGCGCAATGTTGTAGTCTCCCAACAACATCAATTCTGGGTATTCTGCAATCTCGTGCTTGAGCCAATCGTTCAAGGCCGCAAGCCAGCGCAATTTGTATTGATACTTATCAGAATCAAGCGATTGACCATTAGGCACATAGGCACACACTACCCGGATACCCTTGATGTTGGCAGCCACTAAGCGCTGTTGCTCATCAGGAAAATTCGGAATATTCCGCTGTATGTCCGTGATGGCATGCCGACTTAGGATGGCGACACCATTATAGGTCTTCTGTCCAAGGTGCACTGCCTCATAACCAGCCTGCTTGAATGCATCATAGGGAAATTTGCTGTCTTCCTGCTTAGTCTCTTGCAAACACAGTACGTCTGGCTGATGGGCCTGCAACCAATCCAGCACATGCGGCAGGCGCACATTGAGCGAGTTTACGTTCCAAGTGGCTACTTTCATTCGGTCATCCCATGATGACGCAACAGCGCATCAATACTGGGTGCCCGCCCACGGAAGGCAACAAAGGACGCTAACGCTGAACGCGAACCACCTTGAGCCAGAATCTCTTGCCAGTAGCGCTGCCCTGTCTCCCGCGACAACACCCCATCCTCTTCAAACATACTGTAGGCATCTGCTGACAGCACCTCAGCCCATTTGTAGCTGTAATAACCCGCCGCATAACCGCCGGAGAACACGTGGGTAAAATTGTGTGGAAACCGATTCCATTTGGGCGGTCTCACCACGGCCACCTCATCACGCACCGACTCGATCAAATCCAACGCTGTCGATGTGCCGCAGGGGTCGAAATCACGGTGTAAACGAATATCAAATAATGAGAACTCGATCTGACGCACGGTTTGCATCCCCGCTTGGAAATTCTTTGCTGCGACCATCTTATCAAACAAAGCCCGTGGCAATGGCTCACCCGTATCAACATGTGAGGTCATGTGGCGCACCACATCCCACTCCCAGCAGAAATTCTCCATGAACTGACTCGGCAACTCAACGGCATCCCACTCCACCCCTTTGATGCCTGACACACTGTAATAGTCCACTTCTGTCAGCATATGATGCAAGCCATGCCCGAACTCATGGAACATGGTCAACACTTCATCATGGGTAAACAACGCAGGTTTTTCGCCCACAGGTGCAGAAAAATTACAGGTCAGGTAGGCCACGGGAGTGGTCAACTCACCCAACACCTTGCGCCTAGTGATGGCTTCATCCATCCATGCTCCACCACGTTTATTGTTGCGGGCATACAAATCAAGATAAAACTGACCAATGAGCTGTCCGGATTGACTTCTGATGTCATAAAAACTCGCAGTCTCATGCCAAACCGGAGCTGTTGCCTTGATAACATGTACGCCGAAAATAGTTTCTACGACCTTAAACAACCCGGTCAACACGTTGGCTTCCGGAAAGTACTGTTTCACTTCCTGATCAGAAAAAGCATACTTCTCTTCGCGCAACTTCTCTGAAACATAGGCCACATCCCATGCCTGCATATCGGGAATATCCAACTTTTTTGCGTACTCATCGAGCTCTGCTTTGTCTCTGAGCGCGTAGGGTTTAGCCTGCTTTGCCAGATCCAGCAGGAATTCCTCAACGTGTTGCGCCGATTCAGCCATCTTAGTCTCAATGGAAAGTTCAGCATAATTTTCAAAGCCCAGTAACTTAGCCGCCTCCAGCCGCAACTGTAAAATCTGCTCAATCATCGAAGTGTTGTCCCATTCCGGCTTCCCGAGCTCAGAGGCTCGCGTTGCATAGGCACGATAGAGCTGCTCACGCAAACCGCGATCTTCGGCATATTGCAACACGGGCAGATACGACGGAAAATGCAATGTCAATTTCCAGCCAGTTTTCTGATCAGCCATCGCTGCCTCAGAAGCCACCTGCATCACATCCTCAGGCACCCCCTTCAGCAAAGCCTTATCCTCGATATAAAGTGCATAGTCATTCGTGGTGTCGAGTACGTTCTCCTCAAATTTCGACGACAGTTTCGCAAGCGATTCTTGTATTTCCTTGAAGCGCGCCTTCTGCTCAGGTGGTAACTCTGCACCGCCCAAACGAAAGTCGCGTAGCTCATTCTCAATCACTTTTTGCTGTGCTGCAGTTAAATGAGCAAACTCTGCGCTGGCTTTTAAGGCACGGAACTTCGCATAGAGTCGCTCATCCTGCCCAAGATCAGCATAGAAATCGGTCAACTTGCTCAGATTGTCGTTATAAGCCTCGCGCAACTCTGGAGTATTCACCACCGCATTCATATGACCAACCTGCGACCAAACGCGCGACAATCTTTCCTCCATATCCTCAAGCTTCTCGGCAAAGTTCTGCCAAGTCACACCCTCCTGATTGGATGCAAGCGACTCGATAGTGGCACGTGCCTCGGCTAGTAATGCCTCTACGGCAGGGGACACATGCGCGGCTGTTACTTCGTTAAATTTTGGTAATCCGGAGAGCGATAACAGTGGGTTTGACACAAGAGATCCTTCACTACTTTATAAAATATAATGCGCTGGAAGAGCCATAAAGTTGAGAACTTCACCCCCCCTGGTTGAATTTTGCGACCAATGGTTCTATTTTTTCTAAATCTGACAACCCTAGCACCTTGCGCGCATGTTGACTGAGATGACTGATCTGACTGTGCAGCACTTGCTGTTTTACACTCAGGATGTGTGAAGGGTGCATGGACAAATGACGTAACCCCATACCGATCAGCAGTCTGGTGAATTTTGCATCTCCAGCCATCTCCCCACACACCGACACCGATTTTCCCAATTTTGCCCCTGCCTTGATGGTCATGGCGATGAGTTTTAATACTGAGGGATGTAGCGGATTGTACAAATGTGCAACCGAATCATCGGTACGGTCGATCGCCAGCGTATACTGGATCAGGTCATTGGTGCCTATCGATAGAAAGTCCAACTCATTCGCAAAAGCCTCGGCATTGATTGCGGCAGCAGGAATCTCAATCATTCCCCCTAAGGCGATGTGCTCATCAAACGGGATATTCTCTTTTCTCAAGCTACTCTTCGCCCGCTCCAGCATGGTCTTGACTTGACGCAACTCTGACAGTGTACAAAGCATGGGCACCAGAATCTTGATATTCCCGTAATGTGAGGCGCGCAACAACGCTCTTAATTGAGTCATGAAGATATGCGGCTCCGCCAGACATAAGCGTATCGCCCGCAAACCTAAGGCCGGGTTAAGGCAATTCACCACGGTATCCGGATTCATGTGCTTATCTGCCCCCAGATCCAACGTCCGAATCGTGACCGCTGCCCCCTTCATGGCTTTGGCCACAGCCTTGTAGGCAACAAACTGCTCATCCTCGTTCGGCATATCACGACGATTCATGAACAAGAACTCCGTCCGGTACAAACCAACCCCAGTTGCGCCTGATGCTTCAACCGCCGCCACATCTTCCGGCACTTCAATATTGGCATGCAGCTCAATCGCCGTACCGTCAATAGTCACCGCCTTGGTACTTTTGATCAGTTGTAGCTTTTGCTGTTCCAGCTCCCACTGCTCTTGACGCAAGCGGTATTCAGCCAGCACTTCCTGCGATGGGCTCACTACCACCACACCCACATGTCCATCAACAATGATCAGCTCACCATCATTGATCAGGTCACGTGCACGTTGCAGCGCAACGATGGAAGGCACATTCAGACTACGCGCCAAAATAGCCGTGTGTGAGGTGACACCACCCACGTCGGTAATAAAGGCTGCAAATTGATGTTGTTTGAACTGGATGGCATCCGCCGGGGAAATGTCATGCGCAACCAGAATAAGTTTGCGTTCCTCGTGCGATGCGCTGAACTGTTGCTCCAACGCCAGCTGACTCTGGTGCCCCAGCAACACTTTGATGATGCGCTCTACCACCTGAATCACATCTTGCTTACGCTCCCGCAGATAATCATCTTCTATCTGCTCAAATTGCTCGACGATATCATCCATTTGCAATTTGACGGCCCACTCAGCATTACATTGCTCGTTTCTGATGATCTCTTTGGGCACCTCGGATAAAGACTTATCCGCCAGCATCATCAAGTGGGTGCCGATGAATGCACTGATTTCGGCCGGGACATTTTTTCTCAGACTCGCATTGATATGTTCCAGGTCAACTTTGACTGTAGCGACAGCATCGGAAAAACGCTTTACCTCATTTTCGATGAGATGTTGAGGTAACTGATAATGCACCACCTCCAGCAGCGCATTAGAAACAAGATGAGCATGTCCTATGGCAATCCCGCCACAGACGCTTACCCCATGTATGCTAAAACTGGTCAATTCTTCGTCCCACGGCTTTTCATCTCACAGGTGCGCGATCACTCACCCTCGCCAAAACAACCCTGTATCAATTCCGTCAAAGCCTCCATTGCCGCCGACTCATCCTCGCCATTGGTTTCAATGGTCACGATTGCGCCCTTAGCCGCCGCCAGCATCATCACACCCATGATGCTCTTTGCATTCACTTTACGCCCATTCCGAGCAATGGAAACATCGCTGGAGAACTTACTAGCGGTTTGCGTGAGCTTAGTTGAGGCGCGTGCATGCAGCCCCAACTTATTAACTATTTCCAATTCCTTACTGATCATTTCTGCATTTCCTAGGCATTTTATTGATTGCTCACGATGGTTCGTAGCGCTCGCATTGCTCCCGATTAAAATACACCACCCCTTCTCGCCCCCCGCTGACCGCTTTCTCGATGAGCACATGCAATGGCTCATGCCGGTAAGTCATGGCTCTGACCAGCATCGGCATATTGACCCCAGCAACGCCCTCTACTGCTCCCGCTTGGAGTAACGCAGACACGACATTGCAAGGTGTTGCGCCATACATGTCCGTGAATACCAGCACACCTGCGCCACTGTTCAACTCAGCCACCAACGCCTGCCCTTTTGTAATCATCACAGCTGGATCATCCTGTTTAGAGATTGCCAAGGTGGCAATCTTATCCGGCTTTTGCCCCAACACGTGTTCTGCACAATCCACCAAGCTATCCCCTAGGTGGCCGTGAGTAATGATTAAGATGCCTATCATGATTTCAATTCTCGATGTCTGATGAGCACCTGCTGATGCGACTTAAAGTGCTGACTCAACTGTTCTACCAGGTATACAGATCGATGCT
>VGIC01000032.1 GCA_016867975.1 Betaproteobacteria bacterium | reverse complement strand
AGGCAATCCAGTTAAAAAGGTAACGAAGCCGAAAATTCCTTAGACTACCTGAATATGGTTGTTACTTTCTGGCGTAGTAGGAGCGGATGAAAATATGCCGTCATTTCCAAATTTTCATGTCTTTCTTCAGGCTGTCAACACAAAGGGCATCCGTCTTATAGTTTCAATCTACTACTAAAGAAGTAGTTCTTTTTTACCACAATCCCTACTTCTGGAGAATAGGCGAGCGTGGGGTGGCGTGTTAGCGTGCTGTTCTTCAATACGTGATGAGGTTTGATGATGACAACATGCCACTATACGCCAATCTTACCGTTGGTCTATTCATGCTCAGGATGCTCCAGTGCGGCACAAATGGCGAACTTCTTGGCTTTGAAACTTGATCGCAAAGGGGCGGCAGAAATGTCCTGTATCGCGGGTGTGGGCGGTAGCGTTAAACCACTACTGCAATTGGCCAAAACCGGCAGGCCGATCTTGGCACTGGATGGCTGTTTGTTGTCATGCGTCAAGGCAAGTTTGGAGCAACATGGGATTAAATTGAATACACATGTGGTTCTGAGTGATTACGGGGTCAAAAAACGGAAGCACGCCGACTTTGATTTGGCAGAGGCCAACGGCTTGTTTCCGAAGATTGAAACTTTGGCGAATGCATTGGGATAACTGGAGGACTTCATGGATTTCGATGTTGTGATTATCGGTTCTGGACCAGCTGGCTTATGTTTCGCGCGGTCTCTGGCGGGGCAGGGTTTGCGCATCGCTGTGCTGGAAAGGCAAGGCAAAGACGCCCTGGTCAACCCGATCTTTGATGGACGGGAGATTGCGCTGACACAACGTTCTGCCAAGCGAATGCGTGAACTGGGTCTGTGGGAGCGGATTGATGTCGAGGCGATTGCTCCATTGCGCGATGCTAAGGTGTTAAATGGACCATCGCTGTTTGCGTTGCAGATTGACCATCGAGATGGTGGTGGTGAGGAACTGGGCTATCTTGTTTCCAATTATCGTATCCGCAAAGCGGCTTATGAAGCGGTGGCAGATTTACCAGACATAACTCTGATGACCGATGTGCAGGTAAAAGGGGTGAGCACAAATGACGATTGCGCAAACATTACGCTCGGCAACGGCGAGATGATTCGGGCGCGGTTGTTGGCAGCAGCAGATAATCGCTTTTCTGAAACGCGCAGGATGATGGGGATTGCTGCCAATATGCATGATTTTGGCAGAACCATGCTGGTATGCGTGATGACACATGACGTGCCGCATCAGCATGTGGCATGGGAGTGGTTTGACTACGGTCAGACGCTCGCTTTGTTGCCGATGAATGGGTCGCAATCTTCGGTGGTGATTACTTTGCCGCCTGAGGAAATGGCACGATTGATGGCGATGGATGACCATACTTTCAGTCTGGAAGTGCAGGCGCGTTTCAAACAGAGGCTGGGCAATATGCAGCTGACTTCCACCCGCCATACTTATCCGCTAGTCACGGTTTATCCCAAACACTTTGTGGCGAAACGCTTTGCCTTGATAGGGGATGCGGCGGTTGGTATGCACCCAGTGACGGCACATGGCTTCAATTTTGGGCTGGAAGGCATTGCCGTATTGTCACGCGAGATCATTCAGGCTCATCGCGCATCACAAAGTATTGCAGCGGATACAATGTTGGCAAGATATGAACAGACACATCGTCGTGCCACAATGCCATTGTTTGTGGCAACGCATGCAATTGCCAAACTTTATGGCGATGATAGGTTGCCTGCACGCCTGTTACGTAACGTAGCTTTGCGTTTAAGCCGTATCCCGCCGTTCAGGCGCGCAGTTGCCAGAACGTTGACAGCGATTTCCTAATATCTGGATATAGTTCTAAAGAACTAGTTCTTTTGCTTCGTTACCTTATCCATCAGGAGAATATACCCCTCTTTTCTATAAGTATATTATTTCACCAAGCTATTCGATAAGGGAGAAGCAAAATGGCAACACAACAATACAAGGCGTGGTCGGTCGTCATTGCCAGTACGCTGGCGTTCACGGTATGTTTTATGGCCTGGATGATGTTTGCCGTCATCGGGATCCCCATCAAGCAGAGCTTAGGGCTTAACGAAACCGAATTTGGTATTCTGGTAGCCACACCGGTGCTGACGGGGTCGTTGATTCGTCTGCCGATAGGGATGTGGACTGATAAATTTGGCGGGCGTCTGGTGTTTTTCGTGCTGATGCTTTCTACCGTTATCCCCATTTATCTAATTTCCTACTGCACTGAATATTGGCACTTTTTGGCCACTGGCTTGTTCGTTGGCGTGGCTGGAGGCTCTTTCACAGTGGGCATCGCTTATTGCGCACGCTGGTTCCCCAAAAATCAGCAAGGTTTGGCGATGGGAATTTTCGGGGCAGGCAATACTGGGGCGGCTGTCACAAAGCTGATGGCACCGCTGATCGTGGTGGCCTACGGCTGGACGATGGTGCCGCAGGTATATGCGGTACTGATGACCATAACTGCTATTTTGTTCTGGTTCTTTACCTATTCTGACCCTAGCCATAGAGTCAGCAGTAGCGTGAGTATGGGGGAGCAACTAGTTGCACTGAAAGACCCGAGGGTGTGGAGATACTGTCAGTATTACTCTATCGTGTTCGGCGGCTATGTGGCCTTGGCATTGTGGATGACCAAATATTATGTGACCGAATACGGCTTTGACCTGAAGCTGGCCGCATTGATGGCGGCTGCATTCAGTATCCCTGGGGGTGTTTTACGCGCCATAGGCGGCTATTTCTCTGACAAATTCGGCGCACATACTGTCACTTGGTGGGTATTGTGGGTGTCACTGTTATGCCTGTTCTTCCTGTCTTACCCACAAACAGAGATTGCCATTACTACAGTGAATGGTCCCAAGAGTTTCCATCTTGGCTTAGGCGCGACCACCTTCACCATCGTCATGTTCACCATGGGTATTGCTTTTGCGATAGGTAAAGCCTCGGTTTTCAAATACATCTCGAATGAATACCCTAGCAATATCGGTGTGATTTCTGGTGTGGTTGGCTTGGCCGGTGGCTTGGGTGGTTTCCTGTTACCTATCATGTTTGGCGCCTTACTCGACTTCACAGGCGTACGCACTTCCTGCTTCATGCTGATGTTTGGTGTGGTTTGGGTATCTCTTGTCTGGATGTATTGGACAGAGGTGCGCCCGGTCAAGGTGGGACGTCATCTGGATCGTCGGGCTGGCAAAGAGCTTGTTGCATATTAAATAATCAAAGGAGGAAATCATGCAAACTAACATTGAAAAATGGGATGTCGAGAACGAACAGTTCTGGGAGTCCACCGGCAAGAAAATCGCCTACCGCAATCTGTGGATTTCCGTGCCGGCCCTGCTGTGCGGTTTTGCCGTGTGGCTGATGTGGGGCATCATTACAGTGCAAATGGGTAACTTGGGTTTCCCTTTCAGTAAAGATGAGCTTTTTACTTTAACTGCGATTGCCGGGTTGGCGGGCGCGACCTTACGCATTCCGTCATCGTTTTTTATCCGTTTGGCGGGTGGGCGTAACACGATTTTTCTGACTACATTTTTACTGGCGATTCCCGCTTTTGGTACAGGCATTGCCTTGCAGGATAAAACTACCTCACTGCTTACCTTTCAGTTATTAGCTTTGTTGTCAGGTATTGGTGGCGGTAATTTTGCGTGCTCTATGTCCAATATCAGCACTTTCTTTCCCAAGCGTTTGCAAGGTACGGCATTAGGTATTAACGCCGGCCTGGGTAATTTTGGGGTGACTACTATGCAAATCTTGATTCCATTGGTAATGACCGCAGGTCTGTTTGGCGCATTAGCCGGCGCACCGATGGAATTGGTGAAAGACAGTGGTTGGATTTTTGGCAAAATTTTGGCCGGCACACCGACTTATATCCAAAACTCGGGTTTTATCTGGCTGGTTTTGGTATTACCGGTTTCTGCTTTAGCACTTTTCTTGATGAGCAATTTATTGCCTATCTCCCCTGATGTCAGCAATACCTTAGGCGCGTTTGCCAAAATTTTATGGTTGTACAGCTTGGCATTTGTGACAGCTGCGGTTGGGCTTTATTTGTACTTGCCTGCGCCAACCGGTTTGGGATTGCTCAACATGTGGGTAGCTTTGCCGCTGATTGTTATTTCGACTTTGTTGGTCATGAAATTAGCCGCATTTGGCACAATGAAAGAAAATATCGCCAAACAGTTCGCCATCTTTAAAAACAAACATACGTGGTCGATGACTGCGCTTTATGTCGTGACCTTCGGTTCGTTCATCGGCTTCTCTATGGCGTTGCCACTTTCTATTACCGTGATTTTTGGTGATCAGCATCTGTTTGATGTGGCCACACAGACTTGGTCGCATGTCAAAAATCCAGCGGCACCTTCAGCATTGACCTATGCTTGGATAGGCCCGTTCGTCGGTGCCTTGATTCGCCCTGTTGGCGGTTGGATTTCCGATAAGGTCGGCGGTTCCATTGTTACGCAGGTCATTTCTGCCGTCATGGTAGCGGCCTCGGCTTACGCAGGCTACATCATGATGCAGGCCTACCACTCTGCGACACCTGAAATTTATTTCACCCAGTTTTTGGTGATGTTCGTCATCTTGTTTGCTGCAACGGGTATTGGTAATGGTTCTACCTTTAGAACTGTTGGCGTGATTTTTGATCGCGTGCAAGCTGGACCTGTGCTGGGCTGGACATCTGCAGTGGCTGCGTATGGTTCATTCATTGCACCGGAAGTCATCAAGCAACAAATTAAGGCAGGCACGCCAGAGATGGCAATGTATGGCTTCGCAGTATTCTATGCGCTATGCCTGATATTGAATTGGTGGTTTTATCTGCGTGATGGCAGTGAAATCAAAAACCCTTAAAAGACAACTCGCAAGATTAGAAAAGGAGTTTGCGTTATGAGTCACTTTCTGGATAGATTAAAATTCTTCGACAAGGTCAAAGAAAATTTCTCTGATAATCATGGCATCGTCACCAATGAGGATCGCCAATGGGAAGACGGTTACCGTCATCGTTGGCAACACGACAAAGTGGTGCGTTCCACTCACGGGGTGAACTGCACTGGCGGCTGCTCTTGGAAGATTTTTGTGAAGAATGGTTTGGTATCCTTCGAGATGCAGCAGACCGATTATCCCCGCACACGGGATGACCTGCCCGACCATGAGCCGCGTGGCTGTCAGCGTGGCGCATCATTCTCTTGGTATTTGTATAGTCCACACCGTATCAAGCACCCGCTGATTCGCGGTCGTTTGCTGGATGTGTATCGTGCCGAGCGTAAAACTGGAAAAGACCCGGTAGAGGCTTGGGCAGCGGTTCAGGCGGATGAGAAAAAACGTAAAAGTTATACTGCCGTGCGTGGCTTGGGTGGTTTTGTGCGCACCTCTTGGGATGAGGTGAATGAAATCATCGCAGCGGCCAATGTCTACACTATCAAGAAATGGGGTCCGGATCGCATTTTCGGTTTTTCACCGATTCCAGCGATGTCGATGATCTCATACGCCGCGGGCTCCCGATACCTCTCCCTGATCGGTGCGGCCTGCGGATCTTTTTATGACTGGTATTGCGATTTGCCTGCTGCCAGCCCTCAAACTTGGGGCGAGCAAACCGATGTGCCAGAAGCCGCAGATTGGTACAACTCGACTTACATCATCATCACTGGCGCCAATCTGCCGATGACACGTACACCTGATGCGCATTTTGCTTCAGAAGTGCGTTACAAAGGTGCAAAAATCGTGGCGATGGCGCCAGATTACGCTGAGTTCTGCAAGTTCTCTGATTTGTGGATGCCAATCAAGCAAGGGACGGATTCTGCAGCGTTTCTGGCCATGGGGCATGTGGCACTGAAAGAATTCCATATTCAGCAGCAAGACCCTTATTTCCAGGAATACGCCCGTAAATACACCGATATGCCGATGCAAGTCATGTTGCGCAAACAAGGCGACGGCTATGTGACAGATCGCTTCTTACGTGCTTCTGATTTTGACGGTGCATTGGGTGAAACCAATAACCCCGATTGGAAAACCATTGTATTCGATGAGAAATCCAATGCCTTTATCGCGCCGAATGGCTCAATTGGCTTTCGCTGGGGTGAAGATGGCAAATGGAACCTGCTGGAAAAAGCGGGTATCCATCAGCATGCAACGACTGCACAACTGAGCTGTATTGATCAGCGCGATGATGTAGTCTCGGTCGGATTCCCCCATTTCAACCAAAATGAGCCTGATTTACTGTACCGCAATGTGCCAGTACGTAAAGTGAAACTGGCTAATGGTGAAATAGCTTTGGTCGCTACGGTGTTTGATTTGCAAATCGCGCAATACGGCATTGACCGTGGCTTGGGTGGCGAGAATGTTGCTAAAGATTACTCAGATGCCAATGTGGCCTATACGCCAGCATGGGCAGAAAAAGTCACTGGCGTGAAAGCAGCGGATATTGAGCGCACCGGTCGTGAGTTTGCGTATAACGCCTCCAAAACCAAGGGTAAATCTATGGTGATTATGGGGGCAGCGATTAACCACTGGTATCACAATGATTTGTCTTACCGCTCTATCATGAATCTGTTGCACATGTGCGGCTGTGTCGGGCAAACGGGTGGCGGCTGGGCACACTACGTGGGTCAGGAAAAGTTACGCCCACAGGCAGGCTGGGGGCCGATTGCTTTTGCGCTTGATTGGCACCGTCCACCACGTCACACCAACTCTACCTCGTATTGGTATTTCCACACCGACCAATGGCGTTATGAAACGCTTAACGCTGATAGTTTATTATCCCCCGCAGGTAAAGGTAAAAACCGTGGTAATTCTATTGCTGATTACAACGTCAAGGCGGCGCGCATGGGTTGGTTGCCATCTATGCCAAATTTCAACGCCAACCCGATTGAATTAGCTGATGAGGCTATCAAAAATGGCGCTACAGATGAAGCATCAGTCGCTAAATACGTGGCAGACAAGCTGAAATCAGGTGAGTTAGATGTTGCTTATGCAGATCCTGATAATCCTGTTAACTGGCCGCGCAACCTGTTCGTCTGGCGCGCCAATCTTATCGGCACATCCGCCAAGGGGCATGAATATTTCCTCAAGCATTTGCTGGGTGCGCAGAATGGCGTGCTACAGGAATCAGGCGCTGGCCGCAGTAATAAAGAAGTCAAATGGCATGAAGATGCGCCCATTGGCAAGCTGGACTTGATGGTGGACATCAATTTCCGCCTTAACTCGACTGGTGCTTATTCAGATATCATCCTACCAACCGCAACCTGGTATGAGAAAAATGACCTGAATACGACGGATATGCATCCTTTCATTCATCCGCTGTCAGAAGCCGTTTCACCAGGCTGGGAGTCCAAGTCAGACTGGCAGATTTTCAAGACCATTGCCAAGACATTCTCGCCATTAGCTGAGAAGCATCTGGGTGTCAAAAAAGAAGTGGTTGCCTTGCCAATGCAACATGACTCAGCTGCAGAGCTGGCACAACCTTTTGGCGAGGTAAAGAACTGGAAAGAGGGCGATTGTGAGCCAATTCCAGGCAAGACCATGGCGATTATCAAACTGGTGGAACGTACTTATGGGGATACTTACCGCAAGTTCATTGCACTAGGCCCATTGATGACCAAGCTTGGCAACAACATCAAAGGGATAGACTGGAATACAGACAGAGAGTACGACGAGCTCAAGCATCACAACAGTACGGTAAAAGAGCCCGGTGTTTCATTCGGCATGCCTTCATTGGCCGAAGATATTGAAGTGTGTGACTCAGTGATGCGCATGGCACCGGAGACCAATGGCGAGGTCGCACATAAATCATGGAGTGCACTGTCACATAAAACCGGTATTGACCATCATCACCTGTATGCTGGTCGTCATGAAGATAAGTTCACGTTCAAGGATATTCAGGCGCAGCCACGCAAGATTATCACCGCGCCAACCTGGTCCGGTATTGAGTCTGAGAAGGTGTCTTATACTGCCGGTTATACCAATATCCATGAGCACATTCCGTTCCGTACACTAACTGGTCGAGCACATTTTTATCAGGATCATGAGTGGATGCTCGATTTTGGTGAAGGTTTCTGTGCCTATAAACCGATGGTAGAGCTTGGTGAGTTGAACGCCTTGCCGAAGCATGTCACAGCCAAACCACATTTGGAGCTGAACTGGATCACGCCGCACTCCAAATGGGGTATTCACTCCTCATATCAAGACAATTTGCGCATGCTGACACTGTTCCGCGGTGGCCCTTATGTCTGGGTGTCTGAGGAGGATGCCAAATCAGTTGGTATTGCGGATAACGATTGGGTTGAGGCGGTGAATCATAACGGTGCAACGGTTGCCCGCGCGGTAGTTTCTCAGCGTATCCCACGTGGCATGGCGATGATGTACCACGCACAGGAGAAAAATATCAATGTGCCTGGTTCACCAACCACAGGTAAACGCGGTGGTATTCTAAATGCCGTGACCCGTGTGATTATGAAGCCAACCAATATGATTGGCGGATATGCCCAGCTTTCATATGGCTTTAATTACTACGGTACGGTGGGTTGCCAGCGTGACACGATGGTGGCATTGCATAAGATTGCGGATAAGGATGTGGATTGGCTGGAACGACCACTCACGCCAGAACGCGAAGCACAGTTAAACCCAGTCGGCATCGGCGCCAAATAAGGGAGAATAGACATGAAAGTACGCGCACAATTTGCCTTTGTTTTTAACCTAGATAAATGTATCGGTTGCCATACCTGTTCGGTCACTTGTAAGAACGTGTGGACGAATAGAAAAGGGGTTGAATACGCATGGTTCAATAACGTGGAATCCAAACCCGGCATTGGTTATCCCAAGCAATGGGAGAATCAGGACGTCTGGAAGGGCGGCTGGGAACTGAAAAACGGCAAGCTGGAATTGAAATCTGGTAGCCGCACATCCAAGTTGCTCAACATTTTTGCCAATCCGGATATGCCAGAGATAGATGATTATTACGAGCCATTTACCTACAATTACGCGCATTTGCAGAATGCCAAGCTGTCCGAGGCTACGCCGACGGCCCGCCCCATGTCGCAAGTGACGGGCGAGACCATGGAAAAAATCACTTGGGGGCCAAACTGGGAAGACGATTTGGCGGGCGAGTTCCATAAGCGTGCCAAAGACAAGAATATGGACAAGATCCAAAAGGAAATCTACTCGCAGTTTGAGCACACGTTCCACATGTATCTGCCCCGTATTTGCAACCATTGCCTGAATGCGGCCTGCGTTGCAGCTTGTCCTTCCGGCTCCATCTACAAGCGTGAAGAAGACGGCATCGTGCTGGTAGATCAGGACAAATGTCGCGGCTGGCGTATGTGTGTCAGCTCATGCCCTTACAAGAAAGTGTTTTATAACTGGGAATCTGGCAAAGCAGAAAAATGTATCGGTTGCTACCCACGCGTGGAATCGGGCATGCCAACTGTGTGTTCGGAATCCTGCGTGGGTCGTATTCGCTACAACGGCATCATGCTGTATGACGCAGACCGTATTGAAGAGTTGGCCAGCATTGAGAATGAGCAAGACCTGTATGAAGCGCAACGCAGGATATTCTTAGATCCGAATAATCCAGCTGTAATCGCTGCTGCACGTGCAGAAGGTATTAACGAAGACTGGCTAGAAGCGGCACGCAAGTCACCTATCTGGAAAATGGCGATGGAGTGGAAAATTGCCTTCCCAATGCATCCAGAGTTCCGCACCTTACCGATGGTGTGGTATGTGCCGCCGCTTTCACCAGTACAATCGCAAATCGACCAAGGCAATCTGCCAGTCGGACCGGATGGTGCGATCCCGATTGCAGGGACAATGCGCTTGCCAGTGCAGTACTTGGCTAACTTGCTGACCGCAGGTAAAACTGCGCCGATTGAGAGTGCCTTAAACCGCCTGATTGCGATGCGTAGTTACCAACGTTCTGTACATGTGGAGGGTCAAGCCGACACCCGTGCACTGGAGGCGGTTGGTATGTCGGAAGCGCAAGCGAAAGAAATGTATCGTTACCTAGCGATTGCCAATTATGAAGACAGGTTTGTGATTCCAACCGGGCATACTGAAGAAAGCCTTGATGATGCTTATGGCTTCCAAGGGCAAAACGGCTTTACCTTCGGTAACGACACTTCTGCTGGTGTGAGCAAAATTACTTTATTCCCACGTCGCCGCAAGGAGACTGTGGAACCGAAAACACTGGCGCCCAGTGGTGAGAGAGGATAGGAGAAACAATATGCAAGTTTATAAATTGTTATCTGCATTGCTGGAATATCCCGATCAGGAATTGGTGCAACACCTAACCGAATTGGAAGTTTTCGTCGCAAGTAATGCTGATATAGATGCAGCGGAGCGTGAGGCTTTGTTGCAGTTTATGCAGCACCTGCAAAGTCGCCCTTTGACCGAGTTACAAGCGGACTATGTAAAAACCTTCGATATGACGGCAGAACATAGCTTGCACCTAACGCATCACCTGTTTGGCGATGACAAGAATCGTGGTCCAGCTTTGATTGATCTGGGCGACCTTTATAAAGATTACGGTGTTGAGGTGGTGACGAACGAACTGCCAGATTATTTGCCGTTGATACTAGAATTTGCGGCCTATCTGGATGATAACGAGGCGACGGTGTTCTTATCGGATGCCAAAAAAGTATTAGGGGTTCTGACCGAAAATCTGACAAAAGCGGAAAGCCCTTATGCTGCGCTGTTGTCTATCATAGAAGGTCGGGCGACCCTGACCAAACTTGCTGCTTAGAAGGAGAGAGAGATGAGTCTGCATAACTTTCTATATGGGGTATATCCCTATATCGCACTCAGTGTGTTTTTATTGGGTAGCTGGTTACGTTTTGACAGGGAGCAATATACCTGGAAGAGCGATTCCAGCCAGTTACTTTCCAAGGCCAATCTGCGCTTGGGGAGTAACCTGTTTCATATCGGCATCATCGCAATCTTCGGCGGGCATTTTGTTGGACTGCTCACGCCGCACAGCTGGTTTCAAGCGATGGGTGTTTCCGATATGGCGCACCAAATGGTTGCTATCTGGGCTGGCTCCATTTTTGGTAGCATGTGCTTGATTGGTGGTGGGATTCTTTGGTTACGTCGCATGTTTAATGTGCGGGTTTCTGCCGCCAGTCGTGGATCGGATAAATTTATTCTCACTTGGTTACTCATCACCTTGCTGCTAGGGCTATCCACCATCCCGGTTTCGATTGGTCATGCGAATCATAATAATCCTGACGTGATGATTGCCTTGGCGGATTGGGTACAGAGCATTGTCTATCTGAGACCCAACCCAGCCCTGCTGGAAAATGTGGATACCATCTTCAAAGTGCACTTATTCTTTGGCATGACGGTGTTTTTGCTGTTCCCGTTCACTCGCTTGGTTCATATTTGGAGTGCGCCATTTGGTTATGTTGCTCGTCCTTATCAAATCGTGCGTAGCAAAAATAGACGTTAAAGTGGTGCTAGGTAATGCGCGATGTTTCAAAATTTTTGAGCGGATTTCGGAGGTTCCAGCAGAATCATTTGGGTAATCGACATGGCATGTACGCACAATTGGTGCAACAAGGGCAGCACCCACGTGCACTGATGATCGCTTGCTGTGATTCCCGCTGTGACCCTGCGTTGCTCACGGATTGCGATCCTGGTGATATGTTTGTAGTACGTAATGTTGCCAATCTGGTTCCTCCCCATGTTCAGGCCACTTACTTTGCTGCAACAACATCAGCGATCGCATTTGCGGTACACAATTTGGAAGTTGAGCATATCATTGTGATGGGACATGCGCAATGCGGAGGGATACGCGCTTTGTTGGCGCATAAAGATCCGACCTGTAATGAAGAAGAACTGATTGCCAAGTGGCTGGGCATCGCGGAGGATGCAAGGCGGCAGGTACTACAAGATTTGGCTGATAAGCCAGACCCAATAAAAGCCCATGCCTGTGAGCAGGCTGCCATCCTGATTTCATTAGAGAATCTGATGTCCTACCCATGGATCAAGCAACGAGTTGAGGCTAAAAAACTGGCCTTGCATGGCTGGTATTTTGATATGAATCAAGGAGAATTACTCGAATATCAGCTAGAATCTGGCGAGTTTGAAGTATTGGTGCCACATTTGGCGACGGATGGTTAGTTTTCTGTGTCTGAATTCTAGCAACCGTGTCATCGATGTGAAAGCATTCTCACCCATTAGGTGAGTTAGGATGAAGGGCCTATTGTAAAATGCTGGCAGTAACGAATTATTAAAGGAGAGAGATAAAATGAGATACCCTATCAAAGCATGTGTGTTGGCAATTTCCGCGTTGTTTATTTCCGCGCCGATTTGGGCTGCGGAAGGTGTTGCCCAAGCCGCGTCATTAAAAGAGGCAATTACAGAAGGTAAACCTACGATTAACTTCAAGTTTCGTTACGAGAATGTGAATCAAGAAGGTACCTTGGATACCGCTGAAGCATTTACGCTACGTAGCTTGATTGGCTGGAAGACTAAGCCCTTTCATGACATAAGTGTCGCGGCAGAAGTGTATGGCTTGAGCCCCTTGAATGATGATTATAACGATTTAAAAAAAGGTAGCCCCATTGCGAGCAGGAAAAAATACTCCGCGATTGCAGATCCGGAAGATTACGATTTTCATCAACTGTATGTTGAATGGACAGGCATTCCGAACTCATCTGTCAAGTTAGGCCGTCAGACAATGGTGCTTGATAACTGGCGCTACGTTGGCGATGTGCGCTTCCGTCAGAACTGGCAGGTGTTTAATGGTCTTTCATTATTGAATAAGAGCTTGCCCAATACCGAGGTTGCATTGGCGCATTATGAGCAGGTAAAACTGATTAACACCAAGATTGAAAATGCCAACATTGAAATCGCCAATGTTAAATACAGCTTCACACCTACCACCAGCTTGGTTGGTTACGGCTATTTAATTGATTGGGATGGCAGAGCACAACAAGTTAAATCCAATAAAACCTTTGGTCTGCGTTTGGATGGCAGCCAAAAACTGGATGATCACTGGAAAGTTTTATATACCGCTGAATATGCCAAGCAAGACGACTATAAAGATGGCAGCAAACTGATTGACAACCACTACTATCGGGTAGGCGCTGGCGCCGGCTACGGGGATTGGTTCTTACGGGTTGACCAGGAAAAGTTATCCAGTAATTCAGATAATAAAGCCTTCCAGACCCCATTGGGTACCAATCACCTGTTCCAGGGCTGGACAGACTTGTTCCTTGTTACACCTGATCAGGGCGTAGAAGACACAATACTGATTGCCGGCGGCAAAGTGATGGATGCCACCATCAAGGCCGAGTACCACTTTATTAACGCTGACCGTGACTTTACTAAAGTGGGCGGTGGCAAAGGTGATCGGTACGGCAAGGCATTTGATTTGGGTGTGTATTACGAATTCACCAAACAGGTATCAGGCTCGGTTGAGTATGCCAACTTTAAAGAAGATGATGAATACAAAAATACTGCATCACGCAAACGCGATACAGAGAAGTTCTGGATAACTGCAGTTTATGCGTTTTAACCTAAAAAGCAGTGAATCAATATTGTTTGAGTTGACGCAATGAATCACAACCCGAACGCTCCTGCATTAATAGACGGCTTTGGTCGCAGGGTGGATTACATCCGTCTGTCGATCACAGACCGTTGTGATTTTAGATGCGTTTACTGTATGTCAGAGGATGTGCAGTTTTTGCCGCGCGACGAGGTGCTGTCGCTCGAAGAGTGTTCGCGGTTAGTGAAAGTCTTTGTCTCCCTAGGGGTAAAAAAAGTACGCATTACAGGTGGTGAGCCTCTAGTGCGTAAAGGTGCGCTGTGGCTTTTTAACGAAATTGGTCATTTGCCCGGTCTTAACGAACTGGTCGTTACTACCAATGGCTCGCAGTTAGAGTATCAAGCGTCCGCATTAAAGCAGGCCGGTGTACGTCGTATTAATATCAGTCTTGATACGCTGGATGAGGCACGTTTTCGTCAAATTACGCGCGTGGGCGAATTAAGTAAGGTGCTACGTGGTATTACTACAGCCAAGCAAGCTCGGTTCGAGAAAATAAAACTGAATACCGTACTCATGCGAGGTATCAATGATGATGAAGCCATTCCTCTTGTGGCTTTTGCCATAGAGCACGGATTGGACATCTCGTTTATTGAAGAAATGCCGCTTGGTCACGTCAATCATAGCCGAGATTCCAGCTTTGTCAGCAATGAAGGCACGTTGAAACTGCTCAGGTCACGCTATGATTTAATCGGGAGCGTAGAGAGTACAGGTGGCCCTGCACGTTATTGGCGCGTGCCTAATACCAATACCAAGATCGGCTTCATATCACCGCATAGCCATAATTTCTGTGAATCCTGCAATCGAGTGCGCATCACCAGTAAAGGAGAGTTATATCTCTGCCTAGGTCAGGAACACATGGTGAATCTAGCGCCGTTGCTCAGGCAGTTTCCCGATGATGACCTACCACTGAAAGAAGCCATCATCAACAGTATGCACATTAAACCCAAAGGGCATGACTTCAAACCTGAAAGAAACGAGCCTGCAGTCATAAGATTTATGTCGCATACGGGCGGTTAAATTTACTCGCTACGTAACCGTTGTGCAACATCTAGAGCAGCCTCATAAACCGTTGTGATTAATTGCTCAAGAGTCACATTTATTCTCTTGAAATAGTCCATTAAAACAATGGTTGCGAGTGCGACCATCTTCATTCATCATGCAACACACTTTAAGCGCAGAAGAAATCTGCTAAAATTCGCACCATGTTGCAACGCTTTGTCATACAGTTAGCATTCATT
>VGIC01000031.1 GCA_016867975.1 Betaproteobacteria bacterium | reverse complement strand
CACAAAGTGGCTTTGGACTTACAATAACGAACGACCTCATTCAGCCATTGGCGGTGTCCCACCAAGGCAATTGATTGAACGTCATTAAACCCTACTTTTAACCGTGGCTAAATATGGGGGGATTACAAAAGCACCGTCGACGAGTTTTGTACACCGGCACATACGCTGTGTTAACACAAGCTTCTGACTAATAAACTGAAAGATCCTTCTAATCTAGGAAAATTTCCAATAGATCATTCAGAAAGAGCTGTCCTAGCGGGGTAGGTTGAATATTGTTATCCTGAACGAAAAGCAAACCTTTGCTTTGTGCCTTTTTAATTGCACTGTGCAAAGTCTGTAAGTTCAGACCGGTACGTTGCTGGAACAAACTCAATGGCACACCGTTGGTTAAGCGCAGTGCATTCATCATAAATTCAAATCCCAGCTCGCTCTGACTAATATTCCATTCGCGTTCTACTGGCTGGCCTTGCGTGGTCTGCTCTATATACGCCTTAGGGTGCTTGGGGCGTGTTTCGCGGGTGACCTTATCGTGATAGCTAAGTTTGCTGTGCGCACCTGCGCCTATGCCCAGATAGTCTCCAAACTGCCAGTAGTTGAGATTGTGCTGTGCTTGTTTGCCTTTTTTGGCAAAAGCAGAAGTCTCATAATGCTCATAGCCATGTTGGGTAAGTAGCGCTTCAATCTCAAACTGCATCTCTGCGCTAGTATCGTCATCCGGCAGACTGGGCGGGGTATGGTAAAAAGCAGTGTTCGGTTCCAGGGTCAAATGATAAAACGATAAATGGTCTGGATTAAGCGAGACCGCTTGCCTTGCATCTTGCAAAGCATGCGAAAGCGTCTGGTTAGGTAGCGCGTACATCACATCAAAATTAACGCGATCAAAGGTAGTGAGCGCAAACTCCGCAGCAGAAATCGCTTGTTTGTCATCATGAATTCTACCCAGTGCCTTGAGGTGGTCTGCATTAAAACTTTGAACCCCCAATGAGAGCCGGTTTACGCCAGCCTGTTGGTAGCCAATGAAATTGGCCGCGTCTACAGTACCTGGGTTGGCTTCCAGCGTGATTTCGGCATCATATTCCAGCGGTGTAAGTGCGCGTACCTGACTTAAGATGCGATCGATAGATTCAGGTTTGAATAAGCTAGGCGTGCCGCCACCAAAGAATACGCTTTTGATTTTTCTGCCCCAGACTTTAGGAGTGGAGAGCTCAAGGTCACGGATGAGCGCATTAACATAGTCTGCTTCAGGCAGTTCACCATGTTTGTGGCGAATCTCATGTGAGTTGAAATCACAGTACGGACACTTTTGGATACACCAAGGAATGTGGATGTAGAGTGATAATGGCGGTGGATTCATCAGGCCAGACAATGTGATTTCACCTGCTAGTGGTGCTACGACATTGATGGGCTTGGCATTGAGTGCGGCCACCGCTTTAATTTCGATTATTTTTTTGATGATATTGATTCTTAAAAAACTGGATTTAATCGGTAGGGGCGGTGCCCTCGCTGCAAAATTACAAACAATTGCGGTGAGGGCATGAGGGCGCTACTCCTACATGCTACCTTTTGTACGGATTCACAAGTGAATCAACTAGCAGATGCAAAGCTTCACGCATTTGCTGCTCAGAAACCTCCATCAGCAGACCATCCTCAAGCGCATCTTGTGCAATTTGTTTGAGTTCTTCGAAGTTTTCAGCCATCACTTTCACTTTTTCAGTGCAGGAAACTACCGAGCCGTCATCACGCATCCATCTAGGCCAAGCAGAAGAGGCGGGCTTAGTCATGACGTAATCTTTCGAGCTTCTGTAATAGCTTGGCCATGGCATGACCGCGATGACTGATGCGACTTTTAATTTCTAACGGCAGTTCTGCCACGGTTTTTTCGGTTTTGGCGTCTAAGAACAGCGGATCATAACCAAACCCGTCACTTCCTCGGTACTCACGCAGAATCACGCCCTGCCAACTGCCTTCAGCAATGATAGGTTCAGGGTCATGCTCATGACGCACCAATACCATGACACAATAAAAATGTGCGTGTCGGTCAGAGCTGTCTTGCATTTCGATTAACAGTCTGTCGTTATTACGCTCATCCTGTGTGAGCAGGCTATTAGGCGAGTTCTTGCCTGCGTAGCGAGCTGAGCGTACGCCAGGCGCACCATTGAGAGCATCCACACACAAGCCTGAATCATCTGCCAAAGCAGGTAAGCCGGTATGCTTGCTGGCATGGCGCGCCTTGGCCAGCGCATTTTCAATAAAGGTGCAGTAGGGCTCATCACACTCTGGCACTTGGAGCTCTGATTGGGGAATCACTTCGATTTGCAAAGGGGATAGGATATGCTGAATCTCTCGCAATTTGCCCTTATTGCCGCTGGCAATGACCAGTTTGTTAAACACCGAGCACCTCGTTTTGTTTAATCATCAGTTGCTGTATCCCGTGCGCAGCGAGATCGAGCATAGTGTTCATGGTTTCCCGTGCAAAGGCTTCGCCTTCTGCCGTGCCTTGAATCTCAACAAAACCACCCTTGCCAGTCATCACAACGTTCATATCGGTATCACATGTAGAATCTTCGATGTAATCTAAATCGAGTACCGGCACGCCTTGATAAACGCCCACAGAAATAGCGGCAACAGAATCTTTCAGAGGAGATTCAGAAAGCTTTTCATTTTGTAGCAAGTATGAAATTGCATCGTGCAACGCGACATATGCACCAGTGATGCTGGCGGTGCGGGTGCCGCCGTCAGCTTGGAGGACATCGCAGTCAATCACGATGCTACGCTCACCAAGCTTCTCTAGATCGATAATGGCGCGCAAAGAACGACCAATCAGACGCTGGATCTCCTGTGTGCGACCAGATTGTTTGCCTTTCGCAGCCTCTCTGTCCATGCGGCTACCCGTTGAGCGTGGTAGCATCCCATATTCAGCTGTGACCCAACCTTGGCCTTGGCCTTTAAGAAAACCTGGTACTTTTTCATCGACACTGGCAGTACAGAGTACGTGGGTGTCACCAAACTTCACCAGCACAGAGCCCTCAGCATGCTTGGTGTACTGCCGAATGATCTCGACAGGACGCAATTGATTGTGGGAGCGTTGACTAGGACGGATAGGGGTAAATTGAGACATAAAAATCCTAAATTTTGGATGATCACCTAAGGGCAAATTCAAGTTTGAAGTGCAATTATCCTAAAAACCGCAGTTAATTGTTCAATTATTTCGCATCAGAGTATGTGCATCCCATCCTGTTGCTGCTTAAAAATGCTGTTCTGTACTAGATCCACCAGTTGCTTTTGCCTGAAGGCCATTTCAGGCACGCTTGGCTTGTATTTTCTGTACCAGCCTTGGGGCCGATTGTATTGTGCCAGCTGGTACGGGCCGATCTTTACCCAAGCGAGAAAGCGATTTGATACCCAGAATCTGGAGAGAGTCGCCTTGTGCAAAAACAGTATCCGGCTGTATGCACGGATTCAGGGTCGGCGACACACTAACGCTACCAACAGCCTTTGGCTTTGTCATGTGGTTACTCTAAATACTGATCGAGGTCCTTTCTCACTCTAATAATGGCTGCTTTGACCTGTGCAGGTGCTGTACCTCCAATATGATCACGGCTGTTGAGCGATCCTTCTAAAGTTAGCACTGAATAAACATCTTCCTTAATTTCACCTGCAAACGCTTGTAGCTTGGACAAAGGCAAGTCGCTCAAATCCACTTTTTGATCTACAGCATAACGCACAGCTAAGGCAACCGCTTCGTGCGCATCTCTAAACGGCATGCCCTTTTTCACTAGATAATCTGCTAAATCCGTTGCCGTGGCAAATCCCTCACTTGCCGCCTGGCGCATCGCATCTTTGTTGACCGTGAATCCGGTCTTTGTCACGACACCATTTTCCAAGACAGGCAAGCGCAACATGTCTGCATAGATCTCCAACGTCACCAACAATGTATCCGCTGTATCGAACAGGGGTTCTTTGTCTTCCTGATTGTCTTTGTTGTAGGCCAAAGGTTGGCTTTTCATCAAGGTCAGCAACGCAGTCAGATGACCATAGATCCGACCTGACTTGCCACGCACTAGCTCAGGCACGTCAGGATTCTTTTTCTGCGGCATGATGGATGAACCGGTACAGAAGCGATCTGCAATATCAATGAATGCGAAGCGCGGAGAACTCCATAAAATCAGCTCCTCAGACAAGCGTGACAAGTGCATCATCACCATAGAGGATGCATAGGTAAACTCAATGGCAAAGTCACGGTCTGAAACTGCATCCAGTGAATTCTCACAGACCCCGTCAAACCCCAAGCGCCTAGCCACCATCTCGCGATCAATCGGATAGCTGGTTCCAGCCAGCGCTGCCGCACCCAATGGCAACCGATTGATGCGTTTTTTGCAATCTTTAAAACGCGCCACATCGCGCTTGAGCATTTCCACATAAGCCAAAAGATGGTGACCGAACGTGACTGGCTGCGCAACTTGCAGGTGCGTAAAGCCGGGCATCACCGTGTCGTAATTTGCTTCCGCTAGATCCAGCAGACTGGTTTGCAAGTTCGCCAAAGCAGCAATCACTTGATTGACGGTGGCACGCAACCATAGGCGCACATCCGTTGCCACCTGATCATTACGGCTTCTACCAGTATGTAAGCGCTTACCAGCGTCGCCTATCTTATCGGTCAGCCGCTTTTCGATATTAAGATGGACATCCTCCAAATCCAGCAGCCATTGGAACTGTCCCGTTTTGACTTCTTCAGCAATCTCGTTCAATCCCGTTTCGATAGCAACGAAATCCGCCTGAGTAATGATGCCTTGGACACTCAGCATGTGTGCATGTGCTATCGAGCCCTGAATGTCGTACTCAGCCAAGCGGTAATCGAACCCCACCGAGGCCGTATATTTCTTTACCAGCTCAGCCACTGGTTCGTTAAAACGCCCGGACCAACTTGTATCTTTTTTATTGAGCGAATTTGTTTTTTGTGTCACGTCGTATAGCCTATTAATGTGAATGAATGATGATGCAAGTTATATTGCACAGCCATTTCTCATTCACTGTCAAAATGTGCTTAATAACAATATACTTACACGCGTTAGTATAATGCAAAACATAAGAATTCTCATGCTGACACTTTTTTATAATAAAACCATTCAAGAAAAGTTTGAATATCCTTGGATTTGCTCTTCACCGACTTACAATGCGTTTAATGACAAGCTTTTGGATTGGCTCATTTTGTTTAATGAAACAAGGTCACATTATGCACTTGGGTTACAATCCCCTATGCAATTTATGCAACAACCTTATCAACAAAAAAGTGCAATATGTATTGGCGGGATACACCAGCTAAAGTACCGATGTGGCTTATGATAAAATGGATCACCTACAACCCCGTCGCCATCACTCATGAACCACCCTACTCATTCAGCCACCCGCATCGATGTTCCTAACAAACTCGTGATCGCCTCACGTGAGAGTGCGCTCGCCATGTGGCAGGCTCGCCATATCCAAAGTCGCTTACAAGATCTCTACCCGCACACCGAGGTGAGTATTTTAGGCATGACAACAACAGGCGACCAGATTTTAGAAACACCTTTGGCTAAAGTAGGCGGTAAAGGGCTATTTGTGAAGGAGCTGGAAACGGCACTGGCCGACGGGCGCGCCGATTTAGCCGTACACAGCATGAAAGATGTCCCCATGAATTTGCCAGAAGGCTTTATCCTTGCCGCCACTGGTGAACGAGAAGACCCTCGCGACGCTTTCGTTTCCAACACATTCGCAACGCTTGAGTCTTTACCTGAAGGTAGCATTGTCGGCACCTCTAGCTTACGTCGCCAGAGTCAGTTACAGGCACGCTTCCCTCATTTAAAGATTGAATCCCTTCGCGGCAACTTGCAAACGCGCCTACGTAAACTGGATGAAGGTCAGTATGCTGCAATCATTCTAGCTGCTGCCGGCTTAATCAGACTAGGACTGAACGAAAGAATCAGCCAGTTCATCCCACCTGAACAAAGCATTCCTGCAGTAGGGCAAGGCGCCTTAGGCATTGAAATCAGTGCCAGCCGACCAGAACTGGTTGCCATTCTGGCCCCTCTTAACCACCTTGATACGCAACGTTGCGTTGAAGCGGAGCGCGGGATGAGCCGCGCCCTAGCAGGAAGTTGCACGGTTCCACTTGGTGCATATGCGACCTGCGAAGCCGAGAATATCCACATCACTGGCTTTGTTGCGAGTGTAGATGGCAAACAAATGTTGATAGAAACAGCTACAGGGCCTAAAGCTGATGCGGAAATCCTGGGGAAAATATTAGCAAAGCAACTCGTTGCTAAAGGTGCAGATAAAATACTGGCTGCTTTATAGGTTGGAAGATAATCTCAGCCATGGCTAGCGATCAATTACTCAGAGGTTTACATGTCGCAGTCACCCGACCAGCCAGTCAGGCTGAAAATCTGGGGGCACTGATTTATCAGCATGGCGGCAAACCGATCTTATTTCCATTGATTGAAATCGCCCCTCTGGAAAGCTATCAAACACTAGAAGACCAACTCGGCAAACTTGCACAGACGGATTGGGCAATCTTCATCAGCTCAAATGCCGTTGCATATGCCATGCCGCATGTAATTAGAAAGTACGGGGAAATTCCAGAAAACCTCAAATTTTCGGCAATCGGTCATCAAACTGCAAGAGAGCTTAGCACCTTTGGCATTCACCAGGTACTGACACCGCGGGTGCGTTTTGATAGTGAGTCGTTACTAGCCTTGGACGAGATGCAAAACGTTGCCAACCAGACGGTGGCGATTTTTCGTGGCGAGGGTGGACGTGAGCTGATTGCGGATACGCTTAAATCTCGCGGTGCCCATGTCTATTTTATTGAAAGTTATCGACGCATCAATCCTCAGACCAATATGGATATTCTTAAAGAGCATTGGAGCCAAGGTCAATTAGATGCGGTTGTTGTCACCAGCAGTGAAGCCATGCGTAACCTAATCGAGATGGCAAAAGATTCCCTGTGGCTGCATCACATCACCTTATGTGTGAATCACGAAAGAATCGCCGAATTGCCAAGGCAACTTAATTTGAAAGTGCTGGTCGCTCAAGCGCCAGGCGATGACGCCATGCTGGAATGCCTATCTCAATTGGTCAAATAAAAGTTATTTGATTGGCACAGATACAGATAGGCAAAACAAGCAATTAATCGAGTCTGACCCCATTGAACCCATGATTAGCCTAGGATTTATGAGAGGGTTGTAATCAGGCGGAGGTGCTTTACCTTCAGGTAAAGCACGACGCAAGCCAATAGCAGTGTGATGCTATTGGCAACAATAATTGGCCAACTGGCTATCATCACGCCATAGATCAGCCAACCCAGTACTCCCAGGCTAAACAGGCTGTACATGGGTAATGATACGCCTGACAGGTCTCGTGTCTTCCACGATTGATGCGCTTGCGGCACAAAGGCGAGCGTGGTGAGAAAGGCAGAGGTGTAGCCGATTAAGTCAGTGATGTTCATTGCTTAGGATTTTTTCTTCATGCTTTTTATAAGTCTCTTCACTAATCAATTTTTCATCTTTTGGTTTTTTTAATTCCTTAAGCTTGTCTTCTTTTGCAGATAATGGGGTCACAGATAACAGATAATGGGGTCAGACACGATTGATTCAGGCTTAGTATTTCTCGTTGGCGAGTAAGCGCCGATATTCTTCCAGTTTTTTCTGATAATCTTCCGCCTCGCCAAATTCCATAAATCGTGCGTAGCGTGCATGGGACCCCAGAATTTTTCTGGCGTGCTTGATTGGACAGAAGTATTGCTCTGTTCTGGCGACAATCTCGGTAACGTAGCAAATCATGCCGCTGCCATAAGCGCAGTAAGTGCAGTGAAACTTCTCAATAAAGTTCAGGTATTGCAATTGCTGACGATCGTAGATGATGTAATCTGACCTGCGCACCTTTTTAATGCCGTAAATCGGAAAGCATGCCCATTGGTAGAATGTCACAAACACATCGGTAACCACCAATGGAATAATCATTGCATAAATGATCGGGCCTGTAATCAGATTCAGGGGGCGATTAGTTACCAGCCAGCGGAAAAAATTTGTTTTTAGCTGCTGGTGCACCTCTTTAATCGATTGCTCAAACTCGATGCGCTTATCTTTGATTTGAAACAGCATGCTTGAGGGTTGCTCAGCTAGCGCTTCACGCAGATCATCTTCCAGGGCGGATATTTGATCAAGCAGTTGTTGGATGCGGCCGTTCATATAAGGTCCAGTGCTAAAGATGACGTGGGTCAATGGGGTCAGACACGATTGATTACAGGCTTAGCGTAATTGAAGGCATCCGAGAAAAATGCCTCCTCAGGTAGCCCCGCTTTAACAAAGCTGGCATGAGCAATCTCGACCATGCCAGGCGCACCACAGCAATAAACTTCGTACACACTCATCTCTGTAAAGTCTTCCAAAACGGCCTGATGCACCAAGCCCGTGCGACCTTGCCAATGGTCTTCAGCAAGGGCATCAGACAATACTGGGATGAATTTAATATACGAATATGCTTCTGCCCACTGCGCAGGCAACTCTGGCATATAGAGGTCCGCTCGTGCATGTGCACCCCAGTAGAGATAAACATCACGCTTGATATTATTTTGCAACATATGCTCAATAATGCCTTTAATAGGCGCAAAACCGGTGCCGCCTGCCACCATGATCATCGGTTTTTCTGACTCGCGGTAGTAAAAACTACCGAATGGTGCCTCTATGCGCAAAATGGCTTTTTCTGGCATTTCATTAAACACATATTCAGTAAATTGGCCGCCTGGAATCAACCGCAGATGTAGCTCAAGCAAATTGTCGATATGCGGTGCATTAGCAATAGAGAATGCACGACGCTTACCATCTTTCAACAGAAACTCAAGGTATTGTCCGGCAAAGAATTGTAAGTGCTCACTACTTGGCAGCTTAAGGTATAGCACAATCACATCATGTGACAGCTTTTCCTTACGCTCCACCCGTGCAGGGATGATACGAGGCACAATTGTCCCAGTCTGAATTTCACGACACTCTATCGTCAGGTCAGAAAGCGGTCTGGCACAACAAAACAATGCCTTGCCTGCAGCTTTTTCCTGATCAGTGAGTGCGCTGGCCACATAGTCGCCATGATCGACCTCTCCGCTCAGCACTGTACCCTTACAGCTACCGCAAGCACCGTTGCGGCATCCGTAGGGAATGCTGTAGCCAGCCTCAATGGCGGCTTCAAGCACTGTGTCGTAGGCCTTGGCTGTGTAGCTATGCCCGCTAGGTTGAATGGTGACCTGATATGTCATGTGTTATTCTCAAATCCATTGTCTATATCAATGCGATAGCACCTGCTAATCTTCCCTGCGGAACTCACCCTCTATCACATCATCATTTGCCGCCTGACTTGAGGAATGATCGAATGTTGTTCCCCCATTTTCGGGTAATGTATGGTTTCTAATCGGGATCAGTAGCAAAGCGACCGCTATAATATCAGTGATTACCCCAGGAATAATCAAAAATATGCCCGCAATCATATTGCGCAAACTGCCAAACATGGTCTTGATTGGGCTACCCCCACCGCGCAGTTGCTCCATCATGCGACCTGACAGCATAGCCTTCTCTTCACTGATGAGCTGAAAACCTAAAAATCCGATGCCCAGCAGATAAAACAATAGCCACCAACCATAACGCTGCCCCAATTCTACAAGAAGCCATAGCTCAGCCACTGGAAAAGCGAGTAAAATCAATCCTAACAACACACGCATAATGAACAACCTTAATTTTGAATCCTGACACTATTTTGCTGGTATTGACCAACCTGCCAGATGAAGCCAGCGCAAAAAATCTGGCAGAATCACTTGTCGCACAACAGCTTGCTACCTGCGTCAATATTTTGCATCCGTGCTTGTCCATCTATACCTGGCAGGGCAAAACAGAGCACACTAGTGAAGTCCCCGTGATGATCAAAACTGACCGAGCCCATTATGAGGCACTCCAAACTGCCATTATAAATACTCATCCATATGAACTTCCTGAAATAATCGCTATCAACGTAGATTGCGGCCTGCCTTCGTATTTACAATGGGTAAAAACGCAGTTATCTCATTAAATCAGCACACCGACACCATGACCAGACGATTATTCCGCGTATTCCTGCTGTTATTACTCACATTGATCAGCCCAGCAAGTCTAGCAGGAAATAGTAGCGCACCGCTCAAGGAGTTTTTCGCAAACAGTTCTGGCGAAGACGAATTCCTATCTCCTGACGCTGCATTTGGTGTGGATATCCATGCTGAAGGCAAACAGATCAAGGCTGATTTTAGAATTGCTCCTGGCTATTATTTATACAAAGACCGTATTAAATTTGCACTGAAGCCTGCTTTGGCGCATGAGGTGCACCTGCCCAATGGTGACATCAAAAACGATCCTAACTTCGGCAAAATTGAGGTCTATCATCAGGACATGACGGGGGTCATTACGCTCAAAGATCATGCAAACCAACACATTATTGTCAAAGCGACTTACCAAGGTTGCAGCGAAAAAGGCTTATGCTACGCACCTCAACATCAGGAATTTGCACTCAAATTAAAAAACAGCGGATCTGATCAGCAATTGTCCGCTAATAGCCCATCCAATAGTGACAGCCACGCCGCCAACCTGCTTGAAAATGGTCAATGGTGGCTTATTATCTTGGGCTTCTTTACCGCAGGTCTGTTATTAGCATTTACTCCTTGCGTCTTCCCAATGATTCCTATTTTATCGTCTATGATTATCGGTAAAAATGCCCACACCTCACGTCTGCATGCCTTTAACTTATCTCTAGCTTACACAATGGGCATGTGTGTGACCTATACACTCGCCGGCATTGCGGCTGGGCTTTCTGGTCAAATGTTAAGCAACGCCTTGCAAAGTCCTTTGGCACTAGGCTTTGGTGCGAGCATTTTTGTTCTACTCTCACTCTCTATGTTCGGTTTTTACGAACTAAAATTGCCGCATGCATTGGAAAATAAATTCCTCAATTGGAACCAGCGCTTCAAAGGTGGAAATTATGTGAGTGATCTGCTAATGGGAGCACTCTCCGCACTCATCATCAGCCCATGTGTAGCCGCGCCTCTGGCAGGTGCTTTACTTTACATCAGCAAAACTCATGATGTCGTTCTAGGTGGCGTCGCGCTATTCTCACTCTCGCTCGGCATGGGCGCACCTTTGCTTGCCATCGGCGCCTCTGCTGGCACCTTGTTACCCAAAGCAGGCGCTTGGATGAATACAATACGTCATATATTCGGTGTACTGATGCTGGGGGTCGCCGTTTGGCTGATTACCCCCATCATCCCAATTGCAGCACAAATGGCATTGTGGGCTGCCCTTCTGATTGTACCTGCCATGTTCATGCATGCCATTGATTCTTTACCTGCCAACGCCAAACCCATTGCACGTCTCTGGAAAGGGGTTGCCATCATGATGCTCATTGCGGGCATCGCATTGCTGATTGGCGCATTGTCTAATGCCAAGTCGCCATTACAGCCCCTGAGTGGAATCATCGCAAAATCTGAAAACACCCACGCCCCACTCAAATTTTCACGCGTCGCCAGCATTTCAGAACTTGAGCAGCAATTGCAAAGCGCGAAAGGAAAAACTGTCATGCTAGATTTTTATGCAGACTGGTGCGTCTCTTGCAAAGAACTCGAACAATTCACTTTTTCTGATTCACGCGTACAAGCCGCACTCAAAGACACCATTCTGCTACAAGTCGACATGACCGATAACACCGAAGCGCATCAATCACTGCTTAGAAAATTCAATTTATTCGGTCCGCCTGGAATCATCTTTTTCAACCCTGAAGGTCATGAAGAAAAAGGTCTGAAGGTAGTTGGATTTAAAAATGCCGATGATTTTCTTACCACCCTGCATCAGCGCGGCAGTTGCCTGCCAGACACTATTCAATGCTAAATAAAATACGCTTTTTTCTGATCGTAGCGGTGATCCTAATCTCCACCGGCATGTTGATACGGCACTTCACCCCCCAATTTAAGGAAGGAACTCACGATTTTTCTACGCAATCTTTGTTCAGCACCAACTTGATTAACCCGCAAGGACAGTCACAAACACTGGCGCAGTATCAAGGCAAGATTCTCGTAGTCAATTTCTGGGCAACTTGGTGTCCGCCATGCCGAGATGAAATGCCCGAATTATCAGCATTTCATCAGAAATACGCACACAAGAACGTCGTTGTGATCGGCATCGCCACTGATGAAGCTGATGCGGTCTTTTCCATGCTACAGACCTCACCTGTGGCTTACCCCATCTTTATCCAAGACGAAACCAACTCTGGATCTCAATTAAAAATAGATAATGATCAAGGCGTCCTGCCCTACACACTCATCATCAATCGCGACGGAAAAGTGATCAAAAGCTTTTTCGGGCGCATCAATCAAGAACTACTCGAAATGGCGATCTTACCGTTACTACCTCAATAATGTTGTTTTTCTAGCAGTTCGTTTATTCATTTTGCAACAGTTAATTTCTTTTAATTTCGTTAATGTTGCTGGACAAATCCCTTTAACTTCGGCAAACTTGCGCTTATGAATTTTAATAATTTATGTAACAAATCGCTTTCTCAGGTGGTGTGTCATGTCAAATAAATCCATTCTGGTATTACATGGCCCCAACTTGAATCTGCTGGGCGTGCGCGAGCCAGAACATTATGGCAAGACAACCCTTGAGGACATCAACCAAGCCTTGACCAAGCAGGCTCAACAAGCTGGGGTCAATTTAGAATGCTTTCAAAGCAATTCTGAAGCTGAACTAGTAACAAAAATTCAGTCTATTGCAGCTAAAAAGGTTGATTATGTCATCATCAATCCGGCTGCTTATACCCACACTTCCGTGGCAATGCGCGATGCGTTGAGCGCGATTAAAGTGCCGTTTATCGAAGTACACCTATCAAATGTGTATGCGCGCGAAGCATTCCGCAAACACTCCTATTTCTCAGACATCGCTATTGGTGTGATTAGCGGTCTAGGTGCTAAAGGTTATGAGCTAGCGCTTGATTACGCCATAGAAAAAATCAATCATTCTTAGAAACACAACTCAAAACCGTTTTAATTAGGGATTATCATGGATTTACGTAAACTTAAAAAACTGATCGATCTGGTAGAAGAATCTGGCATTTCCGAGCTGGAACTCACAGAAGATGGTGAAAAAGTACGCATCAGTCGCAACTTTACCGCTGCTGCACCGGTGCAGCATTTTTCTCCGATGCACCAATATGCCGCCGCCCCACTCGTTCCCCCTGTTGCCACAGCACCGTCTGCTACGGAACCGACACCGGCAGTCGAAGAAGATGGTCACGTAGTTAAATCGCCAATGGTAGGCACGTTCTATCGCTCGCCCTCACCAGATGCGAAAGCTTTCGCTGAAGTTGGGGATACCGTCGCTGCAGGGGACACCCTGTGTATCATAGAGGCCATGAAGCTGTTGAATGAAATCGAAGCGGACAAAGCAGGTGTAATCAAGAAAATTTTAGTTGATAACGGACAGGCGGTTGAATATGGCGAACCCTTGTTCATTATTGGCTAGTTTTGAAGCTTAATCCCACCATTCAACGATTAAATCACCGCTGAGCATCGCCTAACGTGCTAAGCGTATGTAAAAACTTAGGATTCAACTTTCATGGCTATGTTCGACAAAATCTTAATTGCGAATCGCGGCGAAATTGCCTTGCGTGTTCAACGCGCATGTCGCGAACTTGGTATCAGAACGGTAGCAGTCCACTCTGAGGCTGACCGCGATGCAAAATATGTAAAATTGGCAGATGAGTCCGTGTGCATCGGCTCGGCACCATCTAATCAAAGTTATTTAAATATTCCCGCCGTGATCAGCGCAGCAGAAGTCACTGACGCACAGGCTATTCACCCTGGATATGGATTTTTGTCAGAAAATGCAGATTTTGCCGAACGTGTAGAACAAAGTGGCTTTGTTTTTATTGGTCCGAGAGCCGAAACGATACGCCTGATGGGCGATAAAGTCTCCGCTAAAGATGCCATGCGTAAAGCTGGCGTACCATGTGTTCCTGGTTCTAACGGCGCATTGCCGGAAGATCCCGCTGAAATCCTGAAAACCGCTAAACAAATCGGTTACCCAGTCATTATCAAAGCGGCTGGTGGCGGTGGCGGTCGTGGCATGCGCGTAGTGCATACAGAAGCCGCTCTGCTCACGTCTGTGAACATGACCAAAGCTGAAGCACAAGCCGCTTTTGGCAACCCCATGGTTTACATGGAAAAATATCTAGAAAAACCACGCCATATCGAGATTCAAGTATTGGCCGACCAACACGGCAACGCAGTGTTCTTGGGTGAGCGTGACTGTTCTATGCAGCGCCGCCACCAAAAGATCATCGAAGAGGCACCTGCACCATTACTCAATACAAGATTGCGTGACAAGATCGGTGAGCGTTGCGCAGACGCCTGCCGCAAAATCAAGTATCGCGGCGCAGGCACCTTTGAGTTCTTATATGAGAACGGTGAATTCTATTTCATTGAAATGAATACACGTTTGCAAGTAGAGCACACCGTGACCGAAATGATTACGGGTATTGATTTAGTGCAACAACAGATCTTTGTGGCAGCCGGAGAAAAGCTTGCATTCCGCCAAAAAGACGTTCAGTTACGTGGCCATGCAATTGAATGCCGCTTGAATGCGGAAGATCCGTATAATTTTGTCCCGTCTCCTGGCAAAATCCATACATTCCACATGCCAGGCGGGCCGGGTGTGCGCATCGATACTCATGCCTATGCTGGGTATACTGTGCCCCCTCATTATGACTCTATGATCGGCAAACTGATCACCTACGGAGAAACCCGCGACCAAGCGATTGCCCGTATGCGTATCGCCTTGTCCGAGATGATGATCGATGGCATAAACACCAATATTCCGCTGCATGCAGATTTGATGGCAGATGCGGGTTTCCATCTTGGTGGCACCAGCATTCATTACCTCGAACAGAAACTGGGCATCTATAACAAGTAAGTTCAACTGGTATGGCATGGGTGTCATTAAAAATAGCAGCGCAGGATCTCACCGCCGACCTGATTAGTGACACCCTGATGGAACTGGGCGCACTTTCTGCCATCATTGAGGACGCCAATGCGGAAACCATCGATGAACAACCCATTTTTGGCGAACCTGGTGACCCTCCCCCTGGTATCTGGCAACAAAATCTGGTCAGCGCATTATTAGACGAAAACGTAAACATCGCTGAGATCATCTCCCAATTAGAGCAACGGACAAAACTGTTTGGATTGCGTTACAGCACTGAAATGATTCAGGAGCAGGATTGGGTGCGCGCAACACAATCACAGTTTGATCCAATTAAAATTACAGAAAGACTGTGGATTGTCCCGACTTGGCACAGCTCCCCCAATCCTGAAGCAATCAATATCGTCCTTGATCCAGGTCTGGCTTTTGGTACCGGCAGCCATCCAACCACTCACCTATGTCTAAAGTGGCTAACTGAAACCGTAGCCAATGGCGTCAGCGTGCTTGATTATGGCTGTGGCTCAGGTATTCTGGCCATAGCAGCCAAAAAGCTGGGCGCAGATCATGTAACGGGTACAGACATTGACCCGCAAGCCATTCAATCGAGTCAATACAATGCCAAGCAAAATGAAGTGAGCGCCAACTTCTTGCACGCCAGTGACTATCAATCTCAACTATTTGACATTGTGGTCGCCAATATCTTATCCAGCGCATTGAGTGTGCTAGCCCCAGCGCTCGCAAGATCTTGCAAACCTGGTAGTAAGATTGCGCTTTCTGGGATATTACGTGAACAGGAATCCGCAGTATCCGCAATCTATTCCGAATGGTTTGATATGGCCCCCCCCCAATATATGGACGCCTGGGTATTGCTTACGGGCATTAGAAAATGCGCTCCATAGTACGCTGCCCTGCCTGTCAGACCCAGTTCCTTGTTTCTGATGAACAGCTACAGCAACACGAAGGTAAGGTGCGATGTGGTCAATGCATGCATGTTTTCGATGCAAAAACGCAGCTAGGTGGGAGTCTTACTGAAATACAACAGGCTGAGCACAGTGTAAAGTCTGACACTGAGAAAAATTCCATCAACAAAGCTTCAGTCCTCGCACATGAAACAAAGAAATTTCCACCACAGGCGGAAGAAGCCGCCTCAGAAAGTGAGGCCAACAGCCCCTTTGGTCTAATGAACCTTGCCTATGGAGCTGTCGCGCCCCACCCCGCTCCCGCCTCACCTGCGGAAAATATGAAACTGCCTCCCGCACACACGCATCCCCAATGGGCTTGGCGGTCTGCGGTATTTTTTCTTTTCATGGCAGCCATGTTACAAAGCACTTATTACTCAAGAGACCAAATCGCAAGCGCTGCTCCAAAAATCAAGCCATATCTGGAGTTGGCTTGTAAACATCTAAACTGTAGCATCAGATTGCCTCAGCATATTGAACTCATCGTTTTTGATGACTCCAACATACAAGAAGATGAAACCTACTCAGGCCTAATGCAGCTTTCTTGCACACTCATCAACAAGGCCTCCTTTGTTCAGGCCTATCCTAATTTGGAGCTCACACTCACCAATACGGATGATGAAGCCATACTGAGAAAAGTATTCACCCCCAAAGAATATTTAACCACTGATAAAGATATCTCCGCAGGCTTTTCTGCAGAGGATGAAATCAAGATCAAGCTTCCCTTTACTACATTAGATACCCCAGTCGTTGGTTATAGGCTCTTCGTTACTTACTAACCTAGCAACCAATTATGATTGAACCAGTTTAAAAGAGACTGGTACCTTGATGTTGAATGATTTTTTTGACAGCGTGCCTTTAACCGCTTGGGCCGCAATAGCTTTTTTTACCATGCGCAAAGCTTCATCATCTAGTGATTGATGGCCACTTGATTGAATGATTGAAACACTCACAAGTTCACCCTTGTTAAACTTTGCCAAAATCGTAACTTCACCCTCCAGATTGCGCCGTAGTGCGATAGCCGGGTAGTGCTTATTTTTGCTGACGGTGTCATACAGCTGTTGCCCATAACCATCCCAGGCTTCATCATCGCTTGCGTTTTCTGGCGGCGTATCTAGCACTTGTACATTGCTAATTTCTTTACCATCGGGTATCCCATAGGCTGCTATTTTTTCTACGCTTTCTTGTGTAGAGGATTGCTCCGCCGGAGTGGGTGAAGGAGGTGCAACCACATGCTGCGGGTTACCCTCTGGCGCCTGCGTAGATAGTACAGGCCTAGATTCAATTGGTTTGGTTCTTTGCACCGGTTTTTCTTTTGGTCTGGGGGGCTCCGGGTTTTCTAATTGCTCCCCTTTAGGCATTGGTGGAGGCGGCATTGGTGGAGGCGGCTCTACCACGGGAGGTACTACTTTGGTATTCATCTGCACTTCGATACGTTGTGGCAACTTAATTGCTTTCATCAAATTAAGCTGCGGGTAGAAGTGCACGATAAGTGTATGCATTAGCAAAGATAGCCCAACAGCAAGCCAAATTGCTGGCTTGTCTGTTGGCGCATTTAAGCTGTCGACTGTGGTACTGGACACGCTATAACTAAACCTTATTTGCCAGATTCAGGCAGCATCACAAAGGTAAACTTGGCAATACCAGCATGCTGGAGTGCTGCCATCACTTTGGCTACGATGCCATACGCAGTTTTTTCATCGGCATAGATTTCTACCGATGGATCGGATTGCGCTTTTAATGCTTTAAGTTTTTGCTCTAACGCTGTTAAACCAAGCACTTGCTCATCTAGGTAAATTTCACCCTTTGCATTAACGCTTAAATGTAAGGTTTTTGGTTGGATAATCGCCAACTCGGTCGAAGCTTTAGGGAGGTTGATCGAGATGGCGTTCATTAACAACGGTGCTGTTACGATAAACACCGTTAGCAACACTAGCATGACATCCACAAGCGGCGTGACATTGATGTCGTTAATCAGCTCTTCCTGTTGTTGATTACCTAGCATAGCCATCGCACACCTAACTTTCTGTGCTAGATTTGATTACTAGCGATTGAAACTTTGCCGCAACCTGCTCCATTTCCGCATTGTGTACTTTAAGCTTTCTCATAAAGTAATTGTAGGCCAATACAGCAGGCACTGCGGTGGCAATGCCGACCGCGGTAGCAATCAAAGCCTCGCCAATTGGCCCGGCCACGACATCAAGCCCAGCAGAGCCGGTCGCCGTGATGCGCTTTAACGCATTCATGATGCCCCATACTGTACCAAAAAGCCCAATAAATGGCGCTGTGGAGCCGATGCTCGCCAACACCGCAAGGCCGCTATCTAATCGCTTTTGCTCGAAATAAGCTTGCTGACGCAGAGATTGCATCAAAACCTCATGACGATCTTCTTTCGGAAGGTTCGAATGTAGTCGTAAATCATCAAGTGCCTTAATGCCAGCCTGGCAGATGCGCGCAAAACTACTGTCCTGCGTTTTGGGTATACTTACAATCTCCCGCAGATGTCTTGTAAGTGCAAGTTTCTCTATAAACGCCTTGCAGGCTGAATATGTCTTAAGCCAGACGATGGATTTAAATATTATGATTGCCCATACCACCACCGACAGAAAGCCCAAGAAATACAAGACGACATCTACGATGTCCGGAATATTATCCACACCCACTCCTTAACAGATTCCGAACAAGAATCTAAATGGTTCAAAAGTCTTCGAGTATACAGCAAAATAATTCCAGCATTTTCTTTTTGGGGCTGTAGTAGATTAGCTTAGATGATAAGCTAATTAAATGAAGATAACTCATTGTAAATTATTAAGAAAACAGCAGTTAAAGTTACTTGAATATTTTGTGTTAGAAGTAACGGCTAGATCTGCAG
>VGIC01000030.1 GCA_016867975.1 Betaproteobacteria bacterium | reverse complement strand
ATTGGGTGGTTTAACGCTTAATAGTAAGTACTTCTATTATTGTATTTATGGAGACTCTTCAGTTTCTCCACCAACATTTACCGCAATGGCAGTTCATATTGCGACAGGTAAGAAATTTGCGGTCAATCAGGTTGGGGATGCCTCTGCATGCCAACCTTCTCCTGCCTCAGTCTGTGACGCGACAAATCGAACTTCAACGTTCTAAACTGGTTGAACTGCTCATTGTTATCTGAAATACCTGATTTTTTGGTTTAAACGGGGTAAACATATGTGGGATCTAATCCTTAATTTGGCGCAAACAACCAAGCTTTCTGATATTCACGTTCATGCAGGCGCTCCAATTGCTTACAGAGAGCATGGCGATATCGTTCAATTAAATCGTATTATTGAGCAGTCAGAATTACGTGATTTCTTACAAGAAGTGCTGTCTGATTCCGAGTTTGTGCAGTTTGTTGAGTACAAAGATCATGACTTTGCTATTGAGAAAGACGGTTACAGATTTCGCGTCAATGCTTTCCAGGAGTCAGACAAGATTGCGCTAGTCATGCGTCTCATTAAATCAAAAATACCGAACTTTGATGATTTGAATCTGCCTGCTTACGTAAGGACAGTGCCAAGTCTTGGTACGGGTCTAGTGCTAGTAACGGGACCCACAGGTGCTGGAAAAAGCACCACCTTAGCATCGATCCTCGATGTGATTAATTCGAGTCAAAAAGGTCACATTATTACTATCGAAGATCCGATTGAATTTAAACATACGTCTAAATCTTCAGTGATTAGCCAACGAGAGGTAGGAAGAGATACCAAAAGCTTTCTGAGTGCTTTGAGAGCTTCTTTGCGTGAGGACCCTGATGTAATTCTGGTAGGTGAGTTACGAGATTTAGAAACAATTCAATTAGCACTAACAGCGGCTGAGACGGGGCACTTGGTTTTTGGAACACTGCATACCAATAGCGCGCCATCAACCATTACACGTATTATTGATGTTTTTCCGCCCGCTCAACAAGAACAAATTAGATCTCAGCTTGCATTAACACTACGCTGTGTGCTTACTCAAAATCTACTTAAAAGAGTTGATCAACCTGGACGAGTGGCCGCTTTTGAGCTCATGATATGTAACACGGCAATCAAGACCCTTATTCGTGAGAATAAAATTTTTCAAATCCCTGGCATCATACAGACATCGAGAGTTGAGGGAATGATTACGATGGAAAATTCTCTCAAAACACTCGCATTAGAAAACAAAATCTCCCCTTCAGCTATTTTGAGGTAAATAGTGAGAGCTCAATTAGGAGGCTAAAAAGTATCTACCGCATCCGGGTCGATTCAAGGCGCACGACGAAGATCGTAGTTATTCTACAATACCTAAGAGTGCAACACAGCAAGCGCAAATTCATCGCAACCACGCATGTGCGTGGTCATGAGCGCTTATTTCGCGCTTCCTTCATACTCCTCATAGGCATTCACGATCTTCTGCACCAAGGGGTGGCGCACTACATCCCCTGATAAAAAGTGTGTTATAGCAATTCCTTTGATATCTTTCAGCACTTTTTGCGCTTCAACCAAACCGCTTTTCTGATGCCGCTGCAGGTCGATTTGCGTCACATCACCAGTAATCACTGCTTTGGTGCCAAAACCGATGCGGGTTAGAAACATTTTCATCTGCTCTGGTGTGGTATTTTGCGCTTCATCCAGAATAATGAAACTCTGATTCAGCGTGCGGCCACGCATATAAGCCAAGGGAGCGACCTCGATTGCACCGCGCTCGAACATCTTATTTACCGTGTCATAGCCAGCCAAGTCATACAGAGCATCGTACAACGGGCGTAAATAGGGATCCACCTTTTGATTCAAATCCCCCGGTAAAAAACCCAAACGCTCACCCGCCTCAACTGCTGGACGTACCAACACAATGCGTTTGACCCGATCGCGCGTCATAGCATCTACCGCGCTCGCCACTGCTAAATATGTCTTACCGGTACCAGCCGGGCCAATACCAAAGGTCACATCATGGTCCTGAATCTGCTGCAAGTAAGCTACCTGACGCGGCGTACGTCCATGCAGATCGCCACGACGTGTCATCAACACCGGCATCGCCGTCGTGGTGACATCTTCCGGTTTCAGTTTGTCGATCTCAACCAAACCTAGCTGTATATCTTCTAGCTCGATCGGCTTTTTAGCGCGCACATAAAAGTTCTCGATCAGTTGCGCAGCCAAGCGCATATTCTCCTGCTTACCGCTGATACTGAATGTGCTCCCTCTACGATTAACGTTCACCTCCAGCGCTGTCTCAATCTGCTTGATATTCTCATCCAAAGGTCCGCAGAGATTAGCTAGGCGTGTGTTATCTTCAGGATTTAACGTAATTTCCATATCAAACAGCACCTCGATTGACGAGCTCGCCGACTAGGCGACGTGGATTAGAGACATCGGTGATTTTGACATGCACAAATTGATGCACCAAACTGGCATCACCGGCAATATCCACCACGCGATTATGATCGGTCTTTCCAGCCAGCAGGCGCGCATCTTTCCATGAAGGTCCTTCGATCAGCACGCGTTGCGTGGTGCCCAGCATCGCTTCAGAAATGGCTTTGGCCTTCGCCTCATTGATCTTCTGCAGTTTATCTAATCGCGCCAACTTAGTGGCTTCCGGGGTATTGTCAGGAAGAAACGAGGCCGGCGTGCCGGGGCGTGGACTGTACAAGAAACTAAAACTCGCATCAAAACCGACATCCTGCATCAGTTTTACGGTCGCTTCAAAGTCAGCTTCAGATTCACCTGGAAAGCCGACGATAAAATCAGAAGTAAAGGTCAGATTAAGATTGGCGGCTCTCAATTTTCGGATGATGGATTTGAACTGCAACACAGTGTAATTACGCTTCATCGCCATCAAAATGCGATCACTGCCTGCCTGCACCGGCAAATGCAGCTGGGCAGCCAGTTTGGGCACCGTTGCAAAACAATTGATTAAACGCTCGTTCATTTCATTGGGGTGGCTGGTAGTAAAGCGGATGCGCTCAATTTTCGGGATTTCGGCAATCGTTTCGATCAGCATCGCCAAATCGGCATCCACTCCACCATATTCAGCGCGATAAGCATTCACATTCTGTCCTAGCAGGGTAATTTCTTTCACCCCCTGCTCCGCCAACTGCACGGCCTCAGTCAAAATCGCTTCAAATGGACGGGAGACTTCTTCACCGCGAGTATAAGGCACCACACAGAAGCTGCAATATTTACTACAACCTTCCATGATGCTTAAAAACGCGCTTACACCTTCAACCCGTGGGGATGGCAGATGGTCAAATTTTTCAATTTCGGGGAAACTAATATCCACCTGCGGCTTATTTTCGGCTTGCTTGGCCTTAATCAAATCGGGCAGACGATGCAGCGTTTGTGGGCCAAATACCACATCTACATAAGGTGCGCGCTTGATGATGTTATCGCCCTCTTGTGAAGCCACGCAGCCTCCTACGCCAATCACCAGATTCGGATTTTTTTCTTTGAGCGGGATAAAACGGCCCAAGTGGCTAAATACTTTATCCTCGGCCTTCTCGCGCACCGAACAGGTGTTAAGCAGAATCACATCGGCATCTTCCGGCGTCTGCGTTTCTACCATACCATCAGAGGACAGCATATCCGCCATACGCGATGAATCGTACTCATTCATCTGACAACCAAAGGTCTTGATGAATACTTTCTTGACAGGAGTGTTGTTGGGATTGCTCAATGCTACGACCGATTCTTAAAACGCAATTTTAACGCATTTAGCCATCGACATCACGCAACTTGTAGCGCAAAGGGTAGAATGGCAATGTTCCATTTCATGGTAGTTTCAATATGCAGGCCCTGCCCATCTTTCTCAACATCAAGCAACGCCCATGCGTCGTGATAGGCGGTGGAGAAGTGGCTGCACGCAAAGTGACCATGCTGCTCAAGGCCGATGCAACCATCACAGTAGTTGCGCCAGCATTCTGCCATGAACTGCAATCACTGGCGGTGGCGCACAAGATTCAATGTATTCAGTCAACTTACGCCCCCACGCAGTTAAACGGTGCATGCTTGATTATCGCTGCAACAGATACTGCTACGGTGAACGAGACTGTATCCAATGATGCAAAAGCTCTCAATATTCCAGTTAATGTAGTGGATGCCCCCGCGCTATGCACTTTTACCATGGGTTCTATCATCGACCGCAGTCCGGTGGTGATTGCGGTTTCCAGCGAAGGTAATGCACCAGTATTGGCGCGCTATATCCGCACCAAGATTGAGACCATGCTACCCGCGACCTATGGGCGTATTGCAGCGATTGCGGGAGAGTTCAGAGATAAAGTCAAAGCCAAGTTCGCCACCACACAGGCTAGACGTATTTTTTGGGAAGATGTGCTGCAAGGCCCGATGGTAGAACGGGTACTCTCTGGACAAGAACAAGCTGCGCGTGAACTGCTACAAAATCTCATAGACAATCAAGAGACCACTCCCAACAAAGGCGAAGTATTTCTGGTCGGCGGCGGTCCGGGCGATCCAGATCTACTGACATTAAGAGCGCTGCGCCTGATGCAGCAATGCGATGTCTGCGTGTACGACAAACTGGTCAGTCCGGAAGTCATGCAGTTGGTACGCCGCGATGCTGAGCTGATCTACGTCGGCAAGGCGCGTGATCAACACACGCTACCGCAGGAAGAAATTAACGAATTACTGGCGCGATTGGCTCTGGAAGGTAAGCGTGTGCTGCGTCTCAAGGGCGGAGACCCATTCATCTTCGGACGTGGCGGCGAGGAAATCGAAACCCTGATGCAGCATGGTGTGCCGTTTCAGGTAGTGCCAGGCATCACGGCTGCCAATGGCGTTTCCAGCTATGCCGGCATCCCGCTCACGCATCGCGACTATGCTCAGGCCTGTTTATTCACCACAGGACACTTGAAGGATGGCAGTCTGGATTTGGATTGGGCGGCTTTAGCGCGGCCTAAACAAACCGTAGTCATCTATATGGGGTTAGTGGGCTTGGCCCAGATTTGCGAAAAACTTATTGCACAGGGTGTTTCACCCAGCATGCCTGTCGCCGTAGTACAGCAAGGCACCACGCAAAGACAAAAGGTAGTGGTTGCCACCCTCGCTGATTTGGCAGAAAAAGTGAGCGCGGCTGGCTTGAGGGCGCCCTGCCTGACCATTATTGGCGAAGTGGTAAAATTACGCGAGCAACTTGCTTGGTTTGAACCAGCGGCGGCAAACTCAAATTGACCATACCTAGAATAACTGCGATCAGTCACCTAGATGGCCGATCAGCTTCTTATCCTCAGTGGTGGTGTACGAAGGGCAAGCCACTGCCCCTATAGCAAGACCCCCATTAGTTCACAATCGGCAAACTTAAGCGCGCTTCTAACCCGCCTTCCGGTCGATTAAGCAACTCCAGCTTGCCATGATGCAATTTAGCGATACGATCTGCAATCGCCAAACCAAGCCCGCTACCCCCAGCATTGCTGCGCGCCGTATCTAGCCGCTGGAACGGTCGCAGCAGTTTTTCCAGATGCGATTCGGGGATACCCGGACCACTATCAAGCACGCTGATTACCACATAACTCGCCGTGATTCTGTTCGTTACCCGCACCTGCCCGCCGCCGTAGTTATAGGCATTGCCCACTAGGTTATCTAACAAGCGCTGCATGGCGAGCGGCCTGATCGGGATAAAATAAGTTGGGGCCAGTTCGATTACCAGATTGCGCCCTGCTCTTGCCTGCCTTTCCTGCAGCGCCTGCAACAGCGTATTGAGATCCGTCATCTGCGTAGGCTCACCTTCTGTGCCTTTAACAAAGTCTAGAAACTGATGAATGATATTGTCCATATCGGCAATATCTTTGACCATGCCATCTTTTAAATAACCCGCTTCCTTTTCCGGCAGCATCTCCACAGCCAGCCTGAGTCTAGCCAGCGGAGTACGGATATCATGCGAAACACCCGCCAGAATCATAGTTCTTTCTGCATCCAGTTCAGCCAGTGAATCTGCCATCTTATTGAAGGTACTACTCACTTCGCGCAGTTCGCTCACGCTATCTTCTGGCAACCTCTCTGGCCGCTCGCCGTTACGCAACTGATTAGCGGCGGTGACTAACAAATTGAGGGGGCGATTGATTCTGAATGTCAGCACATAACCACCCAACAGTGACAACGCCAACACCAACGCACCCCAACCTAACCATTGCCAGGGGAATGGTCGTTCCACATGAAAGCGTGGTATGACCACCCAAAAATCATCCATACCGATGCTGAAAGTGATCCACAAGCCTTCAATGCCGTAGTGATTCACCGTAATGATAGTCGCCTCTCCCAAACGGGCACGAATTTTATCCGCCACGAGATTAATGAAAGGGTCCTTCGGCAACGGCGCGATTTCTTCCATGAAATCAGCCGAATAGACCCGAACCCCTTCTGTGCCGGTCAGTTCGGATAACAAAGCTAGACGTAGATTCTCTTGTGAGGCGATGAGAGAGGCACGCGTGTAGTTAACAACTGTGACCGCTTGCAAGGCAGTGGCTTCTGCTCGCGGTTCGCGCTCGAAATATTCAAAAATGCGCAAAGAAGCAAACTGACCAATCGCCAACAACACGGCAATCAGCAGCATGATTCTGGCCAGTAGCGTTTTGGGTAATAGGCGCAATTCTGATTTACTTAAAAAATTGATGGTAATACACGGCAATTATTGATTGGCTTAATGACCAATCCGGCATCATCAGCGTTCAGTTTCGCCATCGGGAATAAATACGTAACCAAAACCCCACATAGTTTGTAAGTAACGTGGATGCGTCGGATCAGGCTCTATGAGTTTACGCAAGCGAGACACTTGCACGTCGATACTACGGTCAAACACATCCAACTCTCGACCGCGTGCCAGTTGCATCAGGCGATCACGCGACAGTGGCTGGCGCGGATGATCCACAAACACCTTCAGCAAAGCAAATTCTCCGCTGGTAATCGACATGGCGATGCCATTCTGGCTAAGCGAACGGGTCGAAGCGTTGAACACAAAGTCACCGATCATCACATTTTCACTATTCAAGGCGGGCGCACTGGGCACAATGCGCTCATAGCGGCGCAATACGGCATTGATACGGGCCAGCAACTCACGCGGGTTGAATGGTTTGGGCAAATAGTCATCCGCCCCCATTTCAAGCCCGACGATACGATCCACTTCATCATCCCGCGCGGTCAACATCACGATAGGCAACATCGCGCCTGTTGCTCGCATCCTGCGGCAGATGGACAAACCATCCTCCCCCGGCAACATCAGGTCCAATACCATTAAATCCACGGCATTTTCAGCGAGAATGCTATCCATCTCCTTTGCATCCGAAGCCACTCTGACCGTGAACCCCTGCTCTGCCAAATAACGTTGCAGCAACTCCCGCAAACGCACATCATCATCGACTACTAGGATTTTTTTCTGTTGTTCAGCCATGATTGATTAACCCAATCGCTCATCAAACTACGTTAAAAAAAGTAATATACAGCACTAATCCGACTACCAACTACCAATAGTAACAAAGTGTAAGCCAATTATGCTGAATAGCAAAGATGCGTCACCGTGAAAACGACGTTTTTTAATATCAGTTTTACAGCAACCCGCATATTTACAATTGGTTACAAAAGCGGGGGGCGCTGAAACAATCAATTAACAATCCTACTTCATGATAGGCGGACTTTGTTGGACCATTTTCATCCTAGGCTGAATCTAGCCGTTGTTTTACAGGACTGCATCATTGAGATTTGCTTTACCCAACCATTTATCTTTGACTCGGCAAGCGTACTTGGTCTTCCTGCTATGCTTGGGGTTCTGTTTAAGCGTCACTGCAGGCGGCAAGCAGGTATTTTCGCCTGCCGATGACAAGTCAAAGCATGCGAACGACCCCTCTGCCGAAAACGCAGAATCCGATAACGACGCAATGCAGCAAACCCTGAACTTGAATTTCAGTCCTGAGCATCGGGAAAGAATCCGCAAGACACTCGAAGACTATGCCCGCTCGGTAGATCCTGAACACGACAAAATTGAAGAACGACGCAGAACCATGCAGCAAAATATCGAGAGTCGCTTCTTCAACGCAGACAACGACAACGATGGCACACTTGACCGGCAAGAGACAACCGAGAATCTGCCACAAATCGCAAGACATTTTAGCAGCGTAGATATCAATCAGGATGGGGTCATTTCACTCACCGAACTCACCGACGCCCAAAACAGAATTTTAGAGCGCAGAAAAGCCGCAGAAGCGGCCTTAGAAGCAGAAAAACAACAAAAGATACTTGAACAAAGCGAACCACCCGTATTGCCCAAACGCAAAGGCAAGCAAGCGTCTCCCAACGGGCTTAAAAAACAAGCCCGCTAGCCTGCCACCTCTCTTCACATCGCTTTTTTCTCATTTAGTTTTCTAGTGCTAGCTTACTACCTGCTTTAGCTGTCCCCGATTTTAGTGGCACCCACCGCGCCATCAGCAACCCTCTCTGTATTGCCTTAAACCGATTGACCTGCACGGCGCCCCATCTTTCTTGGCAAATGAAAGCACTGTTTGTGCAAAAATAGCCAGCGACCCGTCTTATTTAGTCACACAGTGGGGGTACCTTTGGCAACCATGCCTCTACTGGAACCTAAGACTGGTTGGGCTTTCGCTGTGAATGTGGAAAATCAATCGCGGGGCTTTGGTATACACATCTCTCTATGGATTTATAGTTATGCGGTAAAATACCGTTTTAAGTTGTAAAGTTACTTTAAGGGTTGTCGAAACGTGAGAGAAATTGAAAAAAATTTAGTGGGGACAGACATGCAGGTCGGTGTCGTATTGTCTAGATTTAACAGCAATATTGGTGAAGGTTTGCTGCACGCATGCAAGGAGGAGTTGCTTAATCTCGGAGTTGAAAGTGACTCAATCACCGTTGCAACGGTACCAGGTGCACTAGAAATTCCCTTGGTGTTGCAGCATATGGCGTTAAGCGAAAAGTACGATGCATTAATCGCATTAGGGGCGATTATCAGAGGTGAAACTTATCATTTTGAGGTTGTGGCAAATGAATCTGCACGAGGAATTTCTGAAGTACAATTGAACACCGGGGTGCCTGTGGCGAATGCAGTATTGACGACAGAAGATGATGATCAAGCAATTGCACGTATGCATGTCAAAGGGGCTGAGGCTGCTCAGGTGGCTGTTGAAATGTACAACTTGGTCAGAGCGTTATGAATAATGAGCAAGTAACGGGGGTAGTTGATTCAGCGACCCAATCTAACCAAGCTAAAGCGAAAGGCGCTAAAATTAAATTGACCAAGACAAATGGGCGTGGCAGCAAGAGTCGAAGAAAATCGCGCGAGCTGGTGTTAAAGGCGGTTTATCGTGGCATGCTTAACCAGAGCGCTTTATCACAAGTTTTTCTGGATATGATGGAAGACCCAGATTACAACAAGGGCGATGAGGCGTATTTTAAGCAGTTATTGGAAGTCGTCACAGAGAATTTCACCGCGATTGATGCAAGGTTGGTCGATTACATCGATCGATCTATTGCTGAGTTGAGTCCGGTGGAGCATGCCATTTTACGCATTGCAGGCTGTGAGCTGATGTATGACTTGAGTATCCCTTATCGTGTCGTTATCAATGAGGGGGTGGAATTGGCTAAAGTTTTTGGTGGAACCGATGGGCACAAGTACATCAATGGTGTGCTGGATAGGTTTGCAGCCGATGTGCGCGCTACAGAGGTTGCGCAATCCAAACGTTAACGCTCACACGGGTGAGCATGCTGCGATTGTTCAAATGGGGCAGATTATCTTTAGAAGACTTAAACACGTTGAGTATGCGCCTTGGGCGTGTGAATAATGCGCTTCAGCGCATCTATTCCACGAACACGCCCTTGTGGGCAATGCTGCATCTCAAACTCTAACTCTGCCGGTGAAGCATGAGCTTCGTATGGTAAGTTGAGATTAGTGAAACAAAATCCAAGCCTTCTGTAGGGTGCTCCACACACCATAGGCAATCGGAACGAGCACCATAGTCCACACGAGCATGGTCAACAAGGGATTATTGCCAAGAAAGCCAGCCTTATGTGTTCGCTCATGAACAACATCATCACTGATTGGCACATCGTGGGCTAAACGGTGTTCCCGCGCCAATTCTTCATCGGTCATAAAATATTGCTCTGCCACAGGTCTAACAAACATATTGGCGACAAAACCAATCACTAACATTCCTGCTAATACTAAGAATATAGGGGAGTAAATCTGGTCAAAAGGCAAGCCAGCCTCTAGACGAGTATCATGTAAATAATTTACAACCACAGGTCCAAGCACACCCGCAGTAGCCCAAGCTGTTAAAAGGCGACCGTGAATCGCTCCTACATACTGCGTACCGAACAGATCTGCTAGGTAGGCTGGGATTGTTGCGAAGCCACCTCCATACATGGACGCAATCACACAAAACGCCCCCACAAATAAAGCCAGCGATTTAAAACCGGCCACATAAGCAACCATACAGTACATCAATGCACCTAAAACAAAGAACACATAATAAGTGCGTTGACGTCCTAGCCTATCAGAGGACGTTGCCCAAGCGAAACGCCCAAAGATATTAAATAGAGAAATAATTCCGACAAAACCAGCCCCCACTGCAGCGGCAGCGGCAGTCAACTCAGCATCTTGCTTGATTGCATCAAAACCAACGCTTGGCTGACCAATCAACGCACCACCAAAAGTTTCCTGTAGCATAGGCGCTGCAGCACCAATCACACCGATTCCCGCTGAAACATTCATACACAACACCAGCCACAACAGCCAAAACTGCGGAGTTTTATGCGCATGACTCAAATGCACATGCCGCGTCGCGATCATAGCATTGCGTTTTTCCAGAGGAGGTGTCCAGCCAACTGGCTTCCAATTCATCGGTGGAACACGGTATCCCAAGGCACCGCACAACATAAATACAGCATAAAGCAAAGCCATCACAACAAATGTCTGCCACACACCGGCACTGGCTGGTGTGGCAAAATAGGCCATCAATTTAGTCGCCAGTGGGGAGCCTATCATGGCACCACCACCAAAACCCATGATAGCCATCCCTGTTGCCATTCCACGGTGATCCGGGAACCAGCGGATTAAAGTGGAGACGGGAGAAATATACCCCAAACCAAGACCTATGCCGCCAATCACTCCTGAGCCTAGCCACATCATCCACAATTGATGTGTGTAAACACCATAGGCAGAGATCAGCAACCCTCCGCACCAACATACTGTGGCGACAAGACCTGCCTTGCGCGGCCCTTCACGTTCAAGCCAACCGCCCCACAATGCGGCTGCACAACCTAAACAGACGAAGAACAGGGTGTACATCCAACCCAAGTCGAATTGCGTCCAATTACAATCCGTCGCAAACAGTGCAGTCGCTGTACCAGATAGTTTTTCACCAAAAGTCGTTGCCCCAGCGGCACAAGCGGCTAACGGCTTACCCTCACTATCGGCAAGTGCATTACCTAACGGTTTCCAAAACACACTGAACCCATAGGCCATGCCAATGGACAAATGCACCGCCAACGCCGCAGGCGGGACTAACCAGCGATTAAATCCCTCACCAGCCGTAATATTTTCTTTTGACAAAAAACCAGACATCTTGATGGACCGCCACGAAACACGCTACTAAGATTTTTTTATTTAAAATTTTTCTATTTTTTGACTGCTTAATTGCAAACATGCTTGACCACAGCATTAATGCCACAGCGTCAATTAAGCTGTAGGATAGCACACTGTCCGTTAAAAACAATTGCTTAAAATCACAAATTTTCACCTCTGGCACAACCTGGATCAATTTGAAATTTTTCATGAATATGTCATATTATCGGTATAGTCTGCCTAGACATTACTTACAGGCTGAACACCCCGTTAAGGACTACAATGCCCGCCAATATACTTGTCGTCGAGGATGAACCAGCAATTCAAGAATTGTTGGCACTGAACATCACCCAAGCAGGCCACAATGCTATCCGCGCTCTGAGCGCTGAGATTGCACAAAACCTCATACGAGAAACAATTCCAGACCTGATTCTCTTAGACTGGATGCTTCCAGGCATCAACGGACTAGAGTTTGCTAAAAAACTCAAATCAGACGTATTGACCAAAGAAATTCCCATTATCATGCTAACCGCGCGCGGAGAGGAATATGACAAGGTGCGAGGTCTTGAAGTTGGCGCTGACGACTATGTTACAAAACCATTTAGCCCACGTGAACTGAATGCCAGAATCAAAGCGGTGCTACGTCGGCGCTCCCCACAAGCAACCGAGGATCCTATCGAAATTGGTGGGCTTAGACTTGACCCGACAACGCATCGAGTGACCGGCAACCAGATCAACATCGACCTAGGTCCCACTGAGTTCCGTCTGTTACACTTTTTTATGAGCAATGCGGAGCGTGTTCACACCCGCAGTCAACTACTGGATAAAGTTTGGGGAGATCGCGTTTTTGTTGAAGACCGCACGGTAGACGTACACATACGCAGACTGCGCAATGCGCTCTCTGTCTCCGGCCATCAGGACTTAATTCAGACCATCCGTGGCACCGGATATCGCCTATCCGCAAAAGTAGATTGACTACTAGGGGCGCTTCTATAAATGAAAAGTTTGAAATGCAGTATTACCCGCAACAGAATGTATTTATAGATGTGCCTTTAAATGAATTGTAAATCCTAGTTATAATCTAGTATCCGATTTTTGACGGACATTCTCTGTGTTAGATATTCGCTGGAAAGCCGCCTTACACATCGCCGCATTCGGCACTATCAGCCTATTCTTATGGCTGGTGGGTGGCAAGGTTGTTGCGCTCTCATTTTTTACCATCACACTGCTTTTTTACATCGCACGTCAGCTATATTGGTTACACATCCTCCATCTGTGGCTCAAGCATCCGTCTCTAGACAATGTTCCAGTAGGTTCTGGTATTTGGGAAGTGGTGTATGACACCTTGCTTAAATATGAACGAAAGAATAATGAAAAGCAGACTCAACTCAATGCCGCATTAGATCGCTTCAATACCACCGCAAATGCCATTCCTGATGGTTTGATTGTCCTGAACGCCTCAAATGAGATCGAATGGTGCACCGCGAACGCCGAAATTCATCTTGATTTGAATTTACCGACTGATTTGAAATTACCCATCGTCAATCTGGTCAGAAGCAGTGACTTTATCGCCTATCTATACAACGGAATTTATGAGCAACCCTTTAGGCTTGAGCTATCGAGAAACGCCAAGCTGATTCTGGAAATCAGGCTGATTACACTGCCGAATCAAGAGAAACTGCTCATCAGCCGTGATGTTACCCAAGCAGAAAAGCTGGATGGGATGCGTCGTGACTTTATCGCCAATGTCTCACATGAGTTACGCACCCCGCTTACGGTGGTTGGAGGTTTTATTGAAACTCTATCTGACATCGAAGGTGCCATTCCTGACAACATCCGCGATTATTTCGATATGATGCAGGAGCAAACCACCCGCATGCGTCGGCTAATAGACGACTTACTTACGCTTTCACAAATCGAGAGCAACACTCACCCGCCCGAGGACAAACCCATCAACATGACCTCCTTAATCAATATAATGCTCAGTGATGCCAAGGCGCTGAGTCGCGGTAAGCATGTTATTACCACGGAGATATTAACGGATAACGACATCTCAGGTGCCGCTGATGAACTGCAAAGCGCGCTCAGCAACCTGATCAGTAATGCCGTGCGATACACACCAGAGGGGGGAGGGATCAATATCATTTGGCAAACAAGAGGCGATCAGGCCATGTTCAGTGTTTGCGACAACGGGATTGGTATTGAAGCGCAACACATGGAGAGGTTGACTGAGCGCTTTTATCGCGTCGACCGTAGCCGAAGCAGGGAAACCGGCGGAACAGGACTCGGCTTATCAATCGTGAAGCACATACTGACACGCCATCAAGCCAAGCTCGAAATATCAAGCGAGCTTGGGAAGGGCAGTCAATTCAGTGCGATATTTCCAAAATCACGGCTATTAAGGCGATAATTTGAAATCTTGCCTATGAACATCACACTTGCTTTTTTTCTATGCATGCTCATCACAGTAGGGTTAAGTGCCTGTGCAACAGGCAATCCTTTAAACTCCCCTGTCGAAAAGCACCCTATTCCGCAGCATCAGGACCGATCCACCTTCAATCAACTGGCTAAGGCAGACTTTGACCGCATGGCCGATGTGGAAGTGAGAGAGAATTCAGAAAGTCTTCGCCTGCTCATGCTCAAACTTTATAAGCGCAACCCGCGTGAGCTGCAAAAAAGCACCTCTGAAAGTGCAGAAAAAATGGTGGCATGGGTATTTGACGGACGAGCACAGCATCACTACAAATTTGCAGAACTCAACAACCTGCAAGACACCGAAGCCATTTTTCTAGCATTCAAACCTGAATTTAGCGGCGACCGCGTACTTGCGTTTATTGTCGGCTTACAAACCATGTTACTCAAAGCGCATGACAATAAAACTGACTTCTACTTTACCGACAGCCTGGACCCGCAACGCATCTATAATGTCGCTCGCAATGTCGAAATCGCCGCTTGGAAACTATCCAATGCGCGCAATGAGCAGGGAGTGCTTTACTTACTGTCCAATGAAATGAATGAGAAAGAAAGAAATCTGACGTTCGAGCGAGAATTCGGCAAAATCATCGGCCGAACCGATCTATATGCAATTGCGCTGGCCGAAAAGTCGCAGCGGCTGATCTCCCGCGTTTTCCAGAATCTCGCTACTGCGGTATTCCTGCCTTTTTAGCAACTCAACGACTACTTTACCCGAACTTCGCGCTTAAATGCGGTGGCTTTCTGCACCCACTACAACAATACCTTTTCGATACCACCGTTATTAGCTTTATCCAAATAGCCCTGCATCCAATGCTCTCCTAGCATATGCCTTGCCATCTCCACCACAATATAATCAGCTTCTACCCCAGTATCATCGCCATAACGTCTTAAGCCCTGCAAACAGCTTGGACACGAAGTTAGAATCTTGACTGGCGTTTCTGGGGCACCCACAGTCAACCCCATTGCTTTCATGTCTTTTTCCAGTTCTTCCTGCTTACGGAATTTGACCTGAGTTGCAATGTCGGGACGAGATGCCGCAAAGGTGCCGCTCTCACCACAGCAGCGGTCATTCAGTTGCACTTCCTGTCCCATCAACTGCTGAGTAACTTCTATTGGCTTGTAAGTTTTCATCGGCGTGTGGCACGGGTCGTGATACATATAGCGCGTACCTGCCACCCCCTGCAAACTAAGCTCTTTTTCCATCAAATACTCATGAATATCCAACAGCCGGCAACCTGGGAATATTTTATCAAACTCATATTTCTGCAGTTGATCCATGCACGTCCCACAGGATACGATCACCGTTTTGATGTCGAGATAATTGAGCGTATTGGCCACCCGATGAAAAAGCACTCGGTTTTCTGCTGTAATTTCCTGTCCCTTATCATGACTCCCTGCCGAAGTCTGAGGATAGCCGCAGCATAAATAGCCTGGCGGCAATACTGTAATCGCACCAACCTCATACAACATAGCTTGTGTCGCTAAACCCACGCTCGAAAATAAGCGCTCTGATCCGCAACCAGGAAAATAGAATACGGCCTCACTGTCATCCGTAACTTTTTTCGGATTCCGAATCACTGGAATCATATGATCATCTTCAATCCCCAGCAAGGCACGCGATGTTTTTGTCGGCATTTTCTTCGGCATAGGGCGGTTGATAAAATGCACGACCTGCGCCTTAAGTTCCGGCTTGCCTACCGTGGCAGGAGGACGTTTCTTTTCTCGCAGAATACCAAAGCGTTTAGCCAGCCCATGCGCCAAATTATGCAGCTTATAACCCCAACCAATTACCGTAGTGCGCAAGAACTTAATTGTGGCAGGGTCCTTGGCATTCAGGAACGCCATGCCCAAAGCCGTACCAGGATTGAAGTGTTTTTTACCCTGCTCACGCAAAAAATTACGCATCTTGATGGACACATTACCAAAATCAATGTCTACCGGACAAGGTTTCTCACAGCGGTGGCAAACCGTACAATGATCGGCCACGTCATTAAACTCATCGAAATGTTTGAGCGATATTCCGCGGCGCGTCTGCTCTTCATAGAGAAAGGCCTCTATCAGCAATGAAGTGCCTAGAATCTTGTTGCGCGGTGAATACAAAAGATTCGCGCGCGGCACATGGGTGCTACAAACCAGCTTACATTTACCGCAACGCAGACAGTCACTGATATCGTCTGCAATCTCGCCTATCGCCGATTGCTCCATGATGATGGACTCTTGCTCTAACAAGCCAAAGCTTGGTGTATAGGCATTATCAAGCCCTGAGCCCGCCATCAGCTTGCCTTTATTGAAATGTCCGTTAGGATCCACCTGATGCTTATAGGCAGCAAAAGTATCAATTGTGGATTGATCCAAGAATTCCATTTTGGTGATCCCGATGCCGTGCTCTCCAGAGATCACGCCATTCAAGCCTCTCGCTAGTGCCATCACGCGTGCCACCGCCGCGTGTGCATCCTGCATCATCGCGTAATCATCCGAATTGACAGGAATGTTGGTATGTACATTGCCATCTCCAGCGTGCATATGCAATGCAACGAATACACGACTCTTAAGGACTTTTTTGTGTATATCATCACAACGATCGAGAATCTTCTGATATTCCCGTCCAGCAAAGATGTCAGCCATCGGTCGCTTTAGTTCACGTTTCCATGAGATACGCAAATCATAGGACTGCACTGCGCGAAACACGTTCTCATATTGTTGATAGACCGATCCCAGGCTTCCTAATACGGCCACCGAAGCATCCAGATTGTTCAAGATCAAAGTCCAGTGTGCCCGCAAATCAGACAGCAATTGCAAAGCCATCGCCTGTTTGGACTTCACCATTTCCGCATCAGCATTGCCATCCTCGTCACGCTGCAACGGCAACTCGCCCTGCATAAACTCCTCCAGCGCATCCAACAGCTTGAGTTTATTATTAATCGACAGCTCAATATTGATACGTTCGATACCATCCGAATAATCACCCAAACGCGGCAGTGGAATCACCACATCCTCATTGATTTTGAACGCATTGGTATGCTTGGCGATGGCAGCCGTGCGGGCGCGGTCCAACCAGAACTTCTTACGCGCCTCGCTTGAAACCGCAATAAATCCCTCTCCATTACGAGCATTACACATGCGCACCACAGCAGAGGCCACTTCGCCTACAGCATTTTCATTATCAGAGGCAATGTCGGCGATCAAGACCATTTTAGGGCGTTGCTGACGGGCGGCCTTAGTCGCATAACCTACCGCTTTGATGTAACGCTCATCCATATGCTCCAAACCCGCCATGATAACGGCAGGGGTCTGCTTGGCAGTCGCATCCAGATAGTCTTTAATCTCCACGATGGCAGGCACCGCATTGGACACATTTCCAAAAAACTCCAGTGCCAGCGTGCGTACATATTTAGGCATACGATGCAAAATAAAGGTCGCGCTGGTAATCAGGCCATCACAGCCCTCTTTTTGAATACCCGGCAAACCTGACAGGAACTTGTCGGTCACATCTTTACCCAAACCTACTTTTCGGAAGCTGGGGCCAGGAATTTCCAGAATCTCAGGCTCAGCAAGTAACGTCTTCATGTCTTCGCTGTAGCGACTAATCTTAAAACGCGCCATTGCAACATCATGGATCTTGCCAAGATTATGGTCCAAGCGTTCAATTTCCATCCATTGTGCATCAGGTGTCACCATGCGCCATGAAGCCAGATTATCAAGCGCAGTCCCCCACAACACGGCTTTTTTTCCACCCGCGTTCATCGCCACATTACCGCCGATACAGGATGCATCAGCACTGGTAGGATCACAGGCAAACTCTAAGCCTGCATCTGAAGCTGCCTCCATTGCGCGTCGCGTTACCACACCTGCTCCGCATTCAATGGTGGCCACTTGCCGAGACACCCCTGGCAATGAGCGCATCAACACTCCGGAGTGCTGATCCAGTTTCTCGGTGTTAATCACTGCCGACAATGGCGTTAACGGCACCGCACCGCCTGTGTACCCAGTGCCGCCTCCACGAGGAATGACCGTTAGCCCCAAGTCAATACAAGCACGCACCAACGCGGCGATTTCTTTTTCAGTATCTGGATATAAAACAACAAAAGGATACTCCACGCGCCAATCTGTTGCGTCGGTCACATGTGAAACACGTGCCAAACCATCGAAACAAACATTGTCCTTACGCGTAATTCTTGCAAATTTTGCGAGCGCTTTTTTTCTTAAATTGATCGTCTGCTTAAAATCATGCTCGAATTGAGTCACCGCCTGGCGAGCCGCCACCACCAGTTTAATCACTTTGGCATTACCGCCACTACGCTCGTCAATCGCCGCAATGCGATGATGCAAGGCACTCACAAGTGCAACCTGGCGTTTTGGGTTATCCAACAGATCATCCTGCAAATAAGGATTGCGAGTCACTACCCATAAGTCACCCAGCACTTCAAACAACATACGCGCCGAACGACCGGTTTTACGTTCAGCGCGCAACTCGTTGAGCACACCCCATACCTCCTCCCCCAAGAACCGGATAACAATTTCACGGTCAGAGAATGAAGTATAGTTGTAAGGTATTTCGCGTAGGCGTGTAGCAGGCTGATGCTCTGCATTCAAGATACTGCGTGGTGTAGGAGCGTTCATTTCTGTTCTAAATAAATAGCTTTGGCTATCAAAACGGCATTATATCATGGCATAAACTGCCAATTAAACGGACGGTTATTGCTTCACAATCCCACAATTGATTTTCCCAAGCCCAAACTCATGGCAAATGGGACACAAAAATGGCATTTAATTTAATCGAAAACTCTACTTTGTAAATGGTCAAAAATGTTGGGATAGGGGAAGTCCAATAAATCAGCATTCAACTTTGCCATATCAAAACGTACAAAAATTATTTAGATATGATTTTGTACGCTTTTTTGTACCTTTTTCAAAGCGACTTAATGATATGGACAAACACGTCATGAGACAGCATTTTAAGCTAATTCATTGTATTTATTGTGTTTTTGATACTATTTGATACTGTGTGAAACAGTGTTGTGGTGCCGACGGAGAGACTCGAACTCTCACGACTTTCGTCACAGCCACCTCAAGGCTGCG
>VGIC01000029.1 GCA_016867975.1 Betaproteobacteria bacterium | reverse complement strand
CATGCAAATTACCACCCGACTGGAATTCGATTCCGGTCACCGCATCCCCAACCACAAAAGCCAATGCAGAAACCTACATGGTCATCGCTACGTGTTAGAAATCACGCTTTCTGGTGACATCATCACACAGGAAAACGCCTCGGAAAATGGCATGGTAATGGATTTCTCTGATGTTAAATCCATCGCTAAAGAATCTGTGGTCAACGTTTGGGATCATGCATTTCTGGTCTATCAGCACGACACCGAGGTGCTTAATTTCTTAAACTCTTTGCCCAATCATAAAACTGTGGTGTTCCCTACCGTGCCCACTGCAGAAAATATGGCGCTGGAAGCGTTCAGAATTCTCAAATCCAAATATCATGATACTTACGGCAATCACTTGAAGCTTGAAAAAGTGCGCCTGTATGAAACACCTAACAGTTGGGCAGACGCGCTCGGCTAACCTAACTTTAAAAAAGTTAATTTTTAAGCTGTTAATTGTTGCAACTCCATCACTAGCGCCTCCCGCCACTCGGGCAGTCGTATCGAAAAATCGCTCGCTAACTTACTGCAATCCAAACGCGAGTTGGCAGGCCGCACTGCTGGTGTTGGATACTCCGCTGTCGTAATTTGCTGAATGGAAGCAGGCGTCACTTTCAACATTCCCCAACCCTGTTCAGCCTGCAACTTACTATACTCTTCCACAATGGCCGTCGCGAAACCATGCCATGACGTTTCTCCAGCGTTCACCAAATGATAGACGCCACTCTTACTCTCAACGTTCTTGTCTGTAATTTGAACTAGCACCTGCAAAATAGCATCTGCAATACTCTGACTACTGGTCGGAGCACCGACCTGATCAGCGACTATACGCAACGAATCACGCTCCTTAGCCAGCCTTAAAATAGTTTTGAGAAAATTGTTGCCATACACACCATAAACCCACGAAGTGCGAAAGATCAGGTGCGATGCGCCTGACGTCAGGATTGCCTCTTCACCCGCAAGTTTGCTTTTGCCGTAAATACTCAACGGTGCGGTTTCGTCTTCTTCCGTATAGGGTGATTGTTTAGTGCCCGCATAAACATAATCGGTCGAGAAATGAATCAATCTCGCCCCCACCTTCACCGCCTCTTCAGCTAAAACCCTAGGGGCATCAGCATTAATCGCGTACGCCAACTCCGATTCTGATTCTGCTTTATCTACCGCCGTATAGGCCGCAGGATTGATGATGACATCCGGCTTAAAGTGCTTTATAGCCTGACGCAATTGATCATGATTAGTGAGATCCAATCTTGACCTGTCCAGGGCAATCAGTCCTAGAGAAAACATGGCTGCTTTAGCAAGACGCTGGTTCAAGGCATGCCCGACCTGCCCATTGATGCCTGTCAGTAATATTCTTTGATGCACGGATGTCGCCTCGTTTATCTATTCAAACACTTCCGCACTCGCCAAGTCCAACCCAACCTTATCCTTAGCCGATAGCAACGGCTGCAACGTGCTTGGCCATTCAATGCCGATTGCAGGATCATCCCAGCGCACACAGCGCTCATGTTGTGGAGCGTAATAATCAGTCGTTTTGTACAAAAGCTCAGTACCGTCTTTCAGCACTAAAAAACCGTGCGCGAAGCCTGGCGGTACCCATAACTGACGCTTGTTGTCTGCTGACAGCACTACCCCAATCCATTGACCGAAAGTACTGGATTTTCTACGCAAATCGACTGCCACATCGAATACTTCACCAGTCACGACCCGCACTAACTTACCCTGCGGTTGCTGAATCTGATAATGCAAACCACGCAACACATTCACTGCAGATTTAGAGTGATTATCCTGTACAAAATTTGCTGTGACACCGGTCAAGTTTTCAAAAGTCTGCTGATTAAAACTCTCAAAGAAAAAGCCTCGATCATCACCAAATACTTTAGGTTCCAGTATCAGCACTTCTGGTATAGCTGTTTGAATCACTTGCATTAAAACACCCGCTCATTCAATATCATTTTCAGATATTGACCGTAACCGTTTTTAATATATTCATCGGCCAATGCGTCCAACGCAGCGGCATCAATATACTTCATGCGGTATGCCACTTCTTCTGGTGAGGCAACCTTAAGCCCCTGACGCTTCTCAATGGTCTCAATAAACATTGAGGCTTCCAGCAATGATTCGTGCGTTCCAGTGTCCAGCCATGCCACACCGCGCCCCATTACTTCCACCCGCAAATCGCCACTCTCCAAATAGACTCGGTTTACATCGGTGATTTCAAGCTCACCTCTAGGAGAAGGCTTGAGTTGAGCCGCAATATCTACCACACGGTTGTCATAGAAGTACAGTCCTGTAACCGCGTATCTGGATTTAGGTTGCTTTGGCTTCTCTTCTAGGTTGATTGCCTGCCCATCAGCATTAAATTCGACCACGCCATAACGCTCCGGATCGCTCACCGGATAGGCAAACACCGTTGCCCCAACGCTGAACTTAGCCGCCTCTTGAGTTTTATCAGCTAACTCATGCCCATAGAATATATTGTCGCCCAGCACCAAGGCACAACTATCATGACCAATAAACTCTTTACCGATGATGAATGCCTGCGCCAAGCCATCTGGAGAGGGCTGTACCGCGAACTGGATGCTGATTCCCCATTGACTACCATCGCCCAGTAACTGCTTAAAACGCGGCGTGTCCTCAGGGGTGGAAATCACCAAAATCTCACGAATCCCCGCCAACATCAGGGTGGTCAATGGGTAATAGATCATCGGCTTGTCATAGACTGGTAATAACTGCTTCGACACAACCTGTGTGACAGGATGCAAACGCGTGCCTGACCCACCCGCTAGAATAATGCCTTTCATGCCAACTCCTCACCACGCTCTGAGTAATGCGTCTGCACCCAATTACGATATTCGCCGCTGGTAATATTAGTCACCCAATCTTGATTTTCCAGATACCAGTTTACGGTCTTTTCAATGCCTGTTTCAAATGTCTCAGCGGGCTTCCAGCCAAGTTCATTGGCAATCTTAGTCGCGTCGATTGCATAACGTTGATCATGCCCAGGTCTATCCTTGACAAAAGTAATTTGATCCGCATAGGACTTGCCGTCAGCACGAGGGGATTTCTGATCCAGTTTTCGACAAAGGGTGCGTACCACCTCAATATTCGGCTGCTCATTCCAACCACCTACATTGTAGACCTCACCGACTTTGCCAACTTCCAAGACACGACGAATGGCAGCACAATGATCTTCCACATAAAGCCAGTCACGAATCTGTTGACCATTACCATAAATCGGCAGCGATTTGCCAGTGAGTGCATTGTGGATTACCAACGGAATCAATTTCTCGGGGAAATGATAAGGACCGTAATTATTTGAACAATTAGTGGTCAGTGTAGGCAAACCATAAGTATGGTGATAGGCGCGCACCAAATGGTCTGAGGCCGCCTTAGAAGCCGAATATGGACTATTGGGGGCGTACGACGTTGTTTCTGTGAATGGCGCGTCCTCTTTACCTAACGAGCCATAAACTTCATCAGTCGATACATGCAAAAAACGGAATGCTTTTTGTTCTTTTGAATCTAGTTGACTCCAATAGGCGCGCACAGACTCTAAAAGATGGAAGGTGCCTACCATGTTAGTTTGAATAAAATCCTCAGGACCATGGATAGAGCGGTCTACATGACTTTCAGCCGCAAGATTCACTACTGCACATGGCTTGTGCACCGAAAGTAACTTGGACACCAGTGATTGATCACCAATATCACCATGCACGAATACATGATGAGAATCATGCTGCACTGAAGCCAGATTTTCAAGATTGCCTGCATAGGTCAGCTTGTCCAGATTCACCACCGTACCCAAACCCTGCTTAATCCATGCCAGCACAAAATTCGATCCAATAAAACCAGCACCACCGGTCACTATGATTGTTTTATTCATTCGATACTTTCTTTCAATTTTTAAGCGCATGCCACACACAACGACCCGATTTAGCCAACTCTGCTAGATACTCCTCATGTGCAGTCAATTCGTCCGAACTGGCTTGCTTTACAACGACATCGCTCACTTTGCGAGTAAGAGACTCCGAACTTTTTGAGGCAGGACTGTCCAGCTCCATCATCAAGCTGTTCTGTCCTCGCGTCATGGCCATGTAAACATCCGCCAACAGCTCCGCATCCAACAGTGCTCCGTGCAAGGTACGCTTAGAATTATCGATACCATAGTGCTTACATAAAGCATCTAAGTTGTTACGCTGCCCTGGTCGCATCTCTTTTGCAATCTTTAAGGTATCCGTTACACTGGCCACGATAGACTTCAACGACGGCAAATTAATTAACCCTAACTCGTTATTCAGAAAACCGACATCAAAAGGCGCGTTATGCATAATTAACTCAGCATCCGCGATAAAAGCAATCAAATCATCTGCGATCTCGGCAAAACGCGGCTTATCCTGCAAAAACTCCAAAGAGATGCCATGAACCTCCTGCGCGCCGGCATCAATCTCCCGATCCGGATTCAGATAATAATGGAAATGATTTCTAGTTAAGCGCCGGTTAATCACTTCAACGGCAGCAATTTCGATGACTCGGTGACCTTGGGCATGATACAGCCCCGTTGTTTCGGTATCCAAAAAAATCTGTCGCACTATCTCCGTCCTTCTTGTAACACTTGCTCAACCCCTTTATTGGCCAGCAAATCGGCGCGCTCATTTCCGCTATGACCTGCATGCCCCTTCACCCACACCCAATCAATAGTGTGTTGCTGCGCTAAAGCGTCTAAAACACGCCATAAATCTTCATTTTTAACTGGTTTTTTGTCAGAAGTGCACCAGCCACGTGCTTTCCAGCCTGCTATCCATTCAGTCATCCCTTTTTGCACATAGACAGAATCAGTGATTACCCGTGCAGAGCAGGAACGGTTTAAAGCCTCAAGCGCACGAATGACGGCCATCAGCTCCATGCGATTATTGGTTGTTTGGAGCTCACCACCAAACAATTCCTTCTCATGCCCATCATAACTTATCCAAGCACCCCAGCCACCAGGCCCCGGGTTGCCTCTACATGCCCCATCTGCATGAATCTCCACGATTTTATGATTGGTCATTTAAGCACTGAACTCACTATCATCTATGTATCCGATTATAATCCAAGGAAGGCATCCCTATTGAGAGGGTGCCCTGAATTTTGTGTAAACATCGATTAATTACTGCTGAAGCACTCTTTCCTCAAACTTCATCCTCCTCCAGATCATCGCCGTCATCTAAATCATCTTCATATTCACCATCTTGCTCATCTTCGTCCGCAAGATAAGGTTCCGAGCTGAAATCATATACCCCCTCTTCGATCTCACGCGGGTCTTCATGACGCATGGCTTCAAGCAGTTCCTTCATATCATCCGCGAGATCAATCTGCCACTCCATGAATTCATTAGTGGCGGGATGCACCAACCCGAGCTTAATTGCATGCAATGCCTGACGCTTGAAATGACTCACCGCATCGCGTAGCGTCTGTGTCATCGCGCGAATTGGCACTATACCGCGGTAGCCGTACACTGGGTCACCTACCAAAGGGGCCTTTAAAAATTGCATATGCACACGGATCTGGTGCGTGCGTCCTGTTTCAAGATTACAACGCAGATAAGTCTGCACCGAGAAACGCTCCAAAATCTCATAGCGTGTCACCGCAGGCTTACCCATGCGATTAATGGCCATCTTAGTACGTGAACGCGGGTCTCGTCCGATAGGCTGATTCACCGTACCGTTACGCCATAACTGTCCCCACACTATGGCCCGATACTCTCGCTTAACGGTACGTGCTTGCAATTGGCGTACCAGATGGGTTTGTGCATTCAATGTTTTTGCAACTACCAGCAGGCCACTGGTGTCTTTATCTAACCGGTGAACAATGCCCGCGCGTGGTACATCATGTAACTGTGGGGCATGGAACAGCAATGCATTTAGCAAAGTACCTTCCCAGTTCCCCGCGGCAGGATGAACCACCATCCCTGCAGGCTTGTTAATCACCAGGATATGATCATCCTCGTAGACGATATTCAATGGAATATCCTGTGCTTTAAATGCTTGAGATTCAGGGTTGACCTGCACATCGACACTGGCAGTTTCCCCACCCCATACTTTGGTCTTAGAGGTAACGGGCTGACCATCCAGCATGATCAATCCCTCTTTTATCCAAGCCTGAAGTCTTGAGCGGGAGTATTCAGGCAACAACCGCTGCAATGCCACATCAAGGCGTAGACCTCCTACCCCATCTGGAATGGTCAAAACGATTAGTGTGCTTGGACTTGGTTGAGTAGTATCAGTCATCGGTTATAATTACTTAAAAATCTACTAAGGTGCTTTTGGCATGAAGTATATCTTAATTTTTACGTTTACCCTGTTACTCAATGCATGCGTCATATTTGGTGATCCGACTGAGCTGGATGACACCAAAGGCTGGTCTGCTGAACGCATCTATCAAGAAGGTGCTGCCAAAATGGCAGATAAAGATTATGAAAAAGCGATTGTCTATTTTCAAAAACTAGAGTCCAGGTATCCTCATGGTCGTTTTGCAGCACAGGCACAACTAGAAACCGCCTATGCTTATTATAAAAAGCAGGAGCCGATTTTAGCGTTAGCCGCAGCCGACCGATTCATCAAGCTGCATCCTAACCATCCTAATGTCGATTATGCTTATTACCTGAAAGGGCTCGCCGTCTTCAATGAGCGTGGCATTATGGAAAAACTATCCAAACAGGAAATCAGCGATCGTGACCCGCGCGCATTAAAAGACTCTTTTGCCAGCTTCAAAGAACTGGTCATCAAATTCCCCAAGAGCCGCTATGCCAAAGATTCAACACAACGCATGCAGTACCTTGCCAATAGCCTCTCCGAACATGAGTTGCATGTTGCCCGCTACTACATGAAACGTCAGGCCTATTTGGCCGCACTTAACCGCACTAAGTATGTACTCGAATACTACCCCCAGTCTCCTTCAGTAGAAGAGGCATTGGTCATCATGATCAGCGCTTATGATTTCATGGAGATGACAGACCTGAAGGATGACACGATGCGTATCCTGAAGACCAACTACCCTGATAGCATCATGTTAAGAAAAAATGCCCCTCAAGATGAGCGTGTCTGGTGGAAGTTCTGGGATAGCATGTACTAAACTTAGCTCACGGATCATGATCAGGCTACTGAACAAATTACCAGGCTTTATAAGAACACCCCCTGGTGTCGAGTGGATTTTGTTCAAAAGGATTCCCATTATTTTTCTTGTGGTAACGATTATCCCTTGCTTGCCGATGCTGGATATCTACCTCAACAACACCTCTATCACCCCAATGCAACAAAAAATCATCTATCAATGCCTTGGCGCTCTGTTTAGCTTATGGTTCCTTGTTGGAGCAATCGCCATCGGCTGTTTCGTTGTCATGCTGATGAAAGGACCCGCCTACGTGGCTGACCCTTATGAGCTACCCAAAGAAGAAAAAAGGCTTGAAGGCGACCTAGCACTTTGATCGAAACAATGAGCGCATTGCCACGTTGCGCAGGTTTTTAGCTCTAATACAGTAAGAAAGAAAAGTCACTCCCAGAAGGTGGAAACAAAAAAAGAAACCGAAAAATGGGGCAGCGCCGTTCATCTGAATAAAGAAGGTTACCCTCTTAAACTCGATACATTATTGTCTTGACGGAGGAGGCACTATCATTATTCACGCCAGACTTTAGCGCGTCGGATCGCCAGCCAACCGACTAACAAATATATAGCCATAGCAATTGCCAGCCCGGATGGGGCAAAGCAAACCAGTGGCACAATCAAACCAGCGGAAACGGTAGACAGTAACATTTGCACAAAAGCCTGCCCTGAAGCAGCGGTTCCTCTAGTCTTTGGATAACGATCCAGTGCGGCAATCGACAGTACAGGCATAGCAAGCGCCATGCCGATATTGAACAAGGCAATTGGCAGAATGTTATTGACCACACTTACTGGCATGACTAGGCATACAGACAGAGTCAATGCCACCATAGCGGCCATCCATAGATAGGCGACCTTAATTACCTTGTGTTTGGCATATACACCTGCAGCACGTCTGGCCAGATAGGAACCCAAGACCATCCCGCATACTGTTGGAACGAACATGTAAGCAAACTGATGTTCTGACAATCCTAATTGTTTTACCAAGAAAACGGGACTCGCTAAAACATAAAGGAAGAACGCCGCAAAATTAGCACCAGATGCAAACACTATCAAATTGAACTCTCTATCACTAAAGATCATCCGATAATCGTGAATAACTTGCTTTGCCGACAAGGGTACCCGTTTATCCAATGGTACGGTTTCAGGTAAAAAGCGAATTGCCGCCCATAAACTGAGTGCTGCATATAGCGCTAGAAAAACAAAGATCGCCTGCCAATGGATGCCGAGTAACAGGCCACCTATAACTGGTGCCACTGCTGGTGCGATGCCGAACAGCATCTGTACTGAAGCCATCACACGCTGAGCTTGAGCACCTTCAAACAGATCACGCACCATGGCTCTTGCAATCACATTGCCAGCACCCCCTGATAAGCCTTGTAAGACCCTAAAGCACCAGAGTACTTCGATATTTTGTGCATAAGCACAGCCAATAGAAGCCAGCAGAAAGACCCCCAAGCCCAATTTCAGTGCGGCAATACGTCCAATTGAATCAGAGATCGCACCATGCCATAGCGTCATGATTGCATAAGGCAATAAGTAAAAGGTCAAGCTTTGCTGTAAAGCATACGGTGAAGCACCTAAGTCCCACTCTAAGGCCGGGAATGCCGGCAGATAGGTATCGATCGCAAAAGGAGCCAGTGCAGCCAAAGCCGCAAGAACAATTGTGAATGTAAGAGAAGAGGTTTGGTGCATATAAAGCTCAAACTCATAAAGAATTAAAGCCCAGATGTCCGGGCTTTAACTTGAGCAACGTGTATGTTTAATTATCGGTTATTGAAAAAAGCGATGTTCATAGCCTTGTCATTCACCAAAGTGATTTCAGTTTCCTTATAAGTGCGCTTAGGATCATAGCGCACGATGTTCTTGTAGTACCACATCTCAACTTTGACTGGTTTTGAATTATTTTCTGTCGCACCGGCTTTCATCATCATCGTATTGGCCCCAGTCGGTTTGACTGACATTTCTTTCTTGAACGGCTGCCCAAGTTTACTTGTGATGACTTTAGAAGATTTACCACTGAAATTATTTAGAAACTCATCTTCACTGTAAGTTTTGCTACTAGGTGACGCTGCATGCGCGATAGACAGCGTAGTAACTAAAGTTGCTAACATCGCAACACTCAAGAAAAACCTTTTGGAACTAGATTGCATACTCTTCTCCGAAAACAAGGACACATTATCTCATTTAATTAGGAGATATTCATCATTCTTTAAATTATTGATAACTTAAGTCCATCATATCCAACAAAAACACGATCAGGCAACTGTGAAGCAAGCGCCTCATACTCAAGTTCATGGGTCACATGAATTAAATAAGTTTGATCAACATCGATCTGACTTGCTAGCTTTAAACTTAGTTCCAAGTTGATATGGCTATAATGAGGCTAATAGTCAACTTCATAGCGCGCTCACTCGGGCAAAAAGACTATTTAACCGCACACTTAAACAACTGGAAGAAATTCTCCGTCGTGACCCGAGAAAACTCTTCCAATGAAATATTGCGCAATTGAGCAATCTCATCCGCAACATGTTTGACATAGCTTGGCTGATTAATCTTCCCTCTGAACGGAACTGGTGCCAAATAAGGCGAATCTGTTTCGATTAAAATCCGCTCTAGCGGAATCTGTTGAGCAACTTGTTTGATGGAAATGGCATTCTTAAATGTCACGATGCCAGAAAATGAGATGTAAAAACCAAGCTCTATAGCCTTTAAGGCCACATCCAAAGACTCTGTGAAGCAATGCATCACCCCACCTACCAGCTTGGCATTCTCCTCCCGCATGATACGTAGCGTATCTTCTGCCGCATTGCGGGTATGAATCACCAAAGGTTTCTTACTCTCAATAGCCGCTCTGATATGCGTACGGAAGCGATCGCGCTGCCACTCCAAATCTCCGGTAAGCCGAAAATAATCGAGACCGGTCTCACCAATCCCGATCACTTTGGAGTGTTGTGCCAAGCGAGTTAAAGTAGTCACCGTCGGCGCTTCAACCTCTTCATAATCAGGATGCACCCCTACTGTGGCATAAAAGTTTTCATTTTCTTCAGCCAAAGCCAACACTTGAGGAAAATCAGACAGCGTGACTGAGATGCACAAAGCGTACCCGACCTGGTTCTCCAGCATCGCTGCCTTGATGGCTGGCAAATTAGCCGCTAGTTCAGGGAAATTAAGATGGCAATGAGAATCTACGAGCATCGTGAAATGGGCTAGTGAGTAAAAAAAGCGATCTGCAGCGCACCCTTTTCTTGATTGTCAACGACAATACACATGGCTTGTGACCATCGGAGCCTTTGACTTCATCATTTGAATCTTCTGCTATATTCAATCTCGTTTCAATCAAGCGGTATTTGTTATTCAGTCAACATCTTAAGACTGAAAGAGCTTAATGTAGTCATGCAATAAGCTTTCCATCTGCAACTCATGATTCAGGGGATGCAAAGCCAGTTCCCGCATTCCATTTGACTTTTTCTGCATTTCAATCAGACGAGCTAAGTTTACCTTTTCAGCAAGCAATTGCAAAGCTTTCGCATGCCGCAAATGGTAACGCACCTGCTGACTCAACTTGATGGACATCATATCATAGAGCCACTTTTGCAAGGCAACGATTCCCATCTCGGGTGAGTTGGCACACATTAAAGGCGCTACAACACTCGGTGCAAGCTTATTCCCCATACTCAACATCTGCCAAACTTGTGCCAGTTGACTGAACTGCTCTTGTGCTTCTAAAACTTTCAGCGGAGAAGCTTCAAAGTAAGCTAACTGCTCTTTAGCACTGGGGACGCCCAACCCCTCCAGCCACTCTAGCGCTTGAGGTGCATCCGGGATGGGCATCGCAATCTTTTGGCAACGACTGATAATCGTCGGCAATAAGCGTTGCAATTGATGAGTGATCAAAATGAAGACGACCCCCGGGGCCGGCTCTTCAAGCATTTTCAATAATGCATTGGCTGAAGCAATGTTCAGGGCCTCAGCCGGTTGTATAAGGATGATGCGCAGACCACCACTATGATGACTGGACAACCCAATAAAATCACTCAAATCGCGAACCTGAGCAACCGATATTTGTGTTTTCTTCTTCTTTTTCTTAGTCGCTACAACCCCATCCTCATCTTCAGGCTCTTGCTCAGGACTGAGCAGGCGAAAGTCGGGATGACTTTCATCCTCGAACCAATGACAACTTGCGCATACACCACAGGCATGATCATCAGCACTTTTATGCTGACACAACAAAAATTTTGCCAGTACACATGCAAATGTATATTTGCCGATGCCAGTGCGTCCGTGTAGCAACAACGCATGTGGTAAATGCTGAGTATCTTGGGTCAGTCTCCCCCATACTTTAGACTGCCAAGGGTAGATCTCTAAGGCTTTGCTCATTCGTGTACGCTATAACACTGCAATAATTTTCTGAACAGCATTGGCTACATCAATCAGCGGTTGATTGGCATCAATCACTTTGATGCGTTGCGGGTCACTCTCTGCCCTCTGCAGATAAGCATTACGGATTCTAGTAAAAAAATCCGCCGACTCACGTTCAAATTTATCAGGAGTTCTCGCCATTGCAAGCCGCTGAATACTCACCTCTACAGGCACATCAAACAACAAAGTTAAATCCGGTTGGAGTGTCTCTTGTACCCATCGTTCTAATTGCTCAATCTTTGCAGTAGATACCCCCTTTGCACCACATTGATATGCATAGGTAGCGTCTGTGAACCGATCCGATAGCACGTAGGCACCCCGATTCAGTGCCGGTGTAATTACCTGCGCAATATGTTCACGTCTGGCAGCGAACATCAGCAGCGTCTCAGTCTCAGGATGCATGCCTTCATGCAGCAATAGGGTTCTCAAGTGTTCTCCTAGTGGGGTTCCACCGGGTTCTCGCGTTGAAACCACCTCTATATCTTTGGATTCGAGTATCTTAATGATGGTCGGGATATGCGTACTTTTACCGGCACCGTCCATTCCCTCTAAAGTGATCAATTTTCCTGTCATGAGTTTATTTCTTTAATTGGTACTGTGCGACGGCCTTATTATGTTGGTTCAAATTATCCGAAAAGACATGACTGCCATCCCCCTTTCCGACAAAATATAGCGCTTTCGTTTCAGCAGGATGCAATGCAGCCTCAATGGCCGCCAGTCCAGGCATGGCAATTGGACTCGGAGGTAGCCCGCTTCTCGTATAGGTGTTATAGGGTGTATCGGTTAGTAGATCTTTCTTGCGAATGTTGCCATCGTAACGTGCCCCCAAACCATAAATGACAGTCGGATCAGTCTGCAATCGCATCCCTATGCGCAATCGGTTGATGAAGACACCCGCAATCATCGGCCGTTCATTGGCTTTTCCTGTCTCCTTCTCGACAATGGATGCCATGATGAGAGCCTCATAGCTGTTGCGATACGGCAGATTAGAGCCCCTCGTCTGCCAAGCCTTGGCTAGCTTAGCTTGCATGGCATCATAACTGATTTTTAATAAGGCTAAATCTGTCGTATTGCGATCGAAATAGTATGTATCCGGAAAGAATAATCCCTCAGCTACGCTATGCGATGAACCAATCGCCTTCATAACATCCGCATCCGTCATGCTCGTCATGCTTTGTTTCACCGCATCGTTGATTGCCAGTTTATTGCGCATTTTGGAAAAAGCATGCCCCTCAATAAACGTCACACTCCCCTGGGTAGTCTTGCCATGATTGAGAGATAACAATAACTGGTAGGGTGAAATATTCTTATTTAGGGTATAACTGCCGGCCTGTAAATATTGCTCTTTTTTTAACACCTTAGCGAGCAACACAAACCGCCAAGCATCTTTTAACACGCCTTGAGCAACCAGCTGATTGGCGATGCTTTTTAGACTACTCTTAGGCTGAATTTCGATTTCTTGACTACTAGGCTGCAATTTCAATGGCGCGACCGCGTAATAACCCAACCATATTAAGCCAGCCATTAAGCCAACTGCACACAACAACAGCCTTTTTTTTATTTTTTTAATCATGTGCGAAAATGTTTCTTATAATGCCGGCCAATTGAGACTGAGACCAAAATTTATCGCAAATTGCGCACACCTGGAATACACCAAACAAACTATTACAGACGATGACTTCATCTGCCTGCAACAGCTCTTCTAAAGAAATTTTGGCTACACGGGTATTCAAGCTTAATGTTTTACTTAAATTGAGAATACGCTGACGCGTAATACCTGCGACACCACATTGGGTTAAGTCTGGTGTAATGAGCTCATTTCCAAATCTGGCGAAGATGTTACTCATAGTGCATTCGATCACATGTTGCTGCTGATCCAAAAGCAAACCATCGAATATCTTCTCATCACGCCATTCCATCCTGGCCAACACGTTCTCTAACCGATTCAAATGCTTGATACCCGCAAGCCTACCATGTGATGCAAGCCTAGTCTCACATACATGCAGTTGCACACCTTGATCGTAGTGCACAGCCGGATACTGTGGCATCACCGACTTGACGATGACACGAGTAGGCACGGTCACCGAAGGCGGTGCATAGCCACGCTCACTTTCACCACGTGTGATGATAATCTTTGCGACATAGCTCGCTCCTTCCGCAAACTCTGTGATTGGAAACAAGGTCTGCAGATCACTCATTAGTAATTCTGCGCTTGGACACACAATCCCAATCGCGGCACAGTCCGCAACCAGTTTCTGATAATGAAATGGCCAGCTAACAGGCTGACCCTCTCGCATTCGCATCGTACGGAATACCCCATCGCCATAGGTAAAACCACGGTCATAAACTGAGATGCCCTGCTCAAAACTACCGTTAACAAGTGATGATTGATGTCTATTCATAAGTCATCATTAAACCATAGCCACTATAAATGTACCATCTGATTAAAAAAACAAAAAGCCCGCCAATATTGACTGGCGGGCTGTGAACATTGCTCAGTGAATGCAATTAAGCCTTTTTAAAGACCAAACTACCGTTAGTTCCACCAAAACCAAAATTATTCTTTAACGCATATTCGATTTTCATATCACGTGCGGTATTAGCACAGTAATCCAGGTCACACTCCGGATCCTGGTTGAAAATGTTGATTGTTGGCGGAGAAACTTGGTGATGGACAGAGAGTACTGTAAACACAGACTCCAAACCGCCAGCCCCACCTAATAAGTGGCCTGTCATCGATTTCGTGGAATTAACCACCAACTTGTATGCATGTTCACCAAATGCTGCTTTGATCGCATTTGTCTCATTAGCGTCACCTAGTGGGGTAGATGTGCCATGCGCATTCACGAACTGCACTTCATCTGCATTGATACCCGCGTTTTGCATCGCATTGCGCATTGAGCGACGTGGACCATCCATGTTGGGAGCTGTCATATGATAAGCATCGGCACTCAGCCCATACCCACTGAGTTCCGCATATATCTTAGCGCCGCGTTTCTTCGCATGTTCGTACTCTTCAATCACCATCACGCCCGCGCCTTCGCCAATCACGAAACCATCGCGATCTTTATCCCATGGGCGACTCGCTGTCGCAGGATCATCATTGCGAGTCGATAATGCACGCGAAGCAGCAAAGCCCCCTACGCATAACCTGGTAATGGCCGCCTCAGCTCCGCCTGCCACCATCACGTCGGCATCACCGTATTCAATCATACGCATTGCTTCGCCAATGCAGTGTGTGCCCGTGGTACAGGCTGTGACAACGGCAATATTAGGTCCTTTGAAACCATACATAATGGACAGGTTGCCTGAAATCATATTGATGATTGTGCCAGGTACAAAGAATGGAGAGATTTTACGCGGCCCTGACGCTTGATACAGCGCATCGGTTTCTTCGATGGTCCCCATGCCACCAATTCCAGACCCGACCACAACACCGATACGGTCAGCATTTTCTTCTGTTGCTACAATGCCGGAGTCTTTCACCGCCTCGATCGCAGCAGCCATGCCATACTGAATGAATGTGTCCATCCGCCGTGCATCTTTTGCTGGCAAAAAGTCCTCAACATTAAAGTCTTTCACTTCACCAGCAATTGTAGAAGCAAATGCACTTGCATCAAATTTTGTGATTTGCGTTATGCCGGATTTTCCGGCCACTAGATTATCCCAAGCAGTTTTCACACCAATACCCACTGGAGATACGACACCTAGACCAGTCACTACGACTCTACGTTTTGACATGAATTTACCCTCAAGCATTGCACCTTAAACAAGCCGTGCAACAAACAAAAAAGGCAATAAACCCAACCATGAGCTTATTGCCTAACACGATGACCTGATTACTTCAGGTTAGTATTGATGTAATCAATTGCTAATTGAACAGTGGTGATCTTTTCTGCTTCTTCGTCAGGAATCTCGCAGTCAAATTCTTCTTCCAGTGCCATTACCAACTCAACGGTGTCCAATGAATCTGCACCCAAATCATCTACAAATGATGATGTATTTTTTACATCAGCTTCATTTGCACCTAGTTGTTCAGCAACAATTTTTTTAACGCGTTGTTCGATGTCAGACATCTAATTACCCCTTTAAAAAGAAAAAATAGCCTTGCGACTGATGTGTATTCTATCAAAATTGACAAAGAATACAAAAAACTATCAAAAAATCCCGTCTTGCAGACATTACACCATCAGCATGCCACCATTCACATGAATGGTCTCACCCGTAATATAAGCCGCACTTGGTGAAGCCAGAAACGCTACAGTGGCAGCAATTTCATTGACTGAACCCAATCGACCCACAGGGATACGGGACAGCATCTTATTAGTGATCTCTTCAGGTAGCTCTGCCGTCATGTCAGTTTCAATAAAGCCAGGAGCGACACAATTGACAGTAATACCACGGCTACCTACCTCTGACGCCAATGACTTGGTAAAGCCCGTCATGCCGGCTTTTGCTGCGGCATAATTGGTTTGTCCTGCGTTACCCATATGCCCAACCACTGACGAGATGCTAATGATGCGACCTGCGCGCGCTTTCATCATCGGCCGCAATACGGCCTGACTAACACGGTAAACGGAAGTCAGATTGGTGCTTAATACCACATCCCAATCTTCATCCTTCATACGCATCAATAGAGTATCCCGCGTAATCCCAGCATTATTAACCAAGAGACTGACATCCCCATATTTCTCAGCGATCATTTTCAGGATCATTTCGATCTGGGCGGCATCGTTGACATTTAATGTCATGCCCTCACCTTGAATGCCTGCTGATTCCAATGTTTCACTGATAGCGGCAGAACCACTATCAGACGTTGCAGTCCCAACGACAACAGCCCCCTGACGCCCAAGCTCTAATGCAATCGCTGCTCCAATACCTCGACTTGCACCTGTTACTAAAGCAATTTGTCCTGTTAACATCATCCGCACCTCTCAAAAATTAAAGCAAACTATTTAGCTCGACCAAAGCATCGTTGCTGGTCAATGCCACACATGGTAAGTCAGCCACAATACGCTTAGTGAGTCCAGTCAAAACTTTCCCTGGACCACATTCTGCTGACTGAGTAATGCCGAGTGCCGCAATCGCCTGCACTGTCTCAACCCAACGAACTGGGCTATATAACTGGCGCACCAGCGCTTCTTTGATTTTGTCAGCTTCATGATAGGTTACGACATCGGCATTATGCATCACAGGAATCATTGGGCGACTCACGGACACACGCTTCAAATAATCCGCTAATTTTTCTGCTGCCGGTCGCATCAGTGCGCAATGCGAAGGCACACTCACAGGTAAGGGTAACGCTCTTTTTGCACCCTTTTCCTTGGCAACTTCCATCCCTCGTTCTACCGCAGCTTTGTTGCCGGCAATCACCACCTGCCCTGGCGAATTAAGATTAACAGCTTCCAACACCTCATTTTGAGCAGCTTCTGCACACACTGCGCGAACAGTATCATCATCAAGACCTAAAATGGCCGCCATTGCACCGACTCCAGCCGGAACCGCATCCTGCATCACTTCGGCTCGGTACCGCACGAGCGGTAAAGCATCTTGAAATAATAGCGCACCAGATGCAACCAGTGCAGTATATTCACCCAAGCTGTGTCCTGCTACGACAACGGGTACCTTGTCAGAAACCGACTGCCATGCACGCCATGTGGCAACGCCTGCAGTTAGCATAATAGGTTGCGTATTTGTCGTTTCATTGATGCCATCATTGGCTTCAGTTGCCATCGACCAGAGATCAACACCAAGCACTTCCGAAGCCTCTACAAAAGTGTCACGAATGACTTTGGTGTCGCCAAATCCACTCATCATCCCAACCGATTGAGATCCTTGCCCTGGAAAAAAGAATGCAAATTTATTCATAATTCACTTTATGTATATTAAATAACCTATTGAATTAATACCTAATTAAAGCAGATCCCCATGTAAATCCGCCACCAAATGCTTCCATCAACAACATATCGCCTCGTTGTATGCGCCCATCACGCACAGCTGTATCGAGCGCCAGCGGAATAGAAGCCGCCGAGGTGTTACCATGCCGATCTACAGTAACAACGACTTTATCTAGACTCATGTCCAGCTTTTTAGCGGTCGCTTGCAATATGCGGATGTTGGCCTGATGTGGCACCAACCAATCAATGTCAGATTTTTTCATCCCATTCGATGCCAAAGTCTCATCTACAATCCGATCCAGCGTATTCACAGCCATTTTAAAAACAGCGTTCCCTTCCATTTTAATCGTTCTATCACCCGCTTGATTAGAAATACCAGAAGGCACATTCAACAACTTCTCGTAGCTACCATCAGCATGTAAATGCGTTGAAATAATGCCAGCCTCCTCGGATGCCTGCAAAATTACAGCGCCAGCGCCATCACCCCAGAGGATACAATTACTGCGATCACTCCAGTTAGTAATACGCGACATCGTTTCCGCCCCAATGACCAATGCATTTTTAGCAGCGCCAGATTTAATCATGCTATCTGCCACAGAGAGTGCATAGACAAAACCACTGCAAACTGCCTGCACATCGAACGCTGGACAGTTATTTCTGATACCCAACTTATTTTGAATTAAACATGCCGTACTAGGAAAAACACGATCAGGGGTAGTGGTTGCAACGACAATCAAGTCAATACTGCTCACATCAATATTCGCTGCCTCGATAGCCCTCTTTGCAGCAGCTATGCCAAGATCACTGGTGTACTCACCTTCCGCTGCGATATGGCGCTCACGAATACCTGTGCGAGAAAAAATCCACTCATCAGTGGTTTCAACCATACTTTCCAATTCAGCGTTAGTAAGAACCCTGGAAGGCAGATAGCTACCTGTGCCGACAATTCGAGAAAACATCATTAAGCGTCCTGTGAACTTTCTGTAACCAGTTTTGGCTGTATATGTTCGATTTCAAGTTGTTCAGTAATCCGGCGAAGCACACCGCTACGCGCCTCTTCAATCGCCACATGTATCGCTGAAAGATAGGCAACAGCATCTGCACCCCCATGACTTTTGACCACAAGACCTCTTAAACCCAAGAAACTTGCGCCATTGTAACGTCGTGGGTCTAATCGTTTTTTAAATGCCTTAAGCACTGGCATTGCCACAAGCGCCATCAACTTGGTTAGCCAGCTCCTTTTGAACTCTTCGGAAAGGAACTTACCCATCATATGCGCCAAACCTTCAGCGGTTTTAAGCGAAACATTGCCCACAAAACCATCGCTCACGACTAAATCTGTCGTACCCTTGAAAATATCATCACCTTCGACATTGCCATAAAAGTTCAAGTGACTTGCTTTGAGTAATTCAGCCGCCTGCTTTACCACTTCATTGCCTTTGATATCTTCGGACCCGATATTGAGCAAACCGACTGAAGGGCGCTCCTTACGCTCTACGCAACTGACCAACATGGCGCCCATGATAGCAAATTGATAGAGATGCTCAGGCGTGCAATCCGCATTTGCACCCAAGTCCATCATATACGTATTACCTTTTTCGTTTGGCAAAGTCGAAGCAATCGCTGGGCGATCAATTCTAGGCAGGGTTTTCAGCACAAAACGTGCTGTAGCCATCAACGCCCCTGTATTGCCAGCGCTCACGCAGGCATTTGCCTCACCACTTTTTACCAGGTTAATCGCGACGCGCATAGAGGAATCTTTTTTATTTTTGAGAGCACTTTGCGGCGACTCATCCATTGTCACCACTTCACTGGCATGATGAATCCGTAAACGCGAACCAACACTTGCATGATTTGCTTTAAGTTCAGTTTCAATTACATCAGTTAAGCCGACCAAAACAACATTCAACTGAGTATCAGACTCCAATGCTTTAAGCGCGGCTGGAACCGTGACGCGAGGTCCGTGATCACCGCCCATCGCATCGATTGCGACTGTAATATCCATATGGTTTTAGACTCTTTGAATCACAGATTCTATCTCAATCTGTATTTGAAAATGCGGAATAGATTAGTTAAACAACAAGGGTGCCGATAAAATACCAACGCCGCTCCTGATTGGAGCGGCGTCTATGATTGCGTGTATTGCAAACAAACCGTTAAATGCGAAACAAAGCCTCAACAGATTTGCTTAAACGTTCGAATTACTCACCTTTTGCTGGCATCACTTTGCGTCCACGATAGTATCCATTCGGGCTAACGTGATGGCGCAAATGTGTTTCACCAGTAGTTGGCTCAACCGCTAAAGGTGGGTTTGTTAAAAAGTCATGGGAGCGGTGCATGCCACGCTTAGAAGGTGTCTTTTTGTTTTGTTGAACTGCCATAATAAACTCCAATAAAATGATTAAATCATCATCTCAATTACATACAAACTGACGTAGCCCTATCATTGCTATACCAACTATAGACCTATCAAACGCATCGCCAAATCTAGATTGCATAAAATTGCCAATTTTT
>VGIC01000028.1 GCA_016867975.1 Betaproteobacteria bacterium | reverse complement strand
CGATGGATTGTCGCCCGGTGGATTGCCGCCCGGTTGATTGCCGCCCGGTTGATTGCCGCCCGATGGATTGCCGCCCGATGGATTGACGACGTCAGACATACATCCCCCCAATTAAAGACTTACAGTTCTAAGCTACACTTTTTTTGGTAAATGTCAATAATTAATTGAAGGGCCTCTCTAAAAATTCAAAGATTGCCTGTCCATCAGCGTTCAGCTTCGGATTTGAAAATCAAAGTGCGACGCCCAAACCTACGGGCATCTAGGCGTCCAGCTTTTAATTTAGCATAAACCGATGTTCGGCCCATCCCAGCCCAACTGCAAAATTCATTGACTGAGAAAACACCACAAATTGTTTGACTATCCTGTTTCATGAAACACCTCCGAAAGTTCCTAGTGCTTCCATATAGAAAGGCGCAGTAGCGGTTTTTACATTGTTTGGCATGAAAAAATTTCTAAAGCGCCAATAACTCCATAGGTAATTACCGCTTCTCCCTTGTTGACGACAGCCGGACATGATGTACATGTCACAAAGGGCTTTGATCTGAGCAATCACAAACTCTCCGTCCTCCGGTGGGAGGCTTTCAAGCCATGCCGAAATTCTAATTGCTTGATCGCTCGGCATATTGATCTTGAGTCCAAGCGAGTGCCATCCTGCGATCAGCAATATTTTGCCAAAGCCTATCAACTCAAGCTATCACCGCTTCGACTCTGCGTCACCCATATATATTGCATTACAAAACAACATATGGTTTATTTGCTTTCCGTGTAGCAGAATAAAGTAGTATATTGCTAGGCAACATATCGATACGACTATTGTCTTCAAGGAGCTTGAGCATGGATAGGGCAGCCAGCACCCTGAAGTGGGTAGGATTCATTCAAAACCGAATCGAACGAGCACGCCAGTGGCGAATGGAAATGGACGTCCACCGAGAGTTGGCAAAGGATTATCGTTACATTCGCATTCTTGGCAAAAGCTTTCGTGCGATATCGATCAGCGTTAAAAACCCATGCGGATGCTTGATTCGTCAGGATAACGGCAAGAAAGTATCGGGATGCCAAAACATAGCAAGTGCCATACGGAGTGCGATGGATTCCTACCCGTATGACCATCCATATGCCTACCCACCCAGAAACCAAAAACCTGAACATAAGGTTCAGGCGTTTCTGATTCGGCATGCGCTCATGAATGGGCAAGAAATGCAAAGTGTTCTAAAGGGTTTTGATGACGTATTTGAGAAACTGATTTTTATTACCGATGAGTTATCAGTCGGAGAATTCAGGGCAGATATCATCGCTCTCGGCGGCAAGAACGGGCATTACTTCCCCGTTTTCATCGAATTGAAAAACAAACGCGAACTAACCCGACTCAAGGGTCAGCTTAAAGATGCGAAGTCGGCCATGAGTGAAAATGCTGCCAAGATCGCATTCATTAATCTACTTTCGGCGACATCTGGCATTACCGCCGACAAAATTAAGTTCGAGGATTACAAGCTGATGATTGTGTGGACTTCTACTTCAGGTGGAAAAGAGAGCCAGCAAGTTGAGGAGGCAAGAGCTATGGGGTACCTGTTTACTGAGTTTTCCCCAGAGAATCAGGGATACTCATTTCAACGCAATTAACCATTCTCGTCTAAGGAAGTGCTGATTATTCCGCTTGGGTCGATCGTTTTCCGTTCGTCCTGAGCGCCGCGGTGTATCGAAGGAACGAACGGAATTAATCAGTGTCTCCCTAAGACAACACGCCCAATGACAAGCGCTTTGCATATCCGCGTGCGCCGTCTGGGCCATCAGTTGCTTCAAACGACCTTCATCAATTCGCATGGAGGGTTGGAAGCAGCCTCCGGCTTCGGTGTAATAGGGCTCATGCTTGATGACCCAATGCGTATCCCAAATTCTGGGAGTCCAAGACATCGGAACTCCCTCCTTTCCTATAACAAGGAAGCTCTTGCCATCCCAAAGTCCAACATTGCCGTTTCGGCCACACCCGACGTACCAGCACCCGATCTCAATTTGTTCCAGTGGAATTTGCTGTACGACGGTCATTTTTAAACCTTCCCCAGACTACAAACATAAGCGTAAAGCCTGCTGTTCCAAGCCGAACGGTAGCGCTGCAGGATTTCTTGCCCGATGAAATGCAGTTCCGTTGGCTCCATCCGAGTAACGGTGGAATTGCTATCAAAATACGTTTCCTGACTTTCGAGCACTTCGGCGTTCTGATACCCCTTGATCTGGTCGAGGTGCCAGTAATCGTCTATCCATACAAGTAGAGCGGTGGCGACCTAATTTCCTGATAGGTCACGAATTGAAAAAATGCGGGCCAGTCCCTTATGGCACATTTCATCGTAGTGCCGAGCGCAATGTTTCATGGTGCAACCCTCTGCCCGAGGCTGCCGTGAACTGGTCAGAGGGATTATCTGGTAATCGCCAATGTCACATTTCATCAAATCCGATTCCCACACTAGATTTCGCTTTTTCTTGGAAGCTGTATTAAGTTCAAAAAAAGAATTCAGAAAATCAGGATAATTTGCACCGACCGCACAAATCATGCAGCCTGTCTTGTTGGCATCTGCCATTTTCATACCTCCCACCATTCACCATCTTGGCGATAGCCTATGTTGCTGAACAACTCGCTGTATTTCTCGGTAGCAAAGCTATGGATTGGAATCAATGTGCGCGGGGCTATTGCCTCAGCAAAGCGTTTCAGGTCTTTCGGGCTGGCATGTCCAGAAGTATGGATATGGCGAATAGGAATCCCGGTGTTCTCTAGCCATTCCTCCATCGATGCATAGGTTCCCCGCTCAAGATAGCCTATCCACTGAGAATAGATAAAGCTAGCATTATCCATGCAAGCTGCCTCACGGAGATCGGTTAGCATGAGTGGCCGGAACAGAATGACTGCATTTCGTCCGATTGTTTTCAGGTTTTGCTGATAAATGCGATTTGCCGAGTGCTGCCTGAGGAGAGGAAACCACTCGCATTTTCTGACTTGAATTGCCTGTAACTTCGGCAAGTAAAGATGAATGCCTGGCCAATCGGACTGTGGAATATTTTTGTTCTCGGTTGCGGCAAGAATTGCAGCGGCATAAAGGTCTATGATTAGCGGTCGCCCTACACGCTTACACGCTCGGTATAGTGTAACAACACGGTCGATATTTTGTACCGAGGTATGGAACATCACCATGCCTTCTGCTGCCTTGAGATGTGCAGCGATTTCTTCTTCTAGGTCGCTTTCGGTTGGGAATGACTCGTCCGATTCTAGACGTGACAAAGATGAGCCTTCCATGAAGAGGGCATCAATATTCTTCGGCGGGTCTGCGACAAGCTGCTCATATAGCTTTGCTTTACGTCCGTGAGCGCGAAAGTCCCCGCTGTAAAAAATTCGTTTCCCTTCTGCTTCGATTAGGAATGAATAAGCGTCATACGCTGAATGATCGACCAGATAAGGGGTAATCCGGAAGACCCCGATGTCGATGGTTTTCCCATGCGCTAAGTCCAGTCCATTGAGTGATGGCAGCGGCTGCTTGGTAAAGGGGGCGGCGGCTTGCACAATTCGTCGAGCGGCACTGCCCATTATAACTGGCACGTTTCCAGATAGGTGGTGCAATAACCCGTAGTGGTCAATATGGGGATGCGAAATCAGGATGGCACGTAGATCATCGCCATCAATGTTGGGAACCAAGCTGGAATCGGTTGCTTCTCCATCAAGAGGCAAGCCGAAATCCAGAACCAATCGATCCCCAGCAGCGGCCAACTCAATGCAGGTTCCGCCAATTTCCTGTGTACCACGATGAATAAGAACCCTCACTTTTAACTCCTTGTACCATGATGTAGATGTTGTTATTATTGCTCAACATAGCGACAGTTCATGTCGCTTGAAAATGCATCATAAGATTCAACTTTTGGGAGGGGAAATTTGGACGCTTTGCTTCGACACTGGGCGATGCTACGCCTGATTCCTCGCCATCCAAGACGCATCGATACCGGTAGGATTCGTTATGAGCTGGAGCAACAGGGGTACTCAATTACCCTGCGCTCGATTCAGCGCGACCTCAACAAACTGTCGTCAGTGCTGCCGCTGTGTAGTGACCAGAACAAGCCGCAAGGGTGGTGGTGGCAAGCCGATGCCGAATTGTTAGAAATTCCGGGGCTTGATCCGCAAGCGGCATTGGTCTTTAAGATGGCAGAACAACATTTGAAACAGGTCATTCCTGCCTCTACGTTGGATTCTTTGCGCCCATGGTTTCGGGCAGCGAATGGCGTACTCGATGCCAAAACTAATGGCGTTGGTGGCTGGATGGATAAAGTTCGCATCCTGCCCAGCGGGCCGCCATTGATTCCCCCGAGTGTCAATCCTGATGTTCAGTCTGCCATCTACCAAGGGCTATTGGAAGGACGCCGGCTGGCATTAAACTACAAGCCAAGGGGTGCAAAGTCCGCCAAAACCTATGAGATAAATCCGATGGCAGTCGTCCTACGCGGGCATCTGATTTATATCGTTTGCACCTTTTGGGATTATAGCAATCCGATGCAGATGCTGATGCATCGCGTTGAAACTGCCTCAGTGCTTGATACGCCAGCATCGTACCCGGATGGCTTCGATGTGGATCGCTACATTTCAGAGGGGGAATTTGGGTATCGACTTGGACCACCAATAAGGTTGATTGCCGATTTCGATCAAGTAGCAGCTCAAATTTTTCATGAAACGCCAATCTCGTCAGACCAGCAAATATTGAATGGTGCCAATGGCTCTATTCGCTTGTCGGCCACGGTGGCAGACACGCAGGAGTTAAGGGCGTGGTTACGCGGTTTTGGTCATAGCATTACTGTAATCGAACCTGCTGAGCTTCTTGATAAATAACATGTCGGAGCGGTAACAGATTGATAAAACGTGTCTCAAATTATAAATAATTTCGACACGTTAGGCAGAAGTATCTCGACTGACCGGCTCAATGTTGTCATCACCACGCTTCCATTGACCGAGTAAATCGGCACACTGTTGCGTCATCTTGGCGCGATCCTTCAGATAGTCGGCGTGGTTATATGTCCGACGAACTGAATTCGGTTCTGTATGGGCAAGCTGGTGCTCAGCATCTGCCGGAATGAAGCGTGACCATTGGTTTCTTGTGGTCGTCCCGGTGCGGGAACAGATGCTCCTTGTCACCAGTGATGGTTTTCATACCATGCAATAATCTCAAGGCTTGAGTTGGCAACGGAATCACATATTCCTGCCGTTTTTTCATCCGCTCGGCAGGGATACGCCAAATAGCAGCATTAAGATCAACCTCCGTCCATTCAGCCTCGACCACCTCGGAAGGGCGGGCTGATGTTAGCCACATCAAGTTGAAAGCGCATTGCGTCTGATAATAGCCACCATGCCCGTCCACATCCCGAAGCAGTTGCCCAATTTCGGTCGTGGTGAGTGATCTTTTGTGCGGTTTTTTGGATGTATGGCAAGGCACGATGAGGCAGCATGTGTGAGGATTTCAGTGCTTTTGTAGGGCATCTTTTCTCCATCGATAATGGATGTATCCTTGTTATGCTCCCAATAATGCCCCATGCCTTGCGGATGTTAATGAACAATGACGAACATTGGCGATCTTATAATCTTTTATTTTCAATGTGTTAGCAAGTGTTAAGGATGTATGCAAACACAAAAAAACAATAATTACTGCTTAGACGTTGAAGCGGAAATGCATCACGTCGCCGTCTTGAACGATATATTCTTTACCTTCAAGGCGCATTTTCCCGGCCTCTTTTGAGCCTTGTTCACCTTTGTTTTTAACGTATTCTTCATAGGCAATCACTTCGGCGCGAATGAATCCACGTTCAAAGTCGGTATGAATCACGCCGGCTGCTTGCGGGGCTGTGACGCCTTTTTTTACGGTCCAGGCGCGGACTTCTTGAACGCCTGCCGTGAAGTAGGTTTGTAGCCCCAGCAAGTCATAAGCCGCACGAATCACACGGTTGAGACCTGGCTCATCTTGGCCTAGTTCTGATAAGAAGAGTAGTTTATCTTCTTCATCCAGCTCTGAAATTTCGCCCTCGATTTTGGCGCAGATGCAGACTACAGGGGCATTTTCGGCTTTGCCAAGTGCAACCACTTTGTCTAGGTGTGGATTATTTTCGAATCCTTTTTCATCTACATTGGCCAAATACATCACTGGCTTGACGGTAATCAGACAGAGTGGCTTGAGTAGTTGAAGCTCTTCTGCCTCTAGGCCAAGTGTGCGCACGCTTTTGGCCTCGTTTAGCGCTGGCAATACCTTATTGAGTACATTAACAAGCGCTATGGCTTCTTTATCGCCACTTTTGGCTTTTTTACTTTCACGTTGTAAAGTTTTTTCTACAGTCTCCATATCGGCCAGCGCCAGCTCGGTATTAATCACTTCGATATCTGAGATAGGGTCTACTTTATTGGCAACATGAATCACGTTGTTATCTTCGAAGCAACGCACGACGTGTGCAATCGCATCGGTTTCTCGGATGTTGGCAAGAAATTTGTTACCTAAACCTTCGCCTTTAGATGCGCCAGCGACTAGGCCGGCAATGTCTACGAACTCGACAATGGCTGGTTGGACTTTTTGCGGGTTTACTATATCAATCAGAGGCTGCAGACGTTTGTCGGGAACTTCAACGATTCCAACGTTAGGCTCAATGGTGCAGAACGGATAGTTTTCTGCTGCAATCCCTGCCTTGGTAATCGCATTAAACAGGGTAGATTTGCCTACGTTAGGTAGGCCTACGATGCCACATTTCATATCTTTTCTCTCTGTCTTTCAATTGATTACAGCGTTGGCTTTGTCTTCATCGCCAAGCCGTACTTTATGTACTGTCTTTGTCGACTCATCCTTGCCGCCTTGTACTCAATCAAAATACAGGCGAAAAGGGGCTTTATATGATTTTTTACGCAATCTCTGCGTGGTTATCTGTTATTTCTTTGTGTGCAATTTTAACATTGCCACTTCAAACTCACCATTTAACAACTGTGGCACTACATGCAGGCTGTCGTCGACGCATTGGTTAATGGCGGCTTGTTCGTCCTTTGTGGCGGATCTTAAAACATAGTTAACCACTTCATTGCGATCTCCAGGATGTCCGATGCCTAGGCGCAAGCGCCAGAAATCGTTAGTACCCAAAGCAGCGGCAATGTCTTTCAATCCATTGTGACCACCATGCCCACCACCTTTTTTAAGCTTAACTGTCCCCGGTCCTAGGTCTAGTTCATCATGAATGACTAGAATCTGCGAAGGTGTTATTTTGTAGTAGTTGATGAGTGCCGCCACAGCTTTGCCGCTGGCATTCATAAAGGTCATTGGTTTCAATAGCCATGCATCAGGGATAGGCGCCAGTTTGCCTGCTATGCCGTAGCACTTAGCATCAGGTGCTAGTTTGCTGTTGCTTGAAGCGGCAAGTTGGTCTATCCACCAGAAGCCTGCGTTGTGGCGTGTGGTTTCATATTTGTCGCCAGGATTGCCTAAGCCTACGAATAATTTGATTCCGCTCATAAACTGATTGTTATCTTTGATGTCTCGAAATGCAAAACGCGCACTTTAGTATTTAAAGTGCGCGTTTTGATACTTCTTAAAGCTTAGTTTGATTAAGCTTCTGTGGTTTCATCTGCAGCAGCAGATGCGCCACCACGGGTTTTGGCGATAGCCGCAACCGCAGCATCGTCACCGTGGGCCAATTGTACAAACTCAACGCCTTTTGGCAGTTTAATTTGAGATAAATGGATTGAGTGACCCATTTCCAATTTTGCAACGTCCACTTCGATAAACTCTGGCAAGTCTTTTGCCAAGCAACTTACGTCAGCTTCTGTTTGGATATGTGCCACGATGCCACCACCCAATTTAACGCCAGGAGCGACGTCCGCGTTGATGAAGTGCAGAGGCACTTTTACGTGGATTTTTTCAGTCGCACTTACACGTTGAAAATCAACGTGTTGGAGCGTGTTACGCACGGGATGCAATTGGTAGTCACGTAACAAAACGCTTTCTTTTTTGCCATCCAAGATCAGGCTCAACACTGAAGCGTGGAAGGCTTCATGACGGAACTGCAAGAATAAGTCTTTTGTATTCATTTCGATGGTGACTGCATCTTTACCACCGCCATAAATTACGCCTGGAACTGCACCTGCACGACGAAGGCGGCGGCTCGCACCCGTACCTTTAGCATCGCGTTTTACTGCATTAATTTCAATAGTCATATACTACTCCTAAGTTTACTACTAGGCCTTTGACAGCCTTACTACACAAAAACTGCATGCCGCGACCAGCATGCAGGGTTAAATAAAACGCATCAGTCCATGAATAATGAGCTGACGGAATCCTCACAACTAATTCTACGAATCGTCTCGCCTAATAGGCTGGCTGCACTTAATTGGCGAATTTTCTCGCAATTGGTTGAATCTGCGCCTAGTGGAATGGTGTTGGTGACCACGAGTTCATCCAGCTCGGAGTTCGTAATGCGCTCAGCAGCACCGCCGGAAAGTACGGGGTGAGTTGCATAGGCAACAACCTTAATAGCGCCATGTTTTTTGAGAGCAGCGGCAGCTTCACACAGTGTATTGGCTGTATCTACCATGTCGTCCATAATGACGCAGGTGCGGCCAGCGACATCACCAATAATGTTCATGACTTTAGCCACGTTTGCTTTGGGGCGACGTTTGTCGATGATGGCTAAATCGGAGCCCAATTGTTTTGCGCAAGCACGTGCCCGCACTACACCCCCTACGTCTGGTGAAACAACGACTAGGTTTTCATGGTTTTGTGCAAGTAAGTCGGCGAGCAAAATCGGTGTGGCATAGATATTGTCTACTGGAAGATCAAAGAAACCTTGAATCTGGTCCGAGTGCAAGTCCATGGTTAGCACGCGATTGACGCCGACGCCAGTCAGCATATTTGCTACGACTTTAGCCGTAATCGCAACACGCGCTGAGCGAGGACGACGGTCTTGTCTTGAGTAGCCAAAGTAGGGAATCGCAGCGGTAATGCGGCCAGCCGAAGATCGACGCAATGCATCTACCATGACCATGACTTCCATCAGCATGTCGTTAGTAGGGTGGCTGGTTGATTGCAATACAAACACGTCACGGCCACGCACGTTATCCAGCAGCTCAACGGTAATCTCGCCATCGCTGAATGTGCCGACATGGGCGCGTCCCAGCTCAATGCCAAGATACTTAGCGACTTCTTTCGCCAATTCCGGGTTTGCATTACCCGTAAATATCATCATGTTGCCGTTAGACGCCATTTGATTTCCTATTGTTGGAGTTCGATTCATACCAGCGAAAAACTAAAAAACCTAAAAAATAAAAGCGCGTAAATCTAGAGAATCTACACGCTTGTCATTTTAATCCATGCAGACTATTGCCTGCATTTTAAATTCTGGCTGGGGAACTAGGATTCGAACCTAGGTATGCCGGAATCAAAATCCGGTGCCTTAACCAGCTTGGCGATTCCCCAATAATCAGAGCCTATTGATAATCTGACGCATAGTCGATTAAAGGATGCTCATTTAACCCTTTCGCAACAAATCCCTGGAAGTTTTCCGGTTTTTTTGCGTAAATCTCATCTGCGGTGATTTTGCTTTTCACCTCTAGAAACACGCTGGCCCCAGAACCGCTCATTCTAGCATCTCCGAACTGTTTAAGCCATGCCAAACATTCATCGACTGCGGGATAAAGATCGCATACAACTTTTTCAAGGTGGTTTGTGAAATCGAGTCGGACGTTTCCACTCTCAGAATTTTCAGTGCCCGAATCAGACGCCCTTGAAAAGTCCGACATTCTCTTAGGAATCGCATCCTTTGTCAATTGCTTATTCGCAAAAATTTGCGCTGTTGACACATGCGCGTCAGGCGTAAGTACGACGTAGTAGGCATCTTTTAATGGGATGGATCGCAGGCGTTCACCGACCCCTTCAGCCCACGCATTTTTGCCGTAGATAAAAAACGGTACATCAGCTCCCAGTTGCAGAGCGAGCGTTAACAGCTCTTTTCGACTCAAATTAAGCTGCCATAGCTTGTTTAGTGCAAGCAGTACTGTGGCAGCATCGGAGCTTCCGCCGCCCAGTCCACCGCCCATGGGAATGTGCTTGTCAACGAATAACGCCACCCCTGAATCACATTGGGTATATTGTTGTAAGAGTTTTGCGGCTCGAATGCACAGGTCTTGCGATTCTGGGACACCGGCCACCTCGTTGAGACGAGTGATACCTTTGTTTGCAGTGGGTTTAAGATGAATGGTGTCATAACGGTCTAATAGTCGGAAGACGGTCTGCAACAAGTGGTAGCCATCTGCACGCTGCCCAACAATGTGCAAAAATAGATTGATTTTTGCTGGAGCTCTGAATGATAAAAAATCTTGCATTTTATGGGACTTAATTTTTCTTTAGGGCTTGTTGGTTGCGCTGATGTCGCCCCAAGATTCTACTAGTAACTTCAAATTGACTTTTTCACTCTTCAGGATGATTTTCCCGGGCAATAGGTAGCCATTATGGTCGTTGTAATTCTGATACTCAATACTCCAACCATCTTGCTGCAGAGTGGTTAGTAAACCTTGTTCGTTCCATGTGATCCCTTTGATCATGCCAGCGGAGGGACGTCCAAGCGCCCAGTCGGCGAGTCCTGTAAGCGGTATTTTCCAGCCTAATGTTGTCTGGGTAAGTGATTCTGCATCACTCGCTGAGATGCTATTACCTTTTTCATCCGAGAGGATGACCTGCTCTGGTGTTCGGTAAAGGCTCGCTACTTGGCCACCAAGTGGTGAGTAAAGAGTAATCTGATCATGTTGGTCTAGGTGTTGCCAGTGCATGGAGCCAGAAAATCCTTTGCTATTGGTTTGTACACCAATGCGACCATGCAGAGTGAAGTGTTGAATATATGCAATATGCTGCAAATGTGCTTGATTGAGCGCGAGGGTTGAGATTTCTAAAGGGGGTTTGATGGTGGGGGTGCTGACGCAAGCCGAAAGTACAATCAACAAAGTCAGAAGAAAAGGGAGGTGTATCAATCGCATGAAATGATGTCGTGAGGCAGCAGCGCAGAGTGATTATGGCTTAAATTTTCGCGCAGTGGCATTGAGTACGTCATTGTCTGGATGGTCGTTTAAGGCGCTGTCCCAAATCTTTTTGGCGGCATCGTGCTGCCCTTGAGTCCACAACACTTCACCCAGGTGTGCTGCAATTTCTGGGTCTGGATTTATATGATAGGCTTGTTGCAGATAGTCGAGGGCCTTGTTCAACTTACCCTTGCGATAGTAGGCCCAGCCTAGGCTGTCGAGCATATAGTGGTCGTTAGGAGATAGGCTAAGTGCCTTCTCAATCAATTTGATGGCCTCATCAAGTCTGATATTGCGGTCTGCAAATGAGTAACCTAATGCGTTATAAGCCGCAGCAAAATCTGGTTTTTCGGCGATGAGTCTGCGTAATTCAGCCTCAAGAATCCCAAATTCTTGCATACGCTCTGCAGCCAAGGCGTAGTCATAAACCAGTTCTGCTGTGTTCGGCATGTTTTGGACGGTCTTGCCTAGTAGCATGAATGCATCTTCATCACGATTAGCCTTGGTCAGCAAATTGGCTTGCGCTTGAATGGTGCTGATTTGCTGTTCTGTGGTCAGGTTACCTAGCTCGTCAAGCCATTCGATGGCCTTATCTACTCCTTGCGTTCTAGCAATGATATTGGCGTAGTTGAAGCTGGCTTCCAGATAGTGTGGACCCGCGGCAACTTTCTGATACCAAGAGAGCGCATCCTGAGGCTTGTCAAGCTTTTCATTGGTTTGACCTAGGTAGATATAGATTTGATCGACATGCTTGAAGCCAAGATTCAATGCCTGTAGGTAGTAAGTCTCAGCCGCAGCATAGTCTGCAGCCTGATAAGAAAGCAGACCGATGACCGTCGTCATTTCAGCTATGTTTCTGAATTCACCGTGTTGCATGGTGTCAAGGATGATAGGAAATTCCAGCTTCGCGGCTTCGTACTGTTTTTGCTCAACCAGCAGCCTTGCAAGATGAGTGCGCACTTCAACAGCATCTGGATGCGCTTTCAAGTAGTCACGATAAAATTCCAACGCAAAGGCAGGAGACTGATGCGTCAGTATTTTTCCTTTAAGCAAAACGGATGGTTGCCAACTTGGCAACAATACCTCGACTTGATCCAGGGCATCCAATGCAAGCTTGTCGTTCCCCGCGACCCACGCGGCGTCGGCTACTGCAAATTGCGCCTCTGCTAAATCTGGGTACGGCTTTGCCAGTGACTGTATCAATTTGAGTACGGCTGCCTTGTTTTGGGTTTTTGCAAACAAGCCGTTCAGTTGTAAGAAACCATGGGCGCGAGCTTCCTCTTTGCTGAGTAAATGGCGTAAGTGGGGCTCAATCTCATTGAGGTTGCCCGTGCGGATTAGGACTTCAGTAGCGGCCTGCTGGGCTTCGTCTGATGTTGGATCCAGCGCCACCCATAGCTTGATAGAGGGAATCGCGATGCCTGGAATGTTGGCAAAGCTTGCAATCTTGGCTGCTCGCTCAGCGAGCCGTGCATCTTTTTCAGATTTCGCCAGCTCGTAGAAAATAGCGGCAGAGGTGCCTAGGTCACCGCGCTGCCCTGACAGTTCGCCAGCAAGGTATTTGTAGAGAAAGTCCGGGGTTAGCTCATGCGGGCTATTCGACTTGCTTCGCAAATCGGCGCCATCTTCGAGATGCATGTGACGGCTGGTGGCGCAGCCAGTTACCAGTGCCAGCGTACATACAAAAAACAACACCCTTTGCACAAGCGGATAGACAATGCGTACTTTTCTGAAAGCTACTGAGGTGTGATCGCGTGTGCAGTTAAGGCGCATGAAGGGAGTCTGTCATCATTATTGTGGGTATGGTGTTGTTTAAGAACACTGCCTCGTTACGGAAACGTTGTTTGTCGCTTCTTAGTCCGTGACAGAATTAGCAAGTTCCGACATAATTATGAATCGACTTTAATGTAAGTCAAGAGAACTTTAGAATTTGAGTCATTTCGTCATTTCTGAAAAGAGCTATGGATAATTTAACAGTAGAGGCAATCGAGTTAACGCGTTTATATGGCGGCAGAGAAGCTGTCAGCAATGTGAGTTTTAACTTAACTAAAGGCGAAGTGCTGGGCTTCCTCGGGCCGAACGGTGCTGGCAAGTCGACCACGATGAAAATGCTGACAGGGAATCTTGCGCCTAGCCATGGCTCTGTCAAAATTTGTGGTATTGATATGATTGAGAATCCTAAAGAGGCCAAGGCCTTAATCGGATATTTGCCGGAAACACGACCCTTATACAAAGAGCTGACGGTGGATGAGTATCTCGCAATGTCGGCTCGACTTCACCGAGTAAGTTCAAAGCATATCAAGGCGGCGGTGGAAACGGCTAAAGAGCGTTGTGGTTTAGGGCATATGAGCAAACGCCTGATTGAGAACCTTTCAAATGGATATCAACAACGTGTTGGTATTGCGCAAGCGATCCTGCATCGTCCGATGGTGGTGATTCTTGATGAGCCTACAGTGGGGTTGGATCCGATTCAAATTCGTGATATTCGAGCGCTGATTCGAGAAGTCGGCAAAGAGCACAGCGTGATTATTTCTACCCATATCCTTCCCGAAGTGGAAATGGTGTGTGATCAAGTGCAAATTATCGATAAAGGTAAGTTGGTCTTCAATGGCTCTATTGATGTGCTAAAGCGCCAAAGAGTGGGTAATAAGTTGCTGGTGGGACTGCATACCCCCCCCCATACTGACGCATTATTGAGTGTGACGGGGGTTGCCGAGGCGGAGTTGTTAGCGAGCGGTCTGATCCGTGTGCGCTTTGAAGGGGACGTGGCGCCATCTGAAGCTATTGTGCAGGCGGCAGTGCATCAAGGCTGGGGTTTGTATCAAATTGGTCCAGACCAAACGAGTTTGGAAGATGTGTTCATGCAGCTGACCTATCAGGATCAGGCTGCCATCGCAGATCAGGCGGTGGCTTGAGTTAAGCAGTCATTGTTGGATAGTTAGATTTAAGGTGTATCTATGATTATCAATGTAGCAAGAAAAGAACTGAAAAGTGTGTTTGCCTCTCCCATGGGATGGGTGATTCTGTCGCTGTTGATGTTTGCTTTTGGGGTGCAGTATCTGAATGGCGTTAATGATTATTTCGCGGTGATGTCTGGGGCGATGCGTCCGGCAGAGCGTACTGGAGTGACGCAGTTTGTCGGACAGTCGGTCTATGGCTTGGCCTCTTTCATCATGTTGTTTGCAGTCCCTTTACTTTCGATGCGGCTCATTTCTGAGGAGCGCCGCAGCCAGACGCTTCCCTTTCTGTTCAGTGCGCCACTGTCGCTGACAGAGTTGGTGGTTGGCAAGTTTTTCGGTTTAGTGGCCTTTTTGACGATTCTAGTCGTTTATATTGCGTCTATGCTCTCAACACTGAACATTTGGGCGGATATTGACTTTGGATTTATTCTGGCAAACTCGGTAGGCTTGCTGTTAATGGTGGCCAGTTTCTCTGCCTTGGGTCTTTATTTCTCAAGTATGACGCAACAGCCGGTGATTGCAGCGATATTGACCTTTATTGCCCTATTTGCCTTGATGATGCTAGACCGGTTCTTTGGAAGTGACCCAAGCAATGTGTTGGGCAGCTTGTCACTGACTAAACATTTTCAATCATTTGCCGGCGGTTTGATAGATACGGCTGACATCGCATATTTTATTTTGTTTACTGTGACTTTCTTAACCTTAACGGTGCGCCGCTTGGATGCGGACCGTTTGCGTGGTTAATCAAGCGTAGTCTTAAATTTAGGTTTTTTACATATGAATATCAATCGCAAGTTACGTTTTCAGCTACTGGTACAGAACTGGTTCTTTGTTGTGCTGTTTTTGGTATTGGTTGGGTTGTTAGGCTATCTCGCCAGCCAGTATCGTGTGGCCAAAGACATTACCCAAGCAAACCGCAACATCTTGACGCAGGGTAGCGTTAACGTGTTGAAGCAGATGAAAGCACCGGTGACGATTACCGTTTACGCGACCAAGGATGATGCTTCTAGAGGCGATGTTTTTCGTAAAGGCATTGTAGATTTTGTTGCGCGTTATCAGCGTGAAAAGAAAAACATCAAGCTGACGTTCATTAATCCATCTGAGGAACCTAAGTTGGCTCAGGATGCCGGGGTCAAGGTGGATGGTGAAGTGGTGGTGGAATATCAAAAACGCATCGAGCATATCAACCCGCCTTTTGCCGAGCAAGAGTTTACCAACTTGCTGGTGAGATTGTCTCGTACCAACCAGCAGGCGATTATGTATATCGATGGCCATGGTGAGCGTAATCTTTTAGGGGTTAAGAACCATGACATTGGTGAGTTTGGTAAGCAACTGGAGAAAAAAGGCTTCAAGTTTGCCAACCCTGACCTCACGATTGTGCCTGCCGTCCCGGCTAATGGCGCAATGCTGGTGATTGCAAGTCCGCAGGTTGATTTTGCAGAAGTCGAGGTTAAGAAGATTAAAAACTATCTAGATGCTGGTGGCAATTTGCTTTGGCTATTGGATGATAATAACTTCCGTGGTTTGCAAGAAGTTGCAGACTATCTCGGTCTGCAGGTTTCGCCTGGTATCGCTTTGGATCTAGCCTCCGCCCAGTATGGTGCCGATGCACGCGTGTCTTTTGCTAGTTTATACGGCGAGCACCCTATCACAACCAATTTTATGTTGCGCACACTGTTCCCTGAGGCGCATGAGGTGACGGCACGTGGTACGGATGAAAATGGCTGGAAGGTCAGCAACCTCATTGAAGTAGCGCCTAATGGCTGGCTTGAGTCTAACAAGTTAAGCAAGGATGAAAAACCTAAATTCGATGAGAAGCAGGATAAGCGTGGCCCAGTGAACATTGGGATTGCCATGGAGCGCATCTATGGTAAAAAAGGACAGCGGGTGGTGGTGGTGGGAAATGCTAACTTTTTGTCTAATACCTTCATCACAAACGGTGGCAACCTCGATTTGGGCATTAACATCATCAACTGGCTAGCTGGCGATGATAGTTTAATTACGATTCAGCCAATGCCCCTGAAAGATATCAATGTGATGATTCCCGATACCAATCAAGGTCGACTTGTTGCTTGGACAGTGTTTCACAGCTTCCAGTACTTTATTCCATTTGGCTTCTTGATTGCTGGCTTCTATCTGTGGTGGAAGCGCAGAAGAGCCTAACTGGGTTCATTACTTAAGGTGATTATGAAAAATCGTTGGTTATTGAATCTGTTGCTACTGGCAACGGTGGCAAGCATTGTTGCGTTCTTATACTTGCGTCCAAAAAACGACGTAGAAAACAATGCAAGCTATGAGGTCTCCTCTTACAAAATGGCGGAGTTCAATGCCATCTCTATTGAGTTCCCAGCGCATGCGGCAGTGAGTTTTGAAAAAGTGGACGGTTACTGGCATCTAACCGCCCCCTACAAAACGCGTGCCGACTTGGCATCTGTGCAACGAATCATGTCTATCATCGCAGCCACGAGTGCAACCAAGATTGCGACAGCGGACATTGAAAAATATGGCCTGAGCACTCCGTCAGTTAAGTTGAAGCTTTATAGAAGCAAAGATAACTTTGAGGAGTTTCTATTCGGGACGCATAACCCCATCACGGATGAGCAATATATCTCGCATAAAAATGTCGTGTATCTATTAGCGAATAGCTATGCTGAGGCTGCATCGACTCAAGCTGTTGAGCTTATCGATAAGACGCCTTTGAAACCGACAGAGAAAGTGGCTGGATTTAACTTTAGTCACTTAGAGCAATGGGAAGAGTCCAAGCTGAATCTGGATATTGTCAACGGGCAATGGAAAGTCTCCATGGCGAAGGCTAAGCCGGTACAGAATGAGTTGAATGAATGGCTAGACTTTAATTGGAAGCACAATCCAGCTAAGTCGGTAGAGTTGTACATGCCAGACCGCAAGACGACCTATCCGTCATTCGAAGTGAAGTTGGCCGATGGAAAGACCGTACATTTTGATAAGATACAAGAGTCGCCAGATCTGATTATTGGCCGACCTGATGAAGGCGTCATGTACTCCTTCCCGCAGGATACCGGCTTTGTAATGCTGAACCCTCCACTTAATCTACCATAGTGACCGAGGTGCAATATGCCTGAACTACCCGAGGTTGAAACCACCCGGTTAGGTCTCCTGCCTTTATTGCATCAGTCCATTGCAAAAGTGGTCATCCGCAATCCTTCGTTGCGCTGGCCAATTCCCACTGAGTTGCCTGAGCTTCTGTCAGGGAAAACACTGCTTCAATTAACGCGTCGTGCCAAGTATATCGTGGCTCATTTTGAGCATGGCGCACTGCTGTTACATTTGGGCATGTCTGGACGCATTTCTCTGCTTGAGCATAATGAGCCACCACAAAAGCACGATCATCTGGATTTGGTTTTTGCCAGCGGTCAGGTGCTCAGATTGCGCGATCCGAGGCGCTTTGGTGCGGCGCTATGGGCGGGGGAGCAACCAGAGCAACATCCATTGCTCAAGGCATTAGGCCCAGAGCCGTTGGGAGAAGATTTTAGCGGCGACTATCTGTATCAACAGACACGTCATCGAAAAGCTGCTATCAAAATGGTGATCATGGATCACCACTTAGTGGTCGGGGTGGGAAATATTTATGCCAGTGAATCGCTTTTTCGGGCGGGCATTCACCCTGAAACGTCCGCACAAGCATTGGCGATTGCTGACTGTGAACGATTGGCAGTGGCAATCAAAAACACGTTGCAACTAGCGTTAGAGGCCGGTGGGAGTAGCCTGCGGGACTTTTTTGGCGCTGATGGTAATCCAGGTTACTTTCAGCAACAGTATTTCGTATACGGCAGAACATGGCAGCCGTGCCGCGCTTGTGGTGCTACGATACGCGCTATCAAGCAGGGACAACGCAGCACATTCTACTGTGCCCATTGCCAAATACTGTGATGACATTGACTGGACATGACCAAATCCAAAAACAATCGTGGCCTGTCTCCTATTATCGCTTTAGCAGTAATTAGTCGACATTTACACAAAATCCAGGACAGCATTGATAACTTTGCCAAAGCTTCAGACGAACTACTTGTTCTTAGGAGCGCTAGTGAGCGTAACTTTGCTACCAGACCCTAAAACTGATCGTTCATTTATTTCCACAGTCAAAGTTTTATCTTTGCCTACAAATATTAAAATGCTCACCTGAGACTTTGTTGAGGAAAGCAAAGTCCATCCCGCAGAGGGATACTGACTGATAAAAAACTTGACCGCATCTTCAGGTTTTAAGGAAGTTGCTATCTCAACACGACCTGTCCACAACTCACCTTCACCAAAAATAATCGAATTTTTACTATCAATCGTCGCACCTGATGGCAAAGGGGCGCCTTCCAGCTGCTGAATTGACAATGCCTTACTGCTACTTTCTGTAGGCATTGGGCTAGTGGCACATGCAGCTAAGACTGAAATTATCGCTACAACAATAATTACTTTTTCAAAGCCCATACTGCATTTCCTATTATCAACGTATTGGCTCAATGCTACACCATACAAATTCAATTATCAAAAACTTTAACAACTATGGTTAATGTAGGTTAATGGGGTCAGGTTAATGGGGTCAGACACGATTAGCAGAGTTTTTAGGTCTACCCAACCCCTTTGAGGCCGCCTGGCGATGCCCTATTAACTCTATGATTTCCTGAAACTTTTCGCTGCCTAGCGCCCAACCTTTATGTGTACACTCACGTATTTGTTGCAAATCGGCACTTTCAATCTCGGCTCTAAATAAATCCTGATAAGCAACCTGCCTTTCTGCTGCATCACGTCCTAAACGCAGATATTCAGTATGCGGCTGTAGCCAATCCAGATTTAAACCCGGGCACCTTGTGCGTTATAGGCATAGCTGCTCCAAGGATACTCCACAGGATGTTGCGACATGTTAGCTCGTACCGGATTCAGTTCAATATACCGCATCACTTTAAGTAAATATTGCTCACTATTCACTACAGTCGCCCGGTAGCGCCCTTCCCATAAAGTGCCACTACGCTGATAAGTACGATTAAAGTATTGTACGTATTTGCGTCCAACCGATTGAAAAACCTTGCTGATGCTATTTTCAAATAGTGGCGTTGCCAAAATATGTATGTGATTAGTCATCCAAACATAGGCGTGAATCTGTAACCCATGCTTTGAAGCGGCTTCAACCAGAGCATCTCTAAAGAATTGGTAGTCAGCTTCAGTAGCAAAAATCACTTGACGATTGTTGCCACGTTGAATGATGTGCTACGGTTGCCCTGGAATCACATAACGGGGAAGACGTGCCATAGTAACTTCTTATCAACAACGGTGAGACAAATTATAACAGATTGCATTTAATCGTGTCTGACCCCTTTTTTAGCTAACTGGGTATAAGTTCATCGCGCTATCTCATTAAAATGACATAAACATTTTACACAATAAAAAACGGCATCCGAAGATGCCGTTTTACTTATTACTTTAAGCTAACAGGATTGCTCCTGTATTAATCTTAGAAGAACAAGATCGCGCCCAAAGATACAGTTTTTGCTTTTGCTCTATCGCCATCTACATCACGCTCTGATTCTGAGTATTCAGCAACCAAGTTCAAGTGTTTAGTGATTGGGTGGTAAGCACCAACAACCCACATTGAATCTTCGATATCATTGAAACTTTCACCTGAGTTACCATCTAATGTAGACTCACCGTATGAAACGCCCAGTTTAGTACCTACACCTGGCAAGGTGTATGTTGCTTGAGCGTACCATTGGTCAGAATCACGACGTTTACCATTAGCGTCAAAGCCACTATGTAATTGAACTGTTTGGCCGATACCTTTACCGTCGCCGTAGTAACCTGTCAAGCCGAAGCCAGCCACGTTTACGTTAGCGCCGATATCCCATGCAGTTGCACGGTCATCGCTTAAGGCATCTTCACCATGGCTCAGTCCTTCAACTTTTTGTGAAATTGCTGAAGCCCAAACTTTACCAGATACGTCGCCAGCCCACTCATAAGAAGCTTTACCTTCGAATGCTGGTGAAGAACCACCACGGCGTGAGCTAGTTGCTGAGTCAGCACCACCAATCGCGTTAAACGCTTGTGTCAAACCAACTGTGAAGCTGAAGCCATTGAAGTTTGGTGATGAATAAGCTACTTGTGATTTCCAGTCAGCGTACATGAAACCTGTACCGATACGGCCCAAGGTTGTGGTGTTACCTGCCAATGAACCAGCTGCTGAACCAACGCCCAACAATGTCATGTCGTTCAAGATCGCGTCAGAAGCGTAGATACCCAAATCTTTACCGAGTTTGATAGAACCCCATGATTTGTCACCGAATGTCAAGAATGCTTGACGGTTTTCCTGATGGCTTGTTTGTTTACCCGCTTGTGTTGTTGAAGCACCTGGGTTGATGCTGATAGTGAAGCCAACATCTAAGTCGTTTTGACGTGTTTTACCAGAAACAGCCAAGTAGTTTGGTAACAAACCAGTTGTGATGTTTGCAGTAGAATCAGC
>VGIC01000027.1 GCA_016867975.1 Betaproteobacteria bacterium | reverse complement strand
TCATTTTGTTTAAGAATGCTTAATATTTGTGTGTCTGTGTATTTCGAGGTCTTCATAGAAATTCTCCTGTGAGTAGTTTACGAGAAATTTCTACTTTTAAATGTGACTATTTTTAGGGGGGATTACACTTTTTCCCTGCTCCGGCATCACGACATTAAAGATATGATGCAACTGTTTCGCACTTTCCTTAAGCGCTTCTTTTTAATCCGCATCGCGATATATATCCGGCACTTCTGTATGAAATGCATTCTGGAATTTTTTCTTGCGAACCGTGTCAGTAACAGGCATTATGCAAGCTTCTCGTTTTATCACTCGTTGTCAGTATTCATCTAAGGTCTTAAATATGCAAAAATTTCTACCTACCGTTGCCCGTATTCTTTTATCTCAAATCTTTTTAGCGCAAGTCATTGCGCTGATCATCGGGTTCAGTAACCATCCAGACGGTTATCAACAATATCAAGCCAGCTTGGGTAGCATGGGTTTACCTGGGATTTTTGCACCATTGATTATTCTAATCAACCTAGCAGGTGGTTTGTCTTTGTTTCTGGGTTATAAAACCAAGACATTTGCTTTAATCATGGCGATTTATGCAGTAGTCTTAACGCTTTTGCTTAAATTACCTGTGTTGCAATATTTGGCGATAGCCGGTGGTTTGCTGATGCTGCACTTAAACCCCAATACGGCATGCAGTATCGATCGCATTTCCTCAAGATAAAAATTTACCGTAGGGATTAATCCTAGAACCGCAGTTTAAAGTAGAAATGTTGAATGTTCATGAGTGTTTACAAAGCAATTGAGCGTTTAACAGCGGTTTTAGGTTAATCGTTGTCTCAGGTGATGGTTACCGAAGCAGCTTAAAAATAGCCTTTAGTTGGTACTTGCATTTTCACAATCAAATCCCATCACAGGGAAGGCAAGGCTTGCTGCGTTTGAGTGGATGATTCAAAAGACGCAATGCGTATGCGATGGTTGCCGCAGACCGTACAATACTCTTTCAGAATAGCCGGTTTCATTCGCAGGCAACAAGAAGCCTTGCGTGTTCCTTAATTTTTAATATGATAACGCGTTGGGTCCGGTAGCCCTGCCGCCAAAAAGCCCTCACGGCGTAAGCGACAAGAGTCACACAGACCGCAAGCTTCTCCGTCTGCATTTGCCTGATAGCACGAGACAGTCATTCCATAATCCACGCCAAGTAGTGTTCCTAATTGCACGATTTGCGCCTTGGTCATCTCAATTAGTGGCGCATGGATCGTAATGGTTTTACCTTCAACCGCACTCTTGGTCGCCAAATTTGCCATATGCTGGAACGCCTTGACATATTCGCCACGACAATCAGGATACCCAGAGTAATCCAAGGCGTTCACCCCGATAAAGATATCCTGGGCCTCCAGCACCTCGGCCCAAGCCAGCGCCAGAGAAAGCATGATGGTGTTACGCGCTGGAACATAGGTAATCGGAATGCCTTCTGTTGCTTGCTCAGGAACTGCAATTGCATCATCTGTCAGCGCCGATCCTCCGAACAAAGACAAATCCAGCTGTGCAATCTTGTGCGCAATTGCGCCTAACTTCTGTGCAATTTTCTTTGCAGCTTGCAATTCTGCAATATGACGCTGATGATAATCCAGACTCAGGCAGTAACAATCGAATCCTTGATTGCGTGCATAGGCCAGAACCGTGGCCGAATCTAGCCCGCCTGACAGTAAAACAACGGCTTTTTTCATCATATCAACATGTTCTGTTCAAATTAAAAAATTACGCAAAACTAAGTCGTAGACAGGGCAAACTGCACGACAAGGGGACACTGATAAAGTAAGGGGCACTTCTATTAATACATTCTTTTCGAGCATTAGCTTCGCTGATTGTCCGCCTAAATCACTTGAGCACATGACAACGTTCCGGCGTCTTTGGCGTGTGAATAACCAGCTCTAGCGGGTATATCCACTGGTCAGCCAAGTACTGCTTGCGGGTAATACTGCATCTCAAGCTCTGCATTTATAAAGGTGTCCTAAGATTTTAATCTCATCAGAATCAAACTCCTGGTTTCTCGCCCCATAAAATCTTATGTAGCTGTAGCTGCATGCGTATTGGAAGCTGGTCTTGCAAGATCCAGCCCGCCAATGCTGTCGGATCGATTTGACCGTATACCGGTGAGAACAAGACCGCACATTGATCTGTTAAGTGATGTTTCGCTACCAGCTCTTTGGCCCACTCATAGTCTGCCCGGCTGCATAACACGAACTTAATCTCATCTTTTTGTGTTACATGCGTAAGATTTGTCCACATGTTATTCTCCGCTTCACCGGACTCTGGTGTTTTAATATCCAGAATCACCGATACACGCTGATCGACCTCTCTGATATCTCTTGCCCCGCCAGTTTCCAGTGAAACACTGTACCCTGCATCACACAGTGCTTTCAGCAAGGCAAGACAGCCTTTCTGCGCCAATGGCTCCCCACCGGTTACCGTGACATAAGGTGTGCCGAACTCCGCCACTTTGGCCAGAATATCGGCTATTTCCATACTGCTGCCTCCACCAAAGGCGTACGCCGTGTCGCAATAGACACAGCGCATAGGACACCCGGTCAAGCGCACGAATACCGTAGGCAAACCCACTCGGGTAGACTCCCCCTGTAGCGAATAAAATATTTCGTATATCTTCAGTTTCATGACTTGAGTTTTGAATATGTCAGCGAAAAAAATAGCGCCATCTGTAATGGGCGCCATTTTAACTTAAAAGCTTGTTTACTCTAACTCGATGTTTAAACGCTAACTTATTTCAAGGCCTCCAAGGCTTTCAGTCGCTTCTGTGCCGTTGGAATAACTTCACCATTGGGAAATTTTTCAATTAAATCGCGCAAGGTCTTTTTGGCTGCTGGCACCAAACCCAATTGAATCTGACTATTGGCCATATTCAACATTGCATCTGGAATCTTAGGGTTCTGCGGGTAGCCATCAATCAGTTTCTGCTGCGTAGCAGCGGATGACTTGTAATTTTTGAGTGCGAATTGCGAGTATCCCAAACCAAACATCGCCTCCGGCACTAGGGTACTGGTCGGGTAATCTTTGAGGAACTTGTCATAGGCGTTAAAGGCATCTTTGTGCTTAGTCTCTTTAGACAGGCCATTTGCCAGTTCCAACAACTGGAACTCTTGCGAATTTTTTTCTACCACTGCTGGTGCTTCCGGCGCTACAGGAACAGATGGAGCCGCAACCGGCGCTATTGGTGGAGCCGTTTCCAATTTACGCAAGCGCGCATCGGTATCCGCATACAAGTCTTTCTGACGCTGTTGTGTCGCATCGAGATGGTGTGTTGCCACTTCCAATTCGCCTTGCAGCCTCGCCACCTCCTGCTTCAAGCTCTCAATTTGGGTTTGCGTATCGGCCAGTCCATTCTTTGCAATACCTTCCAGCGCGGTCAGCTGTTGCTCTAAGGCCTGCTGATTTTTTTTCAGCTCTGCCAGTAAGGCCTGAGTCGCCTGATTCTGGCTTTGCATAGTCTTTTCTACTTCCAATATTTTTTTGCGCGCTTCCGTATCGTCAAACAATGCAGCATGACTCACACTTGAAAATAGTGGTCCAGATAAAAACAGTCCTGCCAGAATCAGTTTTCTCATCATTTCAACTTTGCAGTTTATAAATTAGTCGTTTTCGTAGGCAATGTCTACGCGACGATTGGCCTGATGACAGTTCTCATCAGCACAATTTTGCGTCGCTTTTTCCTCACCAAAACTCACTGTTTCGATTTGCTTGTCTTGCACACCCAGCAGATTGAATGACTTTTTCACGGAAACTGCACGACGCTGACCCAGTGCCAAGTTGTATTCACGTGTACCACGCTCATCGGCATTCCCTTGCAAAATCATCTTCGCCTTACCGTTAGCCAGCAGGTATTTTGCATGCGCTTCAATCAATGGACGGAACTCCGCCTTCACCACATCGCTATCAAAATCAAAGTAAATATTGCGTTTAGAAAGAATATTGTTTGGATCCTTCAATGGATTGTTGGCGTTATTGGCGTTGCTATCAATCACCACCTCTTTGACGGATGAAGTGTCTGCAGCACCATCCGCTGATTTTACAGGCGCTGTGGCTGTAGTTGCCGGACTTTTATCTTCAACACTGGCAGGTTTTTCTGCCATCGGGGTGCTCTTGCAAGCAGTCAATACAACTGCCAGCAACAAACTACCGATTACTTTTTTATTCATCATTCCATGACTCATTTTTCTCTCCTTAAGCAAATAACCTATAATACAACGACATTGATTAACTTAATCGTGTCGAATCAATTCAGTAGCGGACCCCATGCAGGCTCCCGCACATCGCCCCCTGATTCACTCAGCCGCTGCTTCACCCTGCCATCGGCCGAAACAGCTGCTAGCGCACCACGACCACCTGCTCTTGTAGCATATAGTATCATGCGACCATTCGGCGCAAAACTGGGCGACTCATCTTGCGCCCCATCACTCAAGATTTGTACTTGTCCATTTGCCAAGTCCTGTAGCGCCACGCGGAACTTTCCGTCATCTTGACGAATCATCGCCAAGAGCTTGCCATCCGGAGAGAATCGGGGACTGAAATTATTTACGCCTTCAAAAGTCACTCGCTGCGCCTCGCCGCCCATAGAGGACACCTTGTAAATCTGCGGACGACCGCCGCGGTCAGAAGTAAAGAATATCCACTTACCGTCTGGAGACCAGTTAGGCTCAGTATCGATGGCACTACTCTTGGTTAACTGCCTCAGTCCTGTGCCATCGGATTCGATCGCATACAACTGCGAGTTTGCCGCGTGGGTCAGCACAATCGCCAACTTTGAACCATCGGGTGACCAGGCTGGCGCACTGTTGTTTCCCTTAAAGTTCGCCAATGTCAGACGCTGACCCGTCATCAAAGACTGTACAAAGATAATCGGCTTTTTCTTTTCAAATGACACATATGCAATTTTGTTACCATCTGGCGACCAAGCAGGAGAAATAATCGGCTCGTTAGATGACACCACAGTCTGCGGATTCTCACCATCGGCATCGGCCACTTGTAGCGCATAGCGGCCTTTAGACTTATTGATGTACGCAATTCGGCTGGCAAATATCCCGGCTTCGCCCGTGAGCTTCTGATAAATGGCGTCTGCAATCTTGTGTGCCGTCATTCTTAATTGATTCGGCGTGATGTTATATTCCAAGCTGGTCAATTGCTGTTGCTTTAGCACATCGGCCAACTGAAAACTCACTTTTAAACGATTGCCTGACAAAGGCTCAACACGCCCGATCACCAGGGCCTGCGCTTGCAAGGCTGACCACTCGCCATATTTCACTTGTGACAATTCGGTTGGGTGGTTGGCCACTCCTGCTGTTTCCAGCACACGAAACAAGCCACTGCGACGCAAATCGGCAGCCACGACATCACTGACCTTTGCCAAATTTCCCGTTTGCGCAAAAGGAACAACCGCGATAGGAATCTGTTGTGCACTTCCGCCGCTAATTTCGATTTCGAGGGTCGCATGTGCCGTCGGCGTAACAAACGCACTCAACCACAGCAACATTGAAAGAATCGTTTTTTGCAATGCACTCATAAGGATTTTATTTTTTCTTTTAGAACTACTATAACTGCGATTTTACTTGAATCATGTGCTAATGCCAGCAGCGTTACATTCCATTTTTTACGGCAAACCCGATCAACTTTCGTTAGGGCGGAAAGTCAACTTTAAGTTCCTGAATTGTGAGAATACAGTTGCATCTGCCGGTACTGGCAAAGGCTCCGAAGCGCGAATCGCCCGCTCCACGGCATCATCACAGGCGACATTCCCGCTAGACTTTACAATCTTGGGATTTCCGCTAAGCTCCCCGGTAGGCATTAAACCAATTTCGAATTTCAGCTCCGGATTACCCTCTCCGCACAGTGTCTTGTTCACATGACCACGGATCTTGGCTTTGATCTTACTGGTGAACTCACCGATGACGCTCGCATTGGCAGCGGCTCTTGACGCTTGGATTTTCTGCTCCCCGGTGCTTTTGTCCTCACTCAAAGTCTCCTGCTGTAACTTCTTCAAAGCATCGTTTTGTGACCTAGTTGGCGCAGGGTCTTCTAGCATCTCCTGCTGCAATTCCTTCAACGCCTCTTCCTGTTTACGCTTTTGCTCCAAGACTTTTTCTTTTTGCTCAGCTAGAAGTTGCTTCTTTCTTTCCAGTGCTATATCGACCACTGGTTGAGGCTCTGGTTCAACCAACGGTTCAAGTTTCGGCGGTTCAGGTTTAGGCACTTCCTGAACGACGGGTTCAGGTGGTTTGATCGGCTCAGGCAATGGCCTTTGTACTGACTCTGGAAGACTGTCCCACAACTCGACGTCGGCCACAGTTAATGGATGCACGTTTTTCCAGCTGAATGAAACCAAAAGAGCGCCCAGCAAAAGCAGATGCACAGTCAGCGACAGTGCAGCTGCTTTAATTGCCTCTGGATTTTCACGTGTTCTTAACATGCACTCAACACTTATGGTGCCGGCTTCAGCAGTAGCCCCACCTTGTCCACTTGATTACGTTTCAACAAATCCATGACGCCGATGACGTCTTCATATTGCACACTTTTATCAGCTGCTATGACAACAGCACGTTCTGGTGTCTTTGTAAGCAGTTCACGTATCGTTGACAACAATACATCCCGCTGCATGATTTTTCCTTCGTACTCAACCCCCCCCTCTTTCTTCACCGTTAGCACGACAGGTGGCACTTGCGGCTGCTTCAGTACATTCTGACCTGCGCTCGGTAATTCGACCACACCGGGATTAGACATCGGCGCCGTGACCATAAAGATCACCAGCAACACCAAGGTTACATCAATGTAGGGCACGACATTGATCTGGTTCATCATGCGGCGTTTACGGATTCTACTCATCATTCAATTCCATTAATACACCATTAAAAATGAGCGAAAGCTTTGCAATACAAGGCGTATGCCAAGCAGAAACCAAAGACGGCACAAATAGTACGGCAAGGTTTCGAGCAGAGCATGTAACGAAGTGATGTGAGCTTGTAGTCATTTTTAAGATTTACGTTGCAAAATATTGGTGAACTCTTCCATAAAACTTTCATACCTGACTGAAAGCCTATCCACAGAGCTAGCAAAGCGGTTGTATGCAATGACCGCAGGAATTGCAGCAAATAGACCAATCGCGGTAGCGACTAATGCTTCAGCGATGCCAGGCGCTACTTGCGTTAGCGTCGCCTGAGCCACATTAGAAAGCCCCCGAAATGCATTCATGATGCCCCAGACCGTGCCAAACAGACCAACATAAGGGCTGACCGAACCGACCGAGGCTAAGAATGGTAAATGTGCGTCCAGATCATCCATCTCTCGATTGTAGGCCGCACGCATCGCGCGACGAGCGCCTTCCATGACATCAGAGATCTCCATCCTAGCTTGCTGGCGATGCCGCACAAATTCCTTGAAACCCGCTTCAAAGATGCTCGCCATGCCCTGCGGTTTGCGATGATTGGAGGCAATACCCTCGTACAGTTTATTCAAGTCACCTCCCATCCAGAAAGTTTTCTCGAACTCCTCCGCATCGCGCTCTGCGCGCTTCAACGTAGCCACTTTGATGAAGATATACCACCAAGAAAACAATGACACGATGACCAAAATAAGCATTACCAGCTGCACTGGTAAGCTGGCCCCCGCCACTAGGCTATAAAAAGACATATCACCTGCTACTGCAACATTCATAATGACTCCACTGTTTACACATCATCGGTTTTCTTATGGGCACTTCTATAAATACACTTTTCGGGCGCATTACTGCATTGCGCGGTTTTTTAGCTACGGCATAACCTAAAGGTAAGTCTTCACTGAAACTAAAGTTTTCTCGGCTTCTGCGTTCCGTCACAACCGACTTGATGCTTCAGCCTCTAGCGAGGTTGGGGACGCCCCGTGCAGGTGTGCGTCTTTGGTCTGTGAATAATGCGCTTTAGCGCATATATTCCACGGACATGCCCTTTACGGGTAGTACTGCATCTCAAACTCTGCATTTATACAAGCACCCTTATTACTAACTCTCACTAAATCTTCAAATATGTCAGGCGTCAACACCCTGACCATCGTGTTTTATCCTTCCACTACATGCATCAAGCGTGAGAATCGATGTTTCATTCCCTTGGGAATCCCCAGCGGTTTAAAACTGCTTGCATCCACACAGGCTACTTTGACCACCGCCTCGATCAGTAGCTGACCAGACCGCAAGATCTTTTGCTTAAACTCGATGCTACCATGCCCGATTTTCTCAAGATGGCTTTCCACCTCCAGTAAATCATTAAAATAGGCCGGCTTCTTGAACACGAGCTGCATGCTATGCACCACAAAGATCACGCCCTGCTCTTGTTTCATCGCGAGCTGGTCATAGCCCAGTGCGCGTAGCCATTCGGTACGGGCACGCTCCATAAAGTTCAGATAATTTGAGTGATAGACAACCCCGCCTGAATCGGTATCTTCGTAATAAACGCGAACTGACCAACTAAATTTGTGCGTGGTCAATATCTTTATTCCTGCCATAAGTCGCCGGTAACCAGTGCTTTTGGCACGGGCAGTCCGAAATGCTGATAGGATTGATGGGTCGCTACACGACCACGTGGTGTACGCATCAAATACCCTTGCTGGATCAAATAAGGCTCCAGCACATCTTCAATCGTATCGCGCTCTTCACCAATGGCAGCTGCCAGATTATCTAAGCCCACTGGACCACCGCCGAACTTCTCCAGCACAGCTAGCAGTAAATTTCTGTCCATGACATCTAAGCCCAGCTTATCTACATCTAGCATTTTCAGTGCGGCATCTGCAACCTCTGCGGAAACAATCCCATTTGCCTTTACTTGGGCGTAATCACGCACGCGGCGCAATAGTCGATTGGCGATGCGTGGCGTGCCACGTGAACGTCTCGCGATCTCCAGCGCCCCGGTGTGTTCCATCTGCACATCCAACAGGTCAGCTGATCGCTGCACGATGCGCCCCAGCTCTTCTGCTGAATAAAATTCCAAACGGGATACGATGCCGAACCGGTCGCGCAATGGGTTGGTGAGCATTCCCGCCCGAGTCGTTGCACCCACCAACGTAAACGGCGGCAAATCCAAACGCACGCTACGTGCTGCCGGTCCTTCACCAATCATAATATCCAATCGATAATCTTCCATCGCCGGATACAGAATCTCCTCGACTACCGGAGAAAGCCGATGAATCTCATCAATAAACAGCACATCATTTGGCTCAAGATTGGTCAGCAAAGCAGCTAAATCACCAGCGCGCTCCAATACAGGGCCAGATGTTTGGCGCATGTTGACCCCCATCTCTTTGGCGATGATGTGCGCCAATGTCGTCTTTCCCAAGCCCGGAGGTCCGAACAGCAACACATGATCCAATGCCTCACTGCGACCACGGGCCGCGTTGATGAAGATCTCCAGCTGCGACCGCGCTTTCTCTTGCCCGATATACTCATCCAGCACCTTGGGGCGCAATGCCCGCTCCAAGGCCTCCTCTTGCGAGCCAACGCTTTCCGCTGCTATCAAACGGTCTGTCTCTATCATAACGCTATACTTGCTCTCTCTTGTTTTGCAACGCGACCCAGTGGGAAACCAGCGTCAACCCGACCGCCAGCAAGGTCGGCCCCAGAAAAATACCAATAAAACCAAATGCTAATATTCCGCCCAGCACGCCTAATACAACCAGTAGCAAAGGCAAACGCGCAGAATGGCTGATTAGAATCGGCTTGATAATATTGTCAACGCTACTGATGACCATTAGTCCATAAAGCGCCAGAAATATCGCCCATCCGTGTTCGCCGTGATTGAACAGCCATAATGAAGCGCCACCCCATACCAAGGGTGGGCCGACCGGGACAACAGAAAGAAAAAATGTCGCCAGTGCTAGCAGCAAGGGTAGCGGCGCGCCCGCTAACCAGAAACCAAATAACGCTACGACAGCTTGCGCTAACGCGGTACCGAAAATGCCCAGCATCACCGCTTTTACTGTGATGCAGGACAATTGCAGCATTTCCTCGCCTAGCGATCCACCCAAGCGGTGAAAAACCGTCACGACAGTCTTGCTTAAACGGGCACTATCGCGATAAAAGAAAAAGGCCACAAACACGGCCAACAGCAACTGCAAAAAACCAATCATAACCAGCTGTACGGCATTGAGCAAGATTGCGCGTATCGGCTCTGCATACTGATTAATCAAGCGCACCAACTCATCATGGCTCACTACGGTTCGTTGCCAGAAATCAGCTAACTTTCCCCCAATTAACGGCAACTGCTTAACCCAGTCTGGTGCGCTCGGTTGCAAGCTCTGCAGTGCTAATTGCACTTCGTCCATCATTACTGTCGCAGAGTCTGCTAGGCTCACCGCGAGATACGCCATAGGCAAAATCAAAGCAAACAGTAGCAGCAATGTCATCGTCGTGGCGGCGAGTATGTCGCGCCGGTCCAACCTAAGCCAGATCTGGTGATACAGCGGCCAGGTAAATACACAGATGACTGCAGAAAAGAGCACGGCAGGCATAAAAGGATACAAAACGAATACACACCCGACAATCAGCAGCGCAACGAGCGCAATGCGAGCCATCTGATGAGTGTTGATCATCTTTACCCCCTAGATAATGACTTAAGCGCCAAGCGGATACCCTCTGCAACAGCAGTATCCACAGGCAGTTGCTTAATAGCGGCTATGGCCTCGCGCTCATTGTAACCTAATGCCAACAGTGCGTTGAGCACATCCCCACTCACCGACTTGGGCTGGCTTGCTCCCATGCCAGTCACGCCCTCTATGGTGAATTTGTCTTTCAGCTCCAACAGCAAGCGCTCAGCCGTTTTTTTCCCGACACCAGGCACGCGCGTCAGCATCGCTGTTTCCTGATGCGCAACAGCCTGAGCCAGCTCATCAATTGACAGTCCGCTCAAAATTGACAACGCGGATTTCGCCCCAATGCCGTTCACCTTCAGCAACTGCCTAAATGTTGCACGTTCCTGACTGCTACCAAACCCGTATAACAGTTGCGCATCCTCACGCACCACAAAGTGCGTCAGCATCACCACCTTTTCACCCACCGCAGGCAAGTTGTAAAAGGTGCTCATGGGCACTTCACATTCATAGCCGACACCATGACAATCAATCAATACCCAAGGCGGTGTTTTTTCCAGCAGTACTCCGTGCAAACGACCTATCATGGTGCTTCCCATCACAAAATAATACTTAACCCCGATTTTCCATGAGGCGATATTGATCTACCTGGACGCCCATTCGCCCCCCTACCCAACCAGCCGACCGCCGCGAACGCGATAGCCTGCGGTAGCCATCTTGCCTAAGCCTTGCCCGCCATGGGCATGGCAAATCGCACAAGCCAGTGCATCTGCCGAATCGGGCTTGGGGGCGACTGGCAAACTGAGTAGGCACTTTACCATCTCTTGCACTTGCTCCTTTTGTGCATGTCCATTACCTACCACGGCCTGCTTGACCTGTAACGCCGTGTATTCCGCTACGGTTAAATTACGAATCACCGCAGCACTGATAGCCGCACCTCGCGCCTGACCCAACAACAGCGTTGATTGCGGGTTTACGTTCACGAATACCTTCTCTACTGCTACTTGGTTCGGCTGATAGGTATCAATCACCTCAAATAATCCTTCCAGAATGATTTTCAGCCTTGCCGGCAACTCTTCCCGCTCTTGCGCACCTTCAATCAGACTTCTTTTTCCGCTGGCGGTCTTAATAGTGCCGCTGGCAATGTAAGTGATTTTCTCACCCACTTTGTCAATCACACCAAAGCCGGTAAGGCGTAGGCCAGGGTCGATGCCTAAAATTCTAGTTGTCAGCACCAACTATGTTCCTACTATTCAACTCAGGCATGCTGAAACGGGCGTGAACAACCACTGTAGGAGCGACGATCCCGTCGCGACATTGGGCTATCGGCACGAGGTCATGTCTCCTACAATAAAAATTTCTAAACACACCTAATCTTCAATCACGGCAGAGGTATAGACATCCTGTACATCATCCAAATCTTCCAGCGCATCCAGAATCTTCTGCATTTTCACAGCATCATCGCCTGTTAATACAATCTCCGTATCCGCCTTCATGGTCACTTCTGCCAATACCGCCTTCAGCCCAGCCTCCTCCATTGTTTCTTTCACTGCCAGAAAGTCCGCAGGCGACGTGACGACTTCGATACTGTTGTCATCGTTGGTGACTACGTCTTCCGCACCAGCCTCTAGGGCGACTTCCATCACCTGACCTTCATCGGTGCCCGGCTCATAAATCAAAGTGCCACAGTGCTTGAACATAAACACCACGCTGCCATCTGTCCCCAGATTGCCACCATGCTTACTCAAGGCATGTCGCACATCCATTACCGCACGTTGCTTATTGTCTGTTAAGCAGTCGATAATAATCGCTGCGCCACCAATCCCATAGCCTTCGTAGCGAATCTCTTCATAATTTACGCCTTCGAGCTCACCCGTCCCCTTTTTGATTGCACGAGTGATATTGTCTGAAGGCATGTTCTCATCTTTTGCCAACGCCACCGCCGCACGCAAACGAGGGTTCATGTTAGGGTCGCCACCGCCTAGGCGAGCTGAAACCGTGATTTCTTTGATGATTTTGGTGAAGACCTTCCCCCGCTTAGCATCTTGACGTCCTTTGCGGTGTTGAATATTCGCCCATTTACTATGACCAGCCATACTATTTCCTTTGAATACAACCTCAACGAATGCATTTTATCACAAGCACACAAGCGTCCCGCGCAAGCTGAGACTGCAGGCTCAATCTTGCCCCATGGCAGAGTCCACTGGTGTGTGTTTTTTAATGCTGACCAGTGAGATGATCACTAATGACAGTGCAATCAATAGCATTCCGATCAATTCACCCGCATCTGGTATCTCATGCAACTCAATCCATGCTGCCAAAACGCCAATCACCGGCGCCAGCATACTGGCCATACTGGCCATACCCGCCTGTAAGCGTTGTAACGCATACAGCCACAACAGCCAAGCCAATGCATTACAAATCAATGCGTTATAGACCACGGCACCGATCAAGTAATACGTCCATTGAATGGCAGGTGCGGGGATTATGAAAGTAGCGATCACTATCGGGATACTCCCTAACAGCATTTGCCATGCTGTTAGGGTAAGCAGATCAAGCTCTGGCGCTTTTTTATGCAGTTTCTTCGCGACGATTACCGCCAACGCCCAGCTCACTCCAGACAACATCGCTAACAGCATGCTGAATTGGTCCGCTCCTAAATGCAAGGGATCCAGTATCAACAACATCCCCATTACCGACAGTATTGCCGCCAACCATTGCCATCCTTGCAAGCGTTCACCCAGCAGGGGCCATGCCAGTAGCATGACCCAAAACGGCATGGTATAAGTGAGCACCGCCGTTTTACCTGCCCCACCTTCGACCAGCGCCCACATCAACAAGCCCGTGAACCCGCTGGTCTGCAACATGCCCAATAGAATTAACGTGCGAATATGCTGAATTCTGAAGGGCTTGCGCAACAGCATTACAACCGCAAACAGACTCATGGCTCCGATGACTGTGCGTAAAGCAACAAATTGAAACACTCCGACGTATTGCAGTGCATTTTTCATGACCACCCAGTTGTATCCCCAGAACACGGTCAGTACAAACAGTGCAATGAATGCTTTAATCGTAATATTTTTATGCATGACGACCTTATAGTTATTTGCGGTAACCATTATAAGGTGTATATTTTCATGCACAGTGCTTATTTGGAATAATCGATGCAGTTGCTCCAAGAGCATCACAAACCAGCCACTAAGAAGAGGTAGCCCATGAAAACATTACAACAAGTTTTGGATGCGAAAAAAATCCACAATATCATTTCCGTATCTCCCGACCAACTGGTGTATGACGCCTTGGTTGTTCTAGCTGAAAATAGAATCGGGGCCGTTCTTGTCATGGAGGGTGAAAAACTTGCTGGAATTTTCTCTGAACGTGATTATGCAAGAGAGGTGAGACTTAAAGGACGAAGCTCTGAAAGCACAAAAATCCGTGAAGTCATGACAACCAAGATGATTATCGCCAGCCCACATGACACAGTTGACTTTGCAATGTCATTACTGTCTGAAAAGCGCATCCGCCACCTGCCCATCCTAGAAAATGACAAATTAGTAGGATTGCTCTCTATCGGCGATTTGGTCAAGGAAACAATCGAATATCAACAGTTTCTGATCAAGCAGCTAGAAAATTATATTCAAGGCTAGCACACTGGTGCATAAAAAAGGGCTTGCTGAATCGCAAGCCCTTTTACTTTTCGTAACCCTCTTTTAGAGATACTTCGTCACCATCGCATTGCTTAAGTCCTGAGCCACAATAGGTAGCCGCACAAAATAGCCACTGCCAGAAGCTTCTTGCAACTCCTCCCCTTTTTTAGTGTACATCTTCTCTACCACCACGTCCTGATTACCTGTCGGGTGGATAATCTGCAGACGATCACCTACAGCGAATTTGTTGCGTGCAATGATGTCGGCCATGCCAGTTTCTGCGTTATAAGCGACGATATCGCCTACATACAGACTTTGGTTGGAGCTGGAGTAGCCCTGCTTATAGTTTTGATGCTCAGCGGTATGATGCCGCTGATAGAAGCCATCGGTATAGCCTCGATTCGCCAGATTCTCTAAATCACTCAACAAGCTCCAATTGAAAGGACGTCCCGCCAAGGCATCATCAATCGCCTTGCGGTAATTCTGACAGGTGCGCGCCACGTAATAGCGTGATTTCGTGCGTCCCTCGATTTTTAGTGAGTCCACGCCCATCTTGATCAAACGCTCCACATGCTCAATCGCTCGCAGATCCTTACTATTCATAATGTAAGTACCGTGCTCATCTTCCATAACCGGCATCAACTCACCCGCACGCCCTTCCTCTTCAATCAGGTAAACCTTATCTGCCAAAGGATGGCGCGGCATGCTGCCACAGGCAGACAGGCTGGATTTTTCCATCTCCGCCTTAAAGTTGAAGTCCTGTATACGGATGACGCCGGCTGCGTCCTCCTGTGCATCGTGTACCTTATAATCCCAGCGACAAGAATTGGTACACGTCCCCTGATTCGGATCACGCTGATTAAAGTAACCTGATAACAGGCAGCGACCGGAATAGGCAATACAGAGTGCGCCGTGCACAAACACTTCCAACTCCATATCGGGACACAGCTGACGAATCTCCTCGATTTCATCCAATGAAAGTTCACGTGACAGGATCACACGGGTTAAGCCCACGTGTTGCCAGAATTTTACCGCAGCATAGTTAACCGCGTTGGCCTGTACCGAAAGGTGGATCGGCATCTCCGGCCACTTTTCGCGCACCATCATGATCAGTCCAGGGTCGGACATAATCAGGGCGTCAGGTTGCATCGCAATGACTGGCTCCATGTCGGCCATATAGGTTTTCACTTTTGCATTGTGCGGGGCGATATTGCTGGCCACAAAGAACTTTTTGCCTCGCGCATGTGCTTCGTCAATACCGATCTTAAGATTGGCCATTGAAAAATCATTGTTGCGTGCGCGCAGGCTGTAACGGGGCTGTCCTGCATAGATGGCATCTGCACCGTAATCAAACGCAGTGCGCATGCGATCCAAGTCACCCGCCGGGGCTAATAATTCAGGCATTTTCATCATTTTTTACTACTCCATTTAATCCGTTCGTGGTGAGCTTGTCGAACCATGAACAGATTGCTAATTAGTTTTACCTCTTGCCAAGGCAGACACTTTGCTCCAATCACCCTGCATCATTGCTTCCTTCTTAGCTCGGCTCCAGCCTTTGATTTGCTGCTCAGCTGCAAGTGCCTCTAAACGATTGGTGAAATCTTGCGAAAAAACTAGGCGGATTGGCAAGCGTGATTGTGTATACCCTGCAATTTCACCAGCTTGATGACTTGCCAAGCGGTTCTAAATTATCCGTATGATCCGAGTAATAAGAACCATCGGCACACTTCAATATATATACAAAAAAAGACATTTTTAGTGCTCATCCTTCGACAAGCTCAGGACGAACGGTGTGATGAATTCACAGCCAAGACTATTCACCGATAATCTTTACTAATACGCGTTTCTTTCTACGTCCATCGAACTCACCGTAGAAAATCTGCTCCCAAGGACCAAAATCCAACTCACCATTGGTAATGGCCACCACCACCTCACGTCCCATGATCTGACGCTTCATGTGCGCATCGGCATTGTCCTCACCGGTATCATTGTGGCGATAACTGCTGACTGGTTCATGCGGCGCTAATTTCTCCAGCCATTGGGTGTAATCATGATGCAAACCGCGCTCATCATCGTTGATGAATACACTGGCGGTAATGTGCATGGCGTTTACCAACACTAGACCTTCTTTCACACCACTTTCGCGCAGGCACTCGCGAACCTGCTCCGTGATACGAATTAATGCCACACGAGTTGGCGGATTAAACCAGAGTTCCTTACGATAGCTTTTCATAAATATCCCTTTAATATCAAGGCGGTATTTTAACACCACGAAGCCGTTCACGTCATAAAAAATGGCCTCTCAATGGAGGCCGCATGCTTTATCGCAGTGAATATCAACTTTTTACATCAATTTGATGAACAAAGGTTTTGCCCTCATTGTCGGTCGCCACCGCATTCAACACACCTGGCGCATCGGGTATAAAATTAAACTTAAAGTAGGGGTCTTCTGCAGTCCCCACCCCAACATCAACCACCATCAGCGGTTTGCCGTTATAGGTAAAATCAATCTTCTGAATATAAAAAGCAGGCACATATCCTTGAGAAACTAAATCACGCTGTAGTCCAGTACGCATGATGTGTTTGATATTGAAAGTGGTTGCGACTTCGTTGCCGATTTTGACTGGCTCGTCCACTTTCATCTTAATCTTGCCCGCTTCAGCACGAATGGCTACTTCATTATTCTCGACCATACCACCACAGCCGCCAGCAGCACGGATCTCGCGTCTAGCCATGTAAAGCTTACCATTCGCATCTTCACCTACAATGGTAATGAAAGAATCCGTTTCATAACGCACACGGGTTGCCAATTGAAAATTACCTAGCGCATCCGTCAAATGGAAGGTCGCAGTCATCGGAATCGGATTAGCATCCACGATTGAATAGATCTTCTTCAACACAACCCCGTTGGCAGCCGCCTTGTCATAATGATACGTGACGGGTACTTGAGCACCACTCTCGGCACGACGCGGCGCATCAATCTTCAAGAAACCCACCTCTTGAATATCACGATTAGCAAAAAAAGCTTCTTTGACGACTGACCATAGCTTTGGATCTGCCTCTGCTTGTGCGGTTGAGAGCAAAAAGACCGACAGCCCCAAGGCTAACGCAAACTTCGACCACCATGATGTTGATAGCTTACTCATATCCCACACTCCACGATTATGTTTGAACTAACGCTGCCATTAAATACGACGAACACCGATATGCTCTGTGAGCGCGAGTCGCACACCATCCAAAGTTGGATAGTGCTACATATGAAAGAAAAGCTCAATCCCGTTTCCTACCGGGTCTTTGAAATTGATCTGCCTGACATTGATTGCTGGCAGGTCTCGAATCGAATAATCAATGTAATGTGTTTTTAGATGCGTTTCCATGGCAGGCATGTCGGTACAGGTGAAGGAGATGTGGTCTATGGTAGTGAGCACATTCGTGAGTGGCTCGCCTTCTCCCCGATACTCAGCCAAATGCACAACTGCATTAGCATCATTTTCATTGATATAAAGCCAAAAGCCTCGGCTTGCAAACCCCTCACGCGACCCGACTTTCAGCCCCACGATATCGCAGTAAAAGTCCTTGAGTTTGAGCATCGTCTCGTAAGGCGTGCGGATATTGACGTGGTTGAGTTCGGAGACAGGCATGAGTTACCCTGCACGATATTCAATTGAAGGAATCTCAGCCAGTAAACCAAGCACGCTTAATTTGTGGATTATTTTAAGCATTGACTATTATGCACCAACATTCTGCTGACGAACACGGATGTGTAACTCGCGCAACTGCTTCTCATCCACCGCATTCGGCGCATTAGTCATCAGACACTGCGCACGCTGTGTTTTAGGGAAGGCAATCACATCACGAATCGACTCTGCACCAGTCATCAGTGTGACCAAACGATCCAGACCGAACGCCAAGCCGCCATGTGGAGGCGCACCATATTGCAAGGCGTCCAGCAGGAAGCCAAACTTCTCTTGCGCTTCTTCACGGCTGATTTTCAAGGCATCAAACACTTTAGATTGCACATCTTGTTTGTGGATACGCACAGAGCCGCCGCCCACCTCCCAACCGTTTAGCACCATGTCGTAGGCTTTGGATAAGCATGCGCCTGGGTTGCTGGTGAGTAAGTCTTCGTGGCCGTCTTTGGGCGAAGTGAACGGATGATGCAGTGCGACCCAGCGGTCGTTTTCTTCATCATGCTCGAACATTGGGAAGTCCACCACCCACAGTGGCGCCCATGCGCGACCATCTACATGACCTTTTTCATGCCCCACTTTAGTGCGCAATGCGCCCAGTGCCTCGTTTACCACTTTTGTTTTATCTGCCCCAAAGAATACGATGTCGCCATTTTGTGCGCCTGTGCGTTCGATGATGGCTTTCAGTGCAGTTTCATGAATATTCTTAACGATAGGGCTTTGCAGACCTTCTTCATTCAATTTGCTGATGTCATTGACTTTGATGTATGCCAGACCCTTAGCGCCGTAAATTTTTACAAACTCGGTATAGGCATCGATTTCACTGCGTGAAATTGCAGCACCATTAGGCACGCGCAACGCCGCCACACGACCACCCGCCATATTGGCCGCACCTGCGAACACTTTGAAGTCTACATCTTTCATCACGTCTGAAAGTTCAGTGATTTCAAGCGTTACACGCATATCCGGTTTATCTGAACCATAACGGCTCATTGCTTCAGCGAATGGCATGCGGGGGAAATGTGCAGGCAAGTCCACGTTTTGTACTTTTTTCAGCATTTGGCGGATCATCTCTTCCACCAGATCCATGATGTCATTTTCTTCTAGGAACGAAGTCTCGATATCCACTTGGGTAAATTCCGGTTGGCGATCAGCGCGCAAGTCTTCATCACGGAAGCATTTGGTGATTTGGAAGTAGCGGTCAAAACCTGACACCATCAGCAACTGTTTGAACAATTGCGGCGACTGTGGCAACGCAAAGAACTGGCCATGATGCACACGACTAGGCACCAGATAATCACGCGCACCTTCTGGGGTTGAACGTGTCAGCATCGGTGTTTCCACTTCGATAAAGCCATTCTCATCCAAATAGTCGCGCAGGTTTTTCGCTACTTTGTAGCGCAACATCAGGTTTTTCTGCATCGCTGGACGACGCAAATCAATATAGCGATGTTCCAACCGCACGGTTTCAGTCAGGTTATCATCATCCAGCATGAAGGGAGGTGTAAGCGATGGATTGAGAATTTCGATCTCGGTCGCCAGCATCTCTACTTCACCGGTGGGAATGTTGGGATTGACGGTGCCCTCCGGACGGGCGCGCACTTTACACATCACCTTCAACACATATTCATTGCGTACAGATTCTGCAAGTGCGAACGCTGTCGGTGTATCAGGATCAATCACGACTTGCGCCATGCCTTCACGGTCACGCAAATCGATAAAAATAACACCCCCATGATCACGGCGACGATGGGCCCAGCCGCAGAGTGTAACGGTTTGACCAATATGGTCGCGGTTCAGGTGACCGCAATAATGTGTACGCATCATAATAAGTAATTGCTTTAGTATTGAGTTAGAATTTTAGGAGGAGTTTCCGTGGGAGCGACTACCCCCATGGAGATAATATATTTCAGTGCCTGATCAACACTCATATCCAGTTCGATCACTTCTGATTTAGGCAGCATTAGAAAATAGCCCCCGGTGGGGTTAGGTGTGGTTGGTACATAGATGCTGACATAGTCTTCACTATGTAAATGTGTGCTCACATCACCACCGGGAACACCCGTCACGAATGCGATCGTCCATGCTCCCTGCCGTGGAAATTGCACCAGCACGGCCTTGCGGAAGGCATTGCCAGAATCTGAAAACAAGGTATCTGAAACCTGCTTGACACTTGAGTACACCGATTTGACCACTGGCACACGTTGCAGGAGCTTTTCCCACAGATTGATCAAATGCCGACCGAAGAAATTCGTGGCAATGACACCTGTAGTGAGGACGATTAAGAGGGTAAGGGCTGCGCCCATGCCAGGTATATTGCGACCGAACAGCATCTGCGGATGCCAAGCCTCCGGTAACAGTAGCAAGCTTTGGTCCATCGCACCAATCAGTGACCTCAGCACCCATGCGGTAATCACGAGCGGAACCAGTACCAACAAACCCGTAATAAAATACTTTTTCATTAAATTTATGTCCAGACCGCCGTTAGTGGCATGCACAACCCGTACCGCAAGCGGCTGGCGCATTGGATTCTGAAGAAGCTTTTGATGCAGGCGCCTCTGATTTTCGACCGCCTTTAAAATCGGTCGCATACCAGCCGCTTCCTGTCAGTTGGAAGCTAGGCGCAGAAACTTGTTTAGAAAAAGTTTCCTTACCGCACTCAGGACAAGCTTCCACACTTG
>VGIC01000026.1 GCA_016867975.1 Betaproteobacteria bacterium | reverse complement strand
TTTTTTCATCATTATCAACTATAATTCGCGCCAATTCGGAAGAGTGGATGAGCGGTTTAAGTCACCACCCTGGAAAGGTGGCATAGGGGTAACCCTATCGCGAGTTCGAATCTCGCCTCTTCCGCCATAACACCAACAAAGACGCTCCTTACGGGGCATTTTTGTTATGTATGCCAACAAACCCCACATATAAAGAATTGGCATCTAAATTCCATTTTTAACATATTGCTAGATATCCTACTTATAGATTGGCTAAATGTAAGTTGAATAAGTCGCATGATTTGTTTGCTACATTTAGTCGCTATGCCGAAAAAAGCGTCGCTGTGAATGCGCGTAAATCATCTATGTACTAGGAACTTCTTTAGAACATACTGGCATTTATCATAAAATGTGTTGCAATACTGGCCACATAACCCAATGCAATAACAGGCATCCATTTGAGATGTCCAAGGAATGTGTAACTGCCGTGCGCCTGCCCCATCAGGGCAACACCTGCCGCCGAACCAATAGAGAGTAAAGACCCGCCCACGCCCGCTGTCAACGTCACCAGCATCCATTGACCTGTAGACATGTCGGGCATCATGCTAAGCACAGCAAACATGACAGGGATATTATCAACTACAGCAGAAACCAATCCAATCGCAATATTGGCAGAAGTCGCCCCCCATCCACCGTATAACGCATGAGAAATCATCGTAAGGTAGCCCAAAAAGCCCAAGCCGCCGACACATAAAATGACGCCATAAAAGAAAAACAAGGTATCCCACTCGGCACGGGCTATCTTGCTGAATATGTCATAGGGAATCGGGTTGCTCAAATCGCCCGTTGGATTATGAGTCAGATGCGTCTTCTCACCCTGTTTTTTCAGCACGAAGGAATAGAGTTGCAACACACCAAGGCCAGTCATCATTCCCAGCACAGGCGGCAAGCCAAGCAGGCTATGCGCCATCACCGCACTGGCAATCGTCACGAAGAACAATCCCACAATCACCAGCGCACCCCGGCGCATAGGCAGTTGAATACTATTACCTTTAGGTTTTGCAGCCGGAACCACAAAACTCATCAAGGTCGCCGGCACCAGCCAATTCACCATTGCCGGAATGAATAAACTAAAGAAAGTCCAGAATGTCACGTAGCCATTCGTTGCATGAATATTCTTTTGCCACACCATCAGCGTGGTGATGTCGCCAAATGGGCTGAATGCACCGCCTGCATTGGCAGCAACGACTAGGTTAATACAACTGAGCAATACGAATTTCTGGTGATTGCCGCCCACCGCCATGACCACCGCGCCCATCAGAAGCGCCGTAGTCAGGTTATCTGCCACTGGTGAAATAAAAAATGCCAGCAAGCCTGTTGTCCAAAATAACGCGCGATAGCTTAAACCCTTGCGAATTAGCCACGTACGCAAAGCCTCGAATACCTGCCGCTCGTCCATCGCATTGATGTAAGTCATCGCTACGATCAAAAATAACAACAACTCGGCATACTCTAAAAGATTATGTCTAAATGCAGTTTCCACCACATGCGGCATATCATGCGATTGATAATACCAAGCGATCAACGCCCAGATAATGCCAGCCGCCAGCACCACCGGCTTGGATTTACGCAAATGAATGAACTCTTCCGCCATCACAACCAAATAGGCAATAAAGAACAATGCCAATGCCGTGATGCCCACCCAATGATTGGTGAGGTTAATGTTGGTAGCAGATTCTGACGCAACAGCTAAACCAGGTGCCAATAATATCGCCACGAGAAAGTTAAAAAAAGTTTTCATATACGAGCGGACTCTATGAGGTCGACACTGAGCCTGGTAAATCTTCATCAGATGCAAGTTCTGCCTTGGCACTGGTGATTTCACGCAGTAGCTTAAAAATCTCACGGCTGCTTTTTGGCGGCTTGCTAGCCGTCAGCTCCTTTTGCGCATTACGCAGCAAAGTACGCAACTGCTGAATATCTTGCGGATCTGTTTGTGGATATTGCACAACAAACTCAGCCATCACATTAGCATCTGCAATCATGCGCTCGCGCCAACGCTCCAGCCCATGAAAATAGGCATTTTCGGCCGTATGCTTACCATCCCAGCGTGCTAACTGCTCCACAATTGGCGCAGTGTCGATCTCACGCATCAACTTACCCAAATACTGACGATGACGGCGAATTGCACCGTTTGCGGTAATCCTTTTGCTTTCTAATACTGCGGCATAGAGGCTCTCCGACAGGTTGAGCTTGAGCAGCTTGTCTTTAGGTAATTCACACAAACGCACGCCGATAGCCTGCTGAGCGTCCGCCTCGGCCTTCAGCCTAGTCTTACTGGGAGGTAAATCAGCCTCTAAACCAAGCTCTTCACTTAATTCAGCGCCTTTGTTTTTATTGTTTGGTTTCATAGTTTTACTTTCATAGTGCGGTATTATACCAGCCTTAAATCAACCGTATTTCAATCATAAAGATCAACATGTCAGACTCAAGATTTACTTATTCACTCGATGAAATCAAGCAAATGTCAGAAGATGTGCTCAAATTCGCAAAAGCGCAAGGCGCTAGCGCCGCAGAAACCGAGCTCAGTTTAAGTCTCGGCCAGAGCGTCTCGGTGCGCATGGGCGAGGTCGAGAATATTGAATACAACCGCGATAAAGGCGTATCGGTCACGGTGTACTTCGGCAAACAAAAGGGACATGCCAGCACATCTGACCTATCCATATCGGCAATAAAGGACACCGTCACCGCCGCCTGTAATATAGCAAAATACACGGCACAGGATGCATATTGCGGCTTAGCTGATGCTGACTTGATGGCAAAAGAGATTCAGGATCTGGATCTACACCACCCTTGGAATATTTCCGTTGATGAAGCCATCGCGATTGCCAAGGCATGCGAGTATGCTGCTTTAGAATCTGATCCGCGCATCACCAACTCAGAAGGCGCCAACGTCTCTACTGGCACAGGGTTGTTTGCTTATAGCAACAGCCACGGTTTTACAGGCGGGTATCCCAGCTCACGTCACGGCATCAGTTGCTCTGTCATCGCAGAGTCAGACCAGAACATGCAGCGCGACTATTGGTACAGCACGGCACGTTCACCATTAGATTTGCAAGCCGCCGAGACCATCGGAAAAATCGCGGGCGAACGCACGATACGCCGTCTAAACGCCAAAAAGATCAAAACCTGTCAGGTGCCCGTGTTGTTTGAGCCAACATTAGCGAGCGGTCTAATCTCTTCGCTCATCAGCGCAATCTCCGGCGGCAACCTGTACCGAAAATCATCCTTCTTGCTGAATAGCTTAGGCAAACAGATTGCATCCCCCGTGCTCAACATCTATGAGGATCCATTGATCAAGAAAGGATTAGCCAGCAGCCCTTTTGATAGCGAAGGAGTCGCCACGACGGCTCGCCAACTGGTTAAAGAGGGGGTATTGCAAGGCTATGTGCTCTCCAGCTACTCGGCTCGTAAGTTAGGCATGTCACCAACCGGAAATGCTGGTGGTAACCACAACCTCATTATCCAATCCGGCACTCAGGATTTTAATGACCTACTCAAGACTATGGGGTCAGGGCTTGTGGTCACCGAGCTGTTAGGACATGGCATGAACATGGTCACTGGAGATTACTCAAGAGGTGCCGCTGGTTTTTGGGTAGAAAACGGTATCATCGTGCATCCAGTGGAGGAAATTACCATCGCCAGCAACATGGCCAATATGCTCAAAGGCATTATTGCTGTGGGTAATGATGTATTGGTGCAAGGCTCTAAGCAAGTCGGCTCCATTCTAATTGACCGAATGACTGTGGCGTGTGAATAAGGCAATTTATTGCCTATATTCCACGGACAAGACCCATCGATCTTAAGTGTAAAAAATGGATGTCGTAAAAAAGCCCGCAACTGCGGGCTTTTTCATATTAAAACAACTTGCTTATTTGTCAGCTTCCGGTGACGTGGACTCTGCCCCTTCATCAAAGAACTCGTCCTTGATGAGATCTTTTTGCACCAAACCATCTTGCACCAGACTCGCACGCCGTTGCAAATAAGCATCGCGCATGAAAGCATAGGGGTCGAGTGAGGCCTCATCCACTAAGTCAGAGGCATCCAGCAACTCTGTGCGTCTATCAATGAACTGGGCCGTACGTAGTTGATTATGCAAGCGAATTTCACCAATATTGTGCGTATAGGTAATGGGATCAGAAGTCACCGTATCAAATGTCAATCCTGTTAGGTCGCGGACATTAGATGGACCTAAAAATGGCAACACCAAATAAGGTCCGGTACCCACACCCCAGTAACCTAGCGTCTGACCAAAGTCTTCTTTATGCACGGGCATCTTATCCATCCCCGCCACATCAATAAATCCAGCCAACCCGAACGTGCTATTGATCACAAATCTGCCGGCTTCACTGAACGCATTTGCAAACTTGAATTGCAATAAGTTATTCAGAATGCTGGTGAGCGTACCTAGGTTATTGAAGAAATTATTGATACCAGTGCGCACGGGCGCTGGCGCCACAGCCTTGTACCCTTTGGCCACAGGTTTAATCACGGCCTTGTCTGCCACATCATTGAATTTATAGATACCACGATTAATTCCCTCAAGCGGATCTTTGCTGGATTGCGTCGCACAACCAGTCAGCATTAAGGCAAAAAAGCATAGTATGAATATCTTCATTATTTGTTTGAGCATCATTTAACTTCTTTTATTTACAGAAGGCACCAAGACCGTATTATTCACAAGGGTAGGCAGGATGCCCGCCCCAACAAATACTCCCACGATAAAAAAATTCATTTCGTTGTATAAATGTAACACAAATTTACATATGTTTGGCAAATGATAAACATCCCTTATTCTCGGTGGTAGGGATGATTCTGCAACACAGAATGGGCACGATAAAGCTGCTCGCACAACAAAACACGAACAAAAGCGTGCGGTAACGTCAATTTAGAAAGCCCCCATAACCAGTCTGCCTGCTGCTTAAGGCTGGCATGCAGTCCATCAGCACCCCCAATGACCAGACTCACATCACGCCCCAAGATGTGCCACTGCTTCATACGCTCAGACAGCTGCAAGGTTGTGACCTCCTGACCACGCTCATCACACGCAACCAGATAGTCTTTGCCAACAGCATCCAATATGCGCTTTGCTTCAATCAGTTGAATATTCTCAGTGCTGTTACCCGCAGCACGTTTCTCTGGTCTAATTTCTACAAGCTCGATTGTCGATTCGCGCGGCATACGCTTGATAAAATCGGCACAGGCCATCTCCACCCACTGGGGCATTTTGTGACCAACACTGATGATGCGCAGCTTCATTCAATCCAGACTTCCTATGAGAGCTCGGAATGACATCGCTGGGTATTTTGATGATTTTTTTGCGCGAATTTTGCGTGAGTAGTCATGCTATTGACAAGAAAATTGCACAAATCAAGGCGAAAAATGAACAAGTTGGCGTTACTGCTTGGAAATCTTGGCAGTTTACTCAGCCTGAATGCTACTGCGCCTAGTTTCCGCAGCGCCCCACAGCTGTTCTAAGTTATAGTAAGCTCTCGTAGCAGGCACCATGATATGAACCACGATATCATCCATATCCACCAACACCCACTCCCCTTCCCTCTCACCCTCTGTGCCACGTATGGAAAACCCCTTTTCTTTGAGTTTTTCTCGGACGTTATCTGCAATCGCCTTTGCCTGACGGCTGGAGTTAGCAGAGGCCACAATCATGTAATTGGTCATGCTGGTCAGTGCGCGCACATCCATCACCGTGATGTCAAAGCCCTTGATATCCTCGATCGCATCAACCGCGGCATCTTTCATAATTTCGACATCTGAACTGATGGTAGTAGCTGTGGCAAGAGTATTCTGAGTCATTTAAGCGGCCTGTACTGGGATTGCGTTGCGTTGGTCTTTAATGCGGTTTTGATGATCAACATAAACAAGATGCGGGCTGTATTGGCTCAGCTCAGCCTCATCATAAGTCGCATAGCTTGCAATAATGATGATATCTCTTGGATCTGCCTTATGTGCAGCCGCACCATTTACTGAAATGATGCCAGAGTGACGCTCTGCACGAATCGCGTAGGTAATAAAACGCTCACCATTGCTGACGTTGTATATGCTAATTTGCTCATACTCGCGAATATCTGCGGCTTCGAGCAACACTTCATCGATGGCACAACTACCCTCGTAATGAAGCTCGGAGTGCGTGACGTGTACACGATGAAGCTTAGATTTAAGCATGGTTCTTTGCATGTGCTTAACCATTTTTCAAAAGGGAATGCATTATAGTCTTTTTGACTTTAAAAATCATCCATTTATACATTGCCGAATGTTGCATGTGTTGATTTGGCAATAATGAAATTTGCTTAATATGGATTGATATTCTCTAGGCGTAAAAAAGCCCACATTGCTGTGAGCCTCGCTGTACATGGTGGTGGTCTGGGGAAGAATCTAACTACCAACACGAGAATTTTGGATTACTTAGCGCATAAAATCGATATTATCAATCAGGCGCGTCTTCCCCAGCTTAGCCGCAGCCAACACCACCAGGTGCTTATCCACTTCCGTTGCAGGGGTCAGGCTATCTGCTGAACAGATGGATATATAATCAACCACCCACCCTTGGCGAGTAAGTTGCTCGGCTGCACATCGCTCCAAGACTGAGAAATGGTGATCGCCTTGCCTCACTTGATGCACGATATGGCGGATTACCTGATGTAGCTGGGGTGCGATTGCCTTTTGTTCTGGCGATAAATAACCGTTGCGTGAGCTCATCGCTAGACCACTGTCCTCTCGCATAGTCTCTGCCGCTACCATTTCAATCGACAGATTGAATTGCTTGACCATCTCCTTGATGACCAGCAGTTGCTGATAATCCTTTTTACCAAACACCGCGATATTTGGCTGGACGATATTGAATAGCTTCATTACCACCGTCGCCACACCAGAGAAATGATCCGGCCTTGTAGCGCCACACCATGCACTTGCCAAAGGTGGCGGGCTGATGGTCATGCTCTGATTTAACTGCCTTCCATCAAAATCCGGATACATCTCATGGACTTCTGGCGCAAACACAATGTCGGCACCTGCTGCTTCCAGTTTTTGGCAATCAGCCTCCAAGGTACGAGGGTAACTTGAGAAATCTTCATGAGCGCCGAATTGCAATGGATTGACAAAGATACTCACCACGACACAGCTTGCGTGTTGTTTAGCAAGTGCGACCAAACGGATATGACCATCGTGCAGATTTCCCATGGTCGGTACAAACCCCACCTGGGACTGATGCTCCAAAGCTTTTCTTAAGGCTGCGACAGTGTGAATAATTTGCATATGAAAATCTGTTTGCTCATCTGTAATAAAGATATATTAGGGCGCTTCTATAAATGCATAGTTTGAGATGCAGTACTAGGCGCACACCCGCACGGGGCGTCCCCAACCTCGCTAAATGCTGAAGCATTAAGTCGGTTGTGACGGAACGCAGAAACCGAGAAAACCAACGCAGTGTTTCGGCGTAGGCTAACTCGCGAAGCGATGTTAAGCGTAGCGGCCGAAGCCATAGTATGTGGTATACAGCGAGGTTGCGAGTACCGCGCAACGAAGTAATGCGCTCGAAGAATGTATTTATAGAAACGCCCATTAGTAGCTATGCTCTGCTGCTGGAAACGTTTCTTCTTTTACAGCGCGAACATAAGAAGCCACCGCCTGTTGTATACTGTGACTTTCTTTTAGAAAGTTACGGACAAAGCGAGGTGTTTTGAAGTCCTCTGGTGCTTTACTCGCTGGTCCACTATAGATTCCCAATAAATCCTGCAACACCAGCACTTGCCCGCTACAATCAACCCCTGCGCCTATACCGATCGTTGGTGCACTAACCGTTTCGGTGATGTGCTTTGCCAGCGAAGCTGGCACCATTTCCAGCACCATTAAACTGACCCCCGCATCCGCCATCGCCATCGCATCCTGTATGATGGTTTGTGCACTTTCTGTGGTCTTACCCTGAATCTTATATCCTCCCAGTTGATTCACGGATTGCGGCGTAAACCCTAGATGAGCACACACCGGCACACCGCGCTCAACTAGGTAGCGTGCCGTGGCAACCCGCTCGCCACCACCCTCCAACTTCACCATGTGTGCACCTGATTTAATTAACCAAATTGCATTTTTATAAGCAGCCTCGTGGTCATGCTCGTAACTGCCCAGGGGCATATCAGCAACAATCAAGGTGTCAGGCGCACCCGCTGCAACACTTTTGGTATGGTAGGTCATGTGGTGCATGCTGACATTGAGGGTATTCTCTTCTCCTTGCAATACCATTCCGAGCGAGTCCCCAACCAGCAGGGCATCAACACCGGCACGCTCCATGAGCTTGGCGAACGTCGCATCGTAGCAAGTCAGCATGGCGATCTTCTCCCCCGCATCCACCTTAGATTTGATTGCAGTCAACCGCATGGGCTACTCAAAATTGGGGTTAAAAAACTCACGCTGCCCTTTAATCTGCATAATGCGATTCAATAACAGCTGCAGCGATGCTTCATGCTTCAGGATATTCAACTTTTCATTATTAACCATCAATACAGGCGAAGCATCGTAATTGTGAAAGAACTCACTGTAGGCATTGGATAAGCGCTCCAAGTACTCATGGGAAATTTCTTGCTCATAACTCACGTTACGCGCTTCAATACGCTCCATCAATGCATCAATGGGCGTCTGCAGATAAATCACTAAATCTGGCTTGGGCGCCTTTAACTGCAAATGTTGATAAATTTGATGGTAAAGCGCATATTCTTCGTCATCCAGATTCAAGCGGGCAAAAATGGGGTCTTTGTCTAAGAAAAAATCCGCCACGACAGGTTGGGCAAACATATCACGCTGACTCAAGTCTTTAATCTGGGTGGCACGCTGGAACAAGAAGAACAATTGTGTCGGCAAAGCGTAGCGCTGCGCATCCTGATAGAAACGCGGCAAGAAAGGATTGACCTCCGCTTTTTCTGACAGATAGTCGACCAGAAACCGATCCGCCAGCATTCTGGCCAGCGTTGTCTTACCGCTGCCAATCGGACCTTCAATCACAATGTAAGGGAATTTGCTAAAAATACTCATCAGTCAATTTAGATTTTCTGTATGCCGGCCGACATCTCTGGCGTCATCAATGACGATATTTTGCCATGATTTGGGATTAAAATATCCGGCGCGATTTCAAATAAAGGTAAGAGCACAAATGCACGGGCATGCATTCTCGGATGAGGCAAAGTGAGATGGCGCGTGTGCATCACACTGTCCTCGTACAGCAACAAATCACAGTCCAGCACCCGCGGTGCATTGACAAACGGACGCACCCGTCCCGCTTCTTGCTCTACAGCAAGAAGCGCATCTAATAATGCCTGCGGAGAGAGTTCTGTGGCCAGTTCAGCCACTGCATTGATAAAATCTGGTGCCGAATCGACACAATCCACAGGCGCTGTCTGATACAGAGCGGACTTTTTTACCAATTGTGTCTGAGGTAATTGGCTCAAGGTGACGAACGCCTGCGCCACTTGCTGCTGAGGATTGCCAAGATTACTCCCCAATGCAACGAATGCCCGCTTCATCATGACGTCGTTGCGGACGATGCCGGCTTGTTACGTTTTCTTTTTCTACGATGCTTGGGTGCAGTATCCGCCAGCAACATAGCGTTGCGCTCCTCCGCCTCCGCCTCCGCAAAACTAGCCCACCACTCACCCAACTCGGCAGGGGCTTCGCCCGATTCGCACCGTAATAACAGGAAGTCAAAACCAGCGCGGTAACGCGGATGCGTCAGCAACCCAAATGGACGCTTGCCGGCACGCTGTTCAAACCGAGGCTGCATCGCCCAGATTTCTTTCATGGTTGCAGTATAACGGTGATGAATTGCCAATTTTTCTGCTTGTAATGCAATGACCTCGCTCATGGCCTGGTGTAAGGCGGGTATCAAGGGCATTTCCACCTTGTAGGGTTCCCACGCGGCCAACACCTCGTGCCACAACAGCGTAGCAAACAAGAAACTAGGATTCGCAGATTTTCCAGACAGAATACGATCATCCGTGTTTTTGAGTGCCAGCATCACAAAACGCTCACCAAGCGGCTGCTCCAACACCACGTCCAGCATGGGCAACAAGCCATGATGCAAATGCTGCTCACGCAAGACACTGACGCTTTCAATAGCATGGCCAGACAAAAACAACTTGAGCATTTCATCAAAAAGGCGGCTCGGTGGCACGTCTTGAAGCAAATCCGCCATCTTGGCAATTGGCGCCATGGTGGCCACATCAATATGAAATCCCAGCTTTGCGGATAATCGTACCGCACGCAACATCCGTACTGGATCTTCTGCATAACGTGTTTCTGGCGAACCAATCATACGCAAGGTACTTGCCTGCACATCCTCAAAACCCCGATGAAAATCTAACACTTCCTGACTGGTCGGATCGTAATACAAGGCGTTGACGGTAAAATCACGTCGCGTTGCATCTTCTTGCAGACTGCCAAAAACATTGTCGCGCAGGATACGCCCACTCACATCGGTATGAGCATCCCCTTCCGCATGATGATGACCACGAAAAGTGGACACCTCAATGGTTTCACTCCCGAAAATCACATGCACCAGACGGAAACGGCGACCAATAATACGCGAGCGCCTAAAGATGCGATGCACCTCTTCTGGCGTGGCATCTGTCGCCACATCAAAATCTTTGGGATGTCGCTGTAATAACAAATCGCGCACCGCCCCTCCGACTACGTACGCCTCAAACCCTGCCTTTTGCAAGCTCTCAATCGTTCGAATGGCCGCATTGCTGAGCTCGTTGCGATCGATCTGGTGACGACCCACCGCAATCACCGCTGCTCCCTCCCGATGACCATGGCGCGCCTTCGCTGTTTTTTTCGCACCAAGCACAGGTCGGTGCAAACCGCGTAATTTTGATGCGAGTTCAATCGAATGTTGCTCCAGTTTCGCATGTCCCGCTTTAGAGGACTTCGACCTGAATAACTTGTTGAACAATTTTCTAATCATGTGGCAGATTATATCTTATGCACATTACAAACACGGCGCTTCAGGTAAATTATCCTAGAAAAAGCAGTTAAACACATTGAGCATGCGGCTTTTGGGATGTATGGCAAGGCGCGATAAGGCAGCATGGCTTCCCCCTGCAACGAAGAGTAACGCCGCCAGACATCTCAAAAACCGTGTAATCGACGTGAAAGCACTCTCAAGCATTGGGTGATTTTAGTTACAGTTAAAATGTTAAGTACTCATAAAGGCTTAATAGAATAATTGAGCGTTTAACTGCTTTTTCTAGGATAGTGTTGCAATGGTCTCTTTTGGCAGTAAAATCTCGCCATGTCTGCAACCCACAATTCTGTCAGTAATATTCGCGAGTATGCAATTGCCGTATTCGATTCGGGCGTGGGTGGCATTTCTGTATTGAAACACCTGCATGCTCTAATGCCACACGAACCCCTGATTTATTTTGCGGACAGCAAGCATGCCCCCTATGGCAACAAGACCCCCGCAGAGATTCAAGCGCGTTGCATTGAAATTGCAGACTTCTTGATCGGTCAAAACACCAAAGCACTGGTAGTGGCTTGCAACACCGCCACAGCCGTCTCAATCAACCTGCTACGCAAGCACTACACACTACCCGTATTTGGCATGGAGCCGGCCGTCAAACCCGCTGCAGAAGCTTCAAAGAATGGCATTGTCGGCGTACTCGCCACCACTGGCACACTGAAAAGTGCACAATTCGCCGGCCTACTGGAAAACTACGGGCGTAATGTAAAAGTCGTCACGCAAGCCTGTGTTGGGCTGGTCGAATGCATTGAACGTGGGGAGTTAAATGAGCCTGCCACATTGAGGCTGTTGGAACATTACTGCCAACCATTACTGGATGAAGGTGCGGACACGATTGTACTGGGCTGCACGCACTACCCCTTTGTGCGACCACTCATCAAGCAAGTAGTAGGCAGTAACATTTGCCTCATCGACACCGGGGCTGCTGTGGCTAATCATGTGCAAAACCGGCTTGCGTCACTGAACCTACTCTCCAACAACACGCAAACCGCACCAGTAAAATTCTGGACCAACAGTGTAGCTCGGGATGCAAAGCGGGTAATTGAACAGTTGTGGGAAAAACCCGCAGACGTCACCGCGATCTAATCCCACAAGAATGACGCATTGATATTACACAAGTGTCAGCCAATCCTCATGTTTAGGAGAGCGACCGTGTACCACATCAAAATACAACTTTTGCAATTGCTTGGTGATGGGCCCTGCAGTGCCTGCACCGATGGCCCGGTTGTCCAACTCGCGAATCGGCGTCACTTCTGCCGCTGTACCTGTGAAAAAGGCCTCATCCGCGCCATACACCTCATCACGGGTAATGCGCTTCTCGATCACTGGAATACCTAACTCGGTTGCCAGCTGAACAATCGTGTCACGGGTAATGCCTTCCAGCGCACTGGTGAGATCAGGCGTGTAAAGTTTGCCATTACGCACAATAAATACATTCTCACCTGAACCTTCTGCCACAAAACCATCTACATCCAGCAATAAGGCTTCCTGATAACCATCCAGAGCCGCTTCCTGATGCGCCAGAATACTGTTCATGTAATTACCATTCGCCTTGGCTTTACACATAGTGATATTCACGTGATGACGCGAGAAAGAGGAGGTCTTAACACGAATGCCATTATCCAAAGCATCTTGCCCCATATAAGCGCCCCATTTCCAAGCGGCAACAATCACATGTGTAGACAAGGTCTTGGCGGAGATTCCCATCGCTTCTGCACCGTAAAACGCCATCGGACGCAGGTACGCTGATTCGAGATTATTATCACGCACCGCAGCTAACTGTGCAGCCGAAATTTCCTCTTTGCTGTATGGCATTTTCATGCCCAGAATATGCGCTGAGCGGAATAACCTGTCGGTATGCTCCTTCAAACGGAAGATCGCTGTGCCTTTATCAGTCTTGTAAGCACGTACGCCCTCAAACACCCCCATGCCATAGTGCAGTGTATGTGTCAAAACATGTGTCGTCGCATCACGCCAATTCACCATCTTGCCGTCATACCAAATTACGCCGTCGCGGTCTGCCATACCGCCAGAAGTTGCTGCAGGGTTCGCCATGCTTGTATCCTTGAAATTCTTTGAAATTTTACAAAAATGTTATTGTAAACGAGTGCGCAACCGCTTTGCAGTAAATTATTAATTTTGCGCGTAAAATCACTCTTGTAAATTTAAAGCGACCACAAGGACTAACAATGCGAAACTTATTAATCATGGGATGGCTATGTCTACTTTTCGCATGCCAACCTGCCTCAGCACCCAATGACTTTCTGGCTACAGACATTTCTTACACCCATCTCGGCAATCGGCTAAGTCTGACAGACCATACGGGGAGACCCCGCACACTGGCAGACTTCAATGGCAAAGTCATTGCACTATTCTTCGGTTACACCCATTGTCCCGACGTCTGCCCCACCACCATGTCTGACATGAAAAAAGTCATGAAGCAATTAGGTGAGCAATCCGACCAACTGCAAGTGCTATTCGTCACACTGGATCCTGAGCGGGACACACAGCAGGTATTAAGCCAATACGTGCCAGGATTCGACCCTCGTTTTGTCGGATTGACTGGTAGCAATGCAGCCATCGCAACCACCGTGAACGATTTTAAGATCTTCAGCAACAAGGTAAGCAATCATGGTCATAGCGGCTACACTATTGATCACAGTGCTGGCATCTATCTATTTGATCAGCATGGAAAAATAAGACTTTATGTCAATTACGGCACCAAGCCGACCGACATTGCCAACGACATCAAAAAGTTACTGAAACAATAAACTCTGCTCACAAACTTACATCGCGTGCAATTTTGGCGACCAAGCTTTGAGCGATTTCTCGGCCTCTTTGTAATCTGGATAGAGGCTTGCAACCACAGACCAGAATCTCGCTGAGTGATTCATCTCTTTCAAATGCGCCAACTCATGGCAAACAACGTAATTGATCAGATGAGGGGGAGCTTGGTATAGGCGCCAGTTAAGCCGAATCTCTTTTTTGGAATTACAGCTACCCCATCGCGTTCTAGCATTTGAGATCAACAGCACGGGGGTCGGCACGCCCAGCTTTGCAGATAAGATTTCCAAGCGCCTTAGAAAGTCCTCTTTTGCCTGCTTGACGTACCACTGCACCACTTTTCGTGCCACCGCCTCTCGGTCATGCGGCTCTGGTAACGCCAGCAACAATTTTCCTGGAACATGCTGAACAGCTTTAGTGCGTACATTTTGCTCAATATCAAGGGTCACATATTGACCCAATAGCCACAACTGCTCACCATGTTGCCATTGCAATTCTGGAACCTGACGCGCGCTTAATGCCTGTAGTTTTTTGCTGATCCAACTGGCTTTCTGCAAAATAATGGTTTCTAGCTGCCCCTTTGAAATGCGCTTTGGCGCATGTACCACCAGACCAGACGGGGTAATTTTCAGACCGATGGTGCGGCGCTGACGCAGTTCCAACTGAAAATGCATCTGCTCACCGGAGGGCAAGGTGAGAATGTGAGTCACTGCACCAACTTCTGCATTTCCGCTTCGATCCACTGCTCCACCTGATGGTTCAGGGCGTCGGCTTTCATCCCCGCAGTTTGAATCGGCGCGCCGATCTGCACACGAACAATGCCAGGACGTTTGATAAAGGAATTCTTCGCCCAGAACTCACCCGCGTTGTGCGCAACTGGCACAACCTGAGTTGCCGTATGCGTTGCCAGCCATGCGCCACCAATATGATACTTGCTGCGCTCCCCTGGGGCTTTACGGGTACCCTCAGGGAAAATCACCACCCAAAACCCCTGCGCTAATCTGTGCTTGCCTTTGGCGACCAACTTCTTCAGTGCCTCACGCCCTGCGCTACGGTCAATCGCAATCGGCGAGGACATGGCCAAGCCCCAGCCAAAGATCGGGATCCACAACAGCTCCCGCTTAAGCACATAGGCCTGCGTCGGGAAGATCGCCTGAAATGCCAGAGTTTCCCAGGCCGACTGATGTTTAGCAAGAATGATACTAGGAGTGGCTGGCAGATTTTCTATACCCGTAATCTCGTGACGGATATTGCAAGTCACTTTTAACCACCACACCATACTACGCGCCCAGCCAGAAATCAGCACATTGCGTGTAATCGGGTTCAGCGGCATGGCGAACAATGCGACTAGTGTGAAAACAGGAGCAGTCAGCACTTGGCCTAAAAAAAACAACAAGGAACGTAAGGCCAACATCACATCACTCAGTCGCAGCAATGATATAAGAAACCGCCTCACTCAAATCCGCCACCACCACGACGTGCTCTGGCAGTTCCGCTGCATGCAACGTTTCCTCTCCTTTTCCTGTACGCACCAGAATCGTCTTGCAGCCACAGCTGGCAAAAGCCTGGATGTCTCTGAGCGCATCTCCTACCGCATAGACCGTATCGAGCTCTACCGAAAAGCGCTTACCGATCTCCTTTACCATACCTGGCTTTGGTTTACGGCAATCACAATTGGTTTCAGCCGAATGCGGGCAGTAGAACACCGCGTCGATGCGGCCGCCCACCTGCGCCAGATCACGATGCATCTTGTCATGGATTGCATTTAATGTAGCCATATCGAACAGACCGCGACTGACACCAGACTGATTCGTGGCAACAGCCACCCTGAAACCTTGTTGATTGAGCAATGCGATTGCTTCTAGACTACCCGGAATAGGAATCCACTCCTGCGGATTCTTGATGAAACTATCAGAATCTTTGTTGATGACACCGTCGCGGTCTAGAATCACTAATTTCAAGATATTAACTCGCCAATTTAGACAAATCTGCCACGCGATTCATGGCTTGATGCAGGGTCGCCAGCAAGCCTAAACGATTGGCCTTGAGCGCAGGGTCATCCGCGTTCACCATCACGTGATCGAAGAAGTCATCCACTGGTGCTTTCAAGGCTGCAAGTGACTGAAGTGACGCAGTGTAATCACCACTTTCAAACAATTTATCCGCCACTGGTTTAACTTGCGCCAATGCGCTATTGAGAGCAATCTCGGCATCTTCCTGCAACAAGCCGACATTCACCTGTGCATCGACATCCCCTTCCGCCTTCTTCAGGATGTTGCTCACGCGCTTATTCGCTGCCGCCAATGCAGGGGCCTCAGACAAGGCCGAAAAAGTGCGCACCGCTTCCAAGCGAGCAGGAATCTCCATCAACAAGGCGGGGGCTAGCGACAGTACCGCATCTACCTCTTGCGCAGTCGCACCTTGATCTCGTAAGTTAACGCTCAACCGGTCATAGCAGAAGGCTTTGATGGCATGCACCATAGCCTCTTGACCAGCCTCTTCAACCTCAAACTTGGACAAGGCATCCTGAATCAGCTTCTCAAAATTCAGCTGCAACTTGCCTTCGATGAGCATGCGAATCACGCCTAATGCTTGACGACGCAATGCGAACGGGTCTTTATCCCCCGTTGGTTTCTCACCAATGCTGAACAACCCGACCAAGGCCTCCAGCTTATCTGCCAATGCCACACAAAAACCAACCGGATTGCGTGGCAGATCATCCCCCGCAAAACGCGGCTTATAATGATCCTCAATCGCAAAAGCCACTGCATCATCCAAGCCCTCATGCTGCGCATAGTAGCGCCCCATGATCCCTTGCAACTCAGGGAACTCGCCCACCATGTCGGTCACTAGATCAGTCTTAGCAAGTTGCGCGGCAATACCGGCTTTAGCTGCAAGATCCGCCTCGCCCATTTGTAAAGCAATGGCGATCGCAATCGCACTCACACGCTCTGAACGCTGACCTTGCGATCCCAACTTATTGTGATAAACCACCTTATCCAAACTGCTGATGCGTGACTCGAGCGACTTCTTGCGATCCTGATCAAAGAAAAATTTAGCATCAGCCAAACGCGGGCGTACCACACGCTCATTCCCACCAACCACTGCACTGGGGTCAGCTGGCGCAATGTTGGAAACGATCAAAAACTTGTTGGTCAGCTTGCCCCCTTGACTTAAGGGTCCATCCAATAACGGAAAGTATTTCTGGTTGGCCTTCATGGTCAAAATCAAACACTCTTGCGGCACCTCCAGAAACTCCGATTCAAACTGCCCCAATAGCACATTCGGGCGTTCAACCAGTGCCGTCACCTCATCCAGCAAGGCCTCATCTTCAATCGGCTGCAGATTTTGCCGACGCGCTGCGACCTCAAGCTGAGCAACAATCTCTGCCCGGCGCTCGGCAAAACTGGCAATTACTGCGCCTTCGTTCTTCATCTGTTCCACATAACAATCCGCATGCTGAATCACGATCTCAGACTGCTTGGCTTCGAAACGATGACCTTGCGTGGCGTTGCCAGCTTGTAGCCCCAATATCGTCACGTTGACTATATCCGCACCATGCATAGCCAATAACCGATGTGCCGGACGCACAAAATTAACACTACTCCAGCCATCTACCAGTTGGTAGGTCATTACTTTAGGAATCGGCAACTGATGCACTGCCTCCTCTATCGCCTTCTGTAGTCCTTGTGCCAACGTGACGCCTTGCTGCGTGACGGCAATAAACAGCGCCTCGTTCTTGCCATCCATCTGCTTGGAGAGTTGCGTCACTGCTCCCTCATCCAGCCCCATGCCATTCAAACGCTTGACCAATGCTGGCGTAGCATTGCCATTGGCATCAAGTCCAACGCTCACCGGCATCAACTTCTGTGACAGCTGAACATCTGCGGCTTGTGTCGCAACTGCAGTCACATGCACTGCCAAACGTCGAGGCGTTGCAAATGCGGTTGCCACAGAGTCCGCATCAGTTAGCCCCTGTGATTTGAGACGTTCAAACACAGCACTGCTGAATGCCTCGCCCAGTTTTTTCAGTGCCTTTGGCGGGAGTTCTTCAACGAAAAGTTCTACGATTAGATTTTGTACCGACATGTTTTAAGCGACCTTCTTTTCTTTCTCGATCTTGTCTTTATTAAGCTTAGCTAACACCTCATCCGCCCATGCTTTTGGCGCCATCGGAAAGCCTAATCGCGCGCGACTATCCACATAACTGGCGGCGACCGAACGGGCAAGATTGCGGATGCGGCCGATATAGCCTGCACGCTCTGTCACTGAAATTGCACCGCGCGCATCCAACAGATTAAACGTATGCGCCGCTTTGAGCACCTGCTCATAAGCGGGTAGCGCTAACTGACTCTCCATCAGATGTTTGGCCTGCTTTTCATGCGCAGAAAATGCGGTAAAAAGAAACTCCGCATCAGAATGCTCAAAGTTGTAAGCTGATTGCTCCTGCTCGTTTTGCAGATAAACGTCGCCATAACTCAAACCTTCTGTCCACGTCAGGTTATAGACGTTATCTACGCCCTGCAGATACATCGCCAAACGCTCCAGACCATAGGTGATCTCACCTGTAATCGGCTTGCAGTCGATGCCACCCACTTGCTGGAAATAAGTGAATTGCGTCACTTCCATGCCATTCAGCCACACTTCCCAGCCCAGCCCCCATGCACCAAGCGTTGGGTTTTCCCAATCGTCTTCCACAAAGCGAATATCGTTCTTCTTCAAGTCAAAACCTAGCGCTTCCAGCGAGCCTAAATAAAGCTCAAGAATATCTGCTGGCGCAGGTTTGAGTACCACCTGAAATTGGTAGTAATGTTGCAAACGATTTGGGTTTTCGCCATAACGACCATCTTTGGGGCGGCGGCTCGGTTGCACATAGGCAGCTTTCCATGGCTCGGGACCGAGTGAGCGTAAAAATGTCGCCGTGTGTGAAGTCCCTGCCCCGACTTCCATGTCGTACGGCTGTAACAGCGCACAGCCTTTATCGCTCCAGTATTTTTGCAGGGTGAGAATAATCTCTTGAAATGTTAAAGCCATGATTTGTTTATAGATTCGTTAAATTGGCGAAAAGGAAAGTTTTGCTTAATGTTCGATTTTACTGAGTGTTGAATTTTACTTGGTTTTGCAGTCCAGCAATAGGTTTATCGTGTTACGTCGCCATAGCAGGATAAGCAAGCCAAAACAACTCATGATCACAAATGGCCAGTTACCCCAAGCCACATAAGGGGTCGTTCCAGCGTACCCCTGCGCCGTACCATCAAGACTGGTTTGTACAAAGTGCGGCGCATGGGCAACGACATGCCCTTTGTGATCGATGATGGCGGTGGCACCGGTATTGGTGGCGCGTAACATCATGCGCCCGGTTTCCAGCGCACGCGCCTGCGAAAACTGCATGTGCTGATCGGCTGCGTATGAGTTGCCATACCATGCATCGTTACTCACATTCACAAGCAGGGTGGCGGCTGGTAACTGCCGGATGATCTCCTCACCAAATACGTCTTCATAGCAAATATTGACGGCAACTTTCTCACCTGCCACCTGCATCGGCTGCTGATATTTTTCACCACGCGACAAGTCGCTGAGCGGCATATCTAACCAATCACGATATATCCAGCCGAACGCAACTTTAAGCGGGATAAACTCCCCAAACGGCACCAGGTGAGATTTACGATAAGCAGCGACTTGATCGCCACCGAAATTTAAAACACTGTTGTAATACTCCGTATCGCCAAGATCAGGATGCCTCTCGCGCTCAATCAGCCCTACCAAGATATCGCCCTGATTTCGCAAGGCAATCTGCCGAAGCTGGCTTGGAATTTCCGCAGGTAACTCACTCGCGATGATAGGCAGTGCTGTTTCTGGCATCACAATCAGCTTGGCACTACTTTGAGCCGCCATACTGAGATATTGATGGATGGTTTGATTTGCGATTTCCGGATTCCATTTGATATCTTGCGCGATATTGCCCTGAAGCAGACTAACACGGATCGGCTGACCAACGGACTCAGACCAGTTCACTTGTTTTAGCAACCCACCAGCCACAAATAAAATTAGCAGCACCCCCATCACCCTGCGCCGCCCAATGCTTTGTGAATGCCCTCTTACAAACAATAATCCAGCCAGACTCGCCACCAGCACTGTGAGTGTCGTCACTCCGTAAATACCGATTACAGGCGCGTAACCCGCAAGAAAACTGGACGGCACCTGACTGTATCCAATAGTAAGCCACGGAAAACCAGTGAATATCCAGCTGCGCACCCAGTCAGACAATCCCCAAAGCAGGGGAATGGCAGCCGCCATCAACACATGACCACCGGCAAAAAACCGTTTGCTTAACATCCCGACAACCGCAGGAAATAAAGCCATAAAAGCGGTCAGAATCAAGGTTGAAAAAGCCGCCATCAAGGCCGGCATACCGCCAAAGGTATGTAAACTGATGTAGATCCAATAGATGCCGACACCGAACATGCCCAACCCGTACATAAATCCATCATAAGCCGTCTGCCGGATGGAGGCGCTTATATACCAGCAATAACATAGTGCCATGAGCGACACTATCGTAGCAGGATAAAAATAATACGGTGCAAACCCTAAAACACTGAATGCTCCCAGTGCAAGCAACAGCAGCGAACTCACGGGTTGTTTAGACATGAATTTTGACATGGGCTGCATTGTAGCCTGATAGCACTCAGATCACAAAAGTCGTTACGATTAAGCATCGAGAGACCTTTGCAAAAGTACTTATTGTGGAGCGACTATTCAGTTTAAGGAAAGAATGCCTCAGCAGTAATTAGTCGATGTTTACACAAAATTCAGGACACCCTCAATCGGCAATCATGCATAAAAAGAGCCAAGTGACGCTTTGTTTATTGCAATCCACACTAATCCTCTTCTTGCTCCGCTACAATCGGCAGTACCTGTATCAGTATACTATGCAGGCGACGACTATCTGCACGCAAAACTTTTACATGCAAATTATCAAAGCTGATTTCGTCATTACGCTTGGGTAAATGACCGAATCGATTGACCACTAAGCCACCAATGGTGGAAAACTCCTCATCACTGAATGATGTCCCAACAATCTCATTGAAATCGGCAATTTCTGTCAGCGCCTTCACGCGGTATTGACCATCTGAATTTTGAATGATGTTGTCTTCATCCTCATCATAATCGTATTCATCCTCAATATCGCCGACAATTTGCTCCAACACATCTTCGATTGTGACCAGACCAGCCACGCCACCGTACTCATCCACTACGATTGCAATATGGTTGCGGTTACTGCGGAACTCTTTGAGCAACACATTCAACCTTTTGGATTCCGGGATGAATACCGCTGGACGCAACATGTCACGCACTTCAAATTCTTCTCCCGCATAGTAACGTAGCAAATCTTTTGCCAATAGGATGCCGATGACATCATTTTTATTATCTTCAATGACAGGGAAACGGGAGTGTGCAGCCTCAATAACGCGTGGAATAAAGACTTCTGGGGGATCCGTGATATCGATGACATCCATCTGTGAGCGAGGAATCATGATGTCGCGCACTTGCATTTCGGACACCTGCAACACGCCTTCGATCATGGCGAGCGAATCTGCATCCATCAGGCTGTTTTCGTAAGCACCATGCAACAGCGCTACTAGCTGTTCGCGATCTTCAGGCTCGCGCAGTAAAAAGTGACTGAGACGTTCTAGTAAACTGGGCTTGTCAGGGTCTGCCATGATTATTTCCGAGCGAAATTGTTTATGACGAGAAGATGAGCCGAGGGCAACACAAATTCGTGCGGCAAGGATAAGGCGACAAAGTCAGAAACGATTTTCATTGGGAAATTGGCATCCTATGTGATGAGATAAGGAGTAGGATACCCTAATTTTGTGATGATTGCAGTCTCTATCCCTTCCATTAACTCCGCTTGAGGCTCGGTTTCATGATCATAACCATGCAAATGCAAGATACCATGCACCACAAGATGCGCATAATGCGCATGCAGATCCTTGTGCTGTTCTCTAGCCTCTTTTTCCACCACCGGCGCACAAATCACGATATCCCCCATCAAGCAAGGCTCTTCTGTCAGGACGAATGTCAGCACATTGGTCGCATAATCCTTTCCGCGATACGTGTGATTCAACTCACGCCCCTCGGGTTCATCCACGATACGGATCGTGACTTGTGTATCCACTCGTAGTGCAACCTTGGCCCAATGGCGCAACCTGCGCGTATCTGGAATGTCAGCGCACTCAGAAGCATATTGCACGAAGGCCTGTAATGTTGGCATAAGGTTCCCCTTTCAATTATTGATCGGCCTGGGCTGTAAGTCGGGCATCGGCATATGAGAAGCGGACATGCCCGTAGCGCACAAATCAGAATCACCAACGAAATTAGCAAGATTGAGCCGGATACAGCAAACATCGTTTCCGCACTGGGTGAATGGACATCCAAGACCAGAAAACGCTCCAGCACAACAATCCCGATATAAAACGATTAGCGAAATTGTAAGTAAATTATAACAGTTGAAACAGCTAGTCTTTCTGCCTGAGGAAGCACGCAATAAGTCTCCATGAACCCCTATGCAATTTATGAATCAACAACTAAAGTGCAATATGTATTGGCGTGACCTGCCCCCAAAAGCTGGTCCAAATTTAGGTTAGTAAAGCCCGTTTAAAAATCACTCGCCTGCCTTAACTTTTGAGCATAGATCGCAGGCGGAATTCGACCGCAACTGCTATGCGGCCTCACCT
>VGIC01000025.1 GCA_016867975.1 Betaproteobacteria bacterium | reverse complement strand
GGAACAAGCGTATAGCCTGCGCGCTCTACTTTACCAATCAGCTTTGCTATTTCTTCATTGTGCAACAAGAGTTTGCGCGTTCTTATGGCATCCGGACGTATATGCGTAGAGGCTGCACCTAACGGTGTGATATGACAGCCTATCAAATAAATTTCCCCACGCTGGATAATGACGTAGGCTTCTTTGATATTCACTTTATTTTCGCGGATGGCTTTAACTTCCCATCCTTCTAGTACGATACCTGCTTCATATTTTTCTTCTATAAAGTAGTCAAAGAAGGCTTTTTTATTCTGTGCAATGTTCATAAAACCGGATATTTCTTGCTTAATCGCTTAAAATTGGCATTTTACTCCACTTCTTGGCTTGTTCTATTCTTTGACTTAGCCAAGATAATGTCATGATCAGTTAAAATTCTTAGGATGTTATGGCGCAAGTAAGCAAGACCGTTATTGTGGGACACTCTGCAGGCAATATGTATCGCATGGTAGACGATGTCTTAAGGTATCCGGAGTTTCTGCCTTGGTGTGGTGGTGTTGACTTGATTCATCAAGATGAAACAATCACTATTGCAACTTTACATATCGCTTACCATGGTCTAAAACAACACTTCACCACTGAAAATCGTAAGGCTTACCCTACTGAAATGAGCATTAAACTCAAAGATGGTCCATTTAAGCACCTTGATGGCACCTGGCACTTCATTTCCCTTAATGAAAATGCCTGCAAAATTGAGTTTTCACTTCATTACGAATTTACCAACGCCTTACTGGAAAAGGCAATCGCACCAGTTTTTAGTCACATCGCAAATACATTTGTCGATGGATTTGTAATACGCGCTGATAAACTATACGGAATAAAATAGTCGTTACTTTTAACCTGCAAAAGCTCATCACAATGGACAAAAAAACCGACATTATTGTAGAAGTCGCCTATGCATTACCTCATGAACAGTTAATATTGCCAGTTGTAGTAAAAAAAGATGCCACAGCCGAACAGGCGATCTTGGCCTCTGGCATTACTGGAAAATTTCCGGAAATAGATTTATCTGTAAACAAAATCGGAATTTTCGGCAAAATGACTAAGCTGGATACGCCACTTCGCCACATGGATCGAGTAGAGATTTATCGCCCACTCATCGCCGACCCGAAAGAAGTCCGCAAACAGCGCGCTGCTGATGGAAAGATCATGAAAAAAGGTGGGGGCGATTTACCCGTTGAGTCCTAGGGCACTAATCCGCCTGTAAATGGGGCTGAATTAATTGCAATATTTCTCGCATATTCTTGCACACTGGTCTTGTCTTATTCGATGGCACGTTTAGCCGCCGCATCTTCTTTGGTTAAAGGGTGAGGTATCTGCGCACGATTGGTCTGCCTTATTGCAATTCATGACCTTCGTGATATTGCCCTCAACTGGGGCCAACAAATACGCAACTGGGTATCGCTAAGATGCCTATAAATCTGTATAATCTCGTTTTGGGTACAAGGATTTGCACATGCGTTTATTGCAACAAGCTCTCACTTTTGATGATGTTTTATTGGTGCCGGCCTACTCTAATGTACTGCCGCGCGAAGTCTCACTCAAGACACAACTTTCAAGAAACATCGAACTTAACATCCCTCTCCTTTCTGCGGCCATGGACACGGTTACAGAGGCTCCTCTTGCCATCGCTTTGGCACAGGAAGGTGGTCTAGGCTTCATCCATAAGAATATGACCGCCATGAAGCAGGCCGCTCACGTTGCGCGCGTTAAGCGTTTTGAGTCTGGCGTGGTGAATGACCCGATTACCATTCAAAGCCACATGGCCGTGCGTGATGTGTTAGAACTCAACCGTACGCATAAAATTTCCGGTATTCCAGTGGTGGATAACGGCAAAATCGTTGGCATCGTAACCAACCGTGACCTGCGCTTTGAGACCAATCTGGATCAGCCCATTAAGAATATTATGACACCACGCAACAAGTTGGTGACCGTCAAAGAAGGCGCATCAAAAGAAGATGTAATGCGTTTATTGCATCAGTATCGCTTGGAGCGCGTTCTTGTGGTTGACGATCACGATGTGCTCAAAGGACTGATTACCGTTAAAGATATACAAAAATCTTCTGAACACCCATTTGCATGTAAAGACGCGCAAGGCAGACTGCGCGTAGGCGCTGCCGTTGGGGTGGGTGATGGCACCGAAGATCGCGTTGCAGCCCTTGCAGATGCAGGTGTAGACGTAATCGTAGTGGACACCGCGCACGGTCACTCTCAAGGTGTACTTGATCGCGTAAAATGGGTCAAGACTCATTACCCGCACATTGATGTGATTGGCGGCAATATTGCAACTGCCGCCGCCGCCAAAGCTTTGGTGGATGCCGGTGCAGATGGCGTGAAAGTGGGGATTGGGCCAGGATCTATTTGTACCACACGTATCGTGGCAGGTGTAGGCGTGCCACAAATTAGTGCAATTTCCAATGTGGCTGAAGCCCTCAAAGGCACAGGTGTTCCATTTGTTGCAGATGGCGGCATTCGCTTCTCTGGGGATATTTCTAAAGCAATCGCTGCTGGCGCACATAGCGTTATGTTGGGTGGCATGTTTGCTGGCACAGAAGAAGCCCCAGGGGAAATCGAACTGTTCCAAGGGCGCTCATACAAATCCTACCGCGGCATGGGTTCTATCGGCGCCATGGAAAAAGGCTCAAGCGACCGCTACTTCCAGGAAAATAGCGGCAATACGGACAAATTGGTACCCGAAGGCATCGAGGGGCGCGTGCCGTATAAAGGTAGCATCTTAGCCGTAATCCATCAACTCATGGGGGGGGTACGTGCATCTATGGGCTATGCGGGTTGCGCAACAATTGAAGAAATGCGTGAACGCGCAGAATTTGTACAAATCACCAGTGCAGGGATGCGAGAATCTCACGTGCATGATGTACAGATCACTAAAGAAGCACCGAATTACCGCGTTGACTAACTCACTTAACTATCAACTCTAACTACAGAGAACACAAAATCAGGGCATTGCCCTGCCTATGTGTTCTTTGTGCATTTTGTGGCTGAACATGACTCATTCCAAGATTTTAATTCTAGACTTCGGTTCTCAGGTAACCCAACTGATCGCACGACGTGTGCGCGAAGCCCATGTTTATTGCGAGATTCACCCGTGCGATGTTTCAGATGACTTTGTAAGTCGCTTCGGCGCCGATGGCATTATCCTTTCTGGCAGCCATGCCAGTGTGTATGAAGAAGAAACGGACAAAGCACCAAAAGTCGTGTTTGAATTAGGCATCCCAGTATTAGGCATATGCTATGGCATGCAAACCATGGCACAACAACTGGGGGGTAAAGTAGAGGCTGGTCATAAACGCGAATTTGGCTATGCTGCTGTTCGTGCGCGGGGGCATTCAGCGCTATTCCGTGATATTCAAGACGCTACCAATGCAGAAGGTCATGGTCTACTTGATGTTTGGATGAGCCATGGTGACAAAGTCACCGAGCTGCCGCCAGGCTTCAAAGTGATCGCCAGCAATGAGACTACTCCGATTGCTGCAATGGCTGATGAAACCCGCAAATTTTACGCTGTACAGTTCCATCCAGAAGTAACGCACACAAAACAGGGGCAAGCCATGCTTGAGCGCTTTGTACTGGAAATCTGCGGTGCAAATCCAGACTGGATCATGAAAGACCACATCACAGAGGCGGTAGAGAAAATCCGTGATCAGGTAGGTGACGAAGAAGTGATTCTAGGCTTGTCTGGCGGGGTTGATTCTAGTGTTGCTGCTGCGCTCATTCACCGTGCGATTGGAGATCGATTGACTTGCGTGTTTGTTGACCATGGCTTATTGCGCCTCGACGAAGGTAAAATGGTGATGGAAATGTTTGCCGGTCGCTTACATGCCAACGTGATTCATGTCGATGCCTCAGCTCAATTCATGGGTAAACTCGCGGGCGTGAGTGACCCGGAAGCCAAGCGTAAAATCATCGGCAAAGAATTTGTGGAAGTATTTAAAGCTGAAGCTGCAAAACTCAAAGCCGGAGATAAAGGTCACAAAGGTGCAACCTTTTTGGCGCAAGGAACGATCTACCCAGATGTGATCGAATCTGGCGGCGCAAAGTCCAAAAAAGCCGTCACGATTAAAAGCCATCACAACGTAGGTGGTTTGCCAGAACAGCTAGGCTTGAAATTACTAGAGCCACTTCGCGACCTATTCAAAGATGAAGTGCGTGAACTTGGTGTCGCGCTCGGTCTGCCACATGATATGGTGTATCGTCACCCCTTCCCCGGCCCTGGTCTCGGCGTACGTATTCTAGGCGAAGTAAAGATGGAGTATGCCGATCTGCTTCGCAAAGCAGATGCGATTTTTATTGAGGAATTACGCAACACCATCGATGAGAAATCTGGGAAGTCTTGGTACGACCTGACCAGCCAAGCATTCACCGTGTTCTTGCCAGTAAAATCAGTCGGAGTCATGGGAGATGGCCGCACATACGACTACGTGGTGGCATTACGCGCAGTGATCACGAGCGACTTCATGACTGCACATTGGGCTGAGCTACCCTATGCCCTACTAGGTCGTGTATCCAACCGCATCATCAATGAGGTACGTGGTATTAACCGAGTTGTTTATGACGTTTCTGGGAAACCGCCAGCAACAATCGAGTGGGAGTAATGAGGGAACTTAATTCATGAGTCGCGCATTTGTCAATGAAGAAAGAATCGAACAAGCAGGTGGAGAGGAACTGGTCGACCGTCCAATTAGCCCGCATCCTAACTATGTCACACCCACAGGAGCTTTGGAGTTACAAACACTTGAGGAATCATTGGTAGCTGAACTCAATGCGATCAAGACCACAACGGAAGATACTTTTTCCAAGGACAAGATAGCCGAAATTGAACGTGATTTACGCTATGTACGCGCCCGCCTTGATTCTTCAATTCTGGTTGACCCTAAAGCACAGGATCACAAAACGGTTCTTTTTGGCGCTACGGTAGAAGTGCAAGATAGCGAAGAGGTGCGTTATATATTCCATATCGTAGGCGAAGATGAGGCGGATGTGAGTCTGAGCAAAGTCAGCTGGGTTTCACCGTTAGCCAACGCTTTGATTGGTCAGAAAGTAGGCGATGTCGTCACATGGCATCGCCCTATTGGTGATATCACGCTTGAGATTCTTGATATTCATTACGCCTCATGAACGTTAGCCAAGCAATTCTAGAGCGCCGCTCGGTCAAGACTTACGATCCGCACCATCGAATGACGGATGCTGAAGTTCGGCAACTGCTTTCATTGGCGATGCTATCGCCAACCGCCTTTAACATCCAGAACTGGCGGTTTGTAGTGGTCACTGATCCAGCATTACGCAAAGAGATGCGTCAGGTGAGTTGGGACCAAGCGCAAGTGGAGGAAGCTTCACTCCTGATTGTCTTGACTGCCGACTTAAAAGCATGGGAAAAGCAACCTGAACGTTACTGGGTCAACGCAGCTAAACCAGTACAAGATTTCCTGATCCCTGCTATCGGTCAGTACTATTCAGGCCATGATCAAGTTCAGCGCGATGAGGCGATGCACTCATGCGGCATGGTCGCGATGACCCTCATGCTGGCGGCTAAAGAAATGGGCTATGATACCTGCCCAATGGATGGGTTTGATTTTGATGCAGTCGCGCAATTGCTCAAGCTCCCCGATGATCATATCCCGACCATGTTTGTGGTGGTTGGTAAAGCACTCAAACCTGCCGCGCCACGTGGCGGACAGCTGCCAATCGATGAGATTGTTGTTTACAACAAGTTTTGAAAGAAAGTAATTCATGTTAATCAGTAACAATATCACCATGCAGTTTGGCGCCAAGCCATTATTTGAAAATGTCACCGTCAAATTTGGTGACAACAACCGCTACGGCTTGATTGGTGCAAACGGATGCGGTAAATCTACTTACATGAAAGTACTGGCTGGCGTACTCGCGCCCAGTGCCGGCAATGTCACGATTGATAGCAATGAACGGATGGCGTTCCTTAAACAAGATCAGTTCGCTTATGAGAATGAGCGCGTGTTGGATGTGGTTATGATGGGGCACGAACAAATGTGGAGCGCTATGCAAGAGCGTGACGCGATTTATGCCAATCTGGAAGCGACTGAAGATGACTATATGCGCGCGGCCGAACTTGAAGGCGTGTTTGCAGAGTATGATGGCTATACCGCCGAGGCCCGTGCAGGCGAGTTACTGCTTGGGGTTGGCATCCCCACTGAACAACACAATGGACCAATGAGTGCCGTCGCACCAGGCTGGAAATTGCGCGTACTCCTTGTGCAGGCTTTGTTTGCTAATCCAGATATCTTGTTGCTTGATGAGCCTACCAACAACCTCGACATCAATACGATTCGCTGGCTAGAGGATGTGCTGAACAACCGTGATTGCACCATGATTATAATCTCGCATGATCGTCACTTCTTGAATCAAGTGTGTACACATACCTGTGATATGGACTACGGAAAAATCACCGTCTACCCGGGCAACTATGATGACTACATGGAGGCCAGCACCGCAGCAAGAGCTCAGCAATCTAAAGACAATGCTAGGGCTAAGGAAAGGGTCGCAGAGCTACAAGAGTTTGTACGCCGATTCTCTGCAAACAAGTCAAAGGCTAAACAGGCCACCAGCCGTCTGAAAATGATTGATAAGATTAAAATTGAAGAGTTCAAACCTTCAAGCCGCCAGTATCCGTTCATTCGCTTCGAATATGACGATCGCAACAAATTGCATCGTAACGCGGTTGAAATCAAGAAACTCAGCCATGGTTTTGATCGAATACTCTTCAATGACATCAACATGATCTTTGAATCTGGCGAAAAAGTTGCCATCATCGGCGAAAACGGCATTGGCAAGACCACGCTGCTACGTTGCCTTGCAGGTGACCTTCAGCCTAATCACGGTGAAGTGAAATGGGCGGAGAAAGCGCAAATCGGTTACTACGCACAAGATCACGAATACGAATTCACCAACGGTGAAGAACTATTTGAGTGGATGTCACTGTATCGACAAACCGGAGATGATGACCAAGCCGTTCGTAGCATGCTAGGACGCTTGCTATTTTCAGGTGAAGACAGCAAGAAATCTGTCAAAGTGCTTTCTGGCGGTGAAAAAGGCCGCATGCTGTATGGAAAACTTATGTTAGGACGCCACAACGTTTTGCTGATGGACGAGCCAACCAATCATATGGACATGGAATCGATTGAAGCCCTAAATACTGCGTTGGACAAATACAAGGGCACACTTTTCTTTGTCAGCCATGATCGAGAGTTTGTGAGCTCCATCGCCACCCGCATCATTGAAATCAAAGCTAATGAGATCATTGATTACACTGGAAACTATGAGGATTACCTTGCAAGCCAGGGCGTTGAATGATTTAGATATAAAAAAGCCAGCTTGCGCTGGCTTTAACTTTGAAGAAGACTAAACCACTAAATACAGCATCTGAACGCCCTTTTCCTTGCAGCTGATTCAATAACTCCTGATTGCGGTTGAAATGTCTACTGATCAGAATCCCATTCAAACGGTTCAACATTTTTAACCCCGCTTGGGTTTACTCTTCGTATGCAGTATATTTGGCATTACTACCCCGCACTTTATCTGCAGGATATTTCTGTGCGTTTAAATCGATCTTTTGATTAGCCGCCTCGATCAGGTCAATCTCCAGCACCTCTGCAATCCTTAATAGATAAACAAAGGTGTCCGACAACTCATGGCTGACCGCCTCGCGCTTTTCGGCGGTCAAAACCTGACTTTGCTCTGGCGTGTCCCATTGAAACTGTTCAACCAGTTCTGCTGCTTCAACGATCATCGCCATCGCCAGATTTTTAGGCGTATGGAATTGAGCCCAGTCGCGCTCTGCCACAAAAGCGTTAATGCGCAACTTCAAATCGTCCAATGAATCAGCCATTTTGGATACCCTTATGACTGGACTCCTTGCGGTTACTACCTGACACCATTTTGATTTCGAATAAGCGACATTCTAGTGGCCCGTTGAACAAAGGGGTTCGTCTAGTTGGTGCCAGTCGCATCAATTTAGGCATACGCATGTCATTGGTGAGAAAATAAGCATTCCAACCAGAAAATTTACGCTTGAGTACTTCCCCCATTTTGGGATACAAGGCAGCGAGTGCCTCATCTTCGCCAATTCTGACTCCATAAGGAGGGTTGGCAACCATCACGCCAGCCCCTGCCGGTGGGACGACGTCCACCATATCGACATGAGAGAGCTGGACCGCTTCTAGCAATCCTGCTGCTTCAAGATTCTGCCTGGTGACACGTATGGAGCGTAAATCCATATCCGATCCATAGATTTTTTGAAAACTGACTTTCTTAACCAGCCCTAAGGCTTGAATCTTCATTTTCTTCCAGGTATCAGATTCAAATGTCTTCAATCGCTCGAAGCCAAAACTTCTTTTTATTCCAGGCGCCATGTCCAGTGCCACCATCGCTGCTTCTAGCAAGAAAGTACCGCTACCACACATCGGATCCAGCAATGGCTGCCCCACATGCCATCCAGTGAGCTTCAAGATGCCTGCCGCCAAATTCTCACGCAATGGCGCCTCGATGCTAGCGCCGCGATTGCCACGCTGATAAAGCGCGGCACCCGATGTATCTAAATAGAACTGATATTCATCCACGGTTAAATAGGCATGAATACGCACTGCAGGTGTCTTAGTATCGATATAAGGTCGACTTCCAACAGCCAATCTGAATTTATCACACACCGCATCTTTGATCTTGAGTGTTGCAAACTCCAAACTCTTGAGTGGACATTTAACACCGGTGACCTTCACCATAAAATCATTTTTCACATCAAACCATTGTGGCCAGTTCATTTTATAGGCCGCATTGAAAAGATCTTCTTCATTCAAGTATTTACCGCGCCCCACCAACCACAGAATGCGTGTCGCGATACGTGAATTGAGATTGGCCGCATAGCACACCCCCCAATCCCCATCAAAGCTGACACCACCATCCGTTATTTTTACGGATCGGGCACCCACCTCGTGCAATTCATCCGCTAATAACTGCTCTAGTCCTCTCGGACAGGTTGAAAAATATCGATTGAGTTGGGGTTTGCTGTTCATAAATCTTAACAATCACTTTTCATAAAAAGACGGTTCTGACTACCTGGATTATGTGCCACCATTTTTTCTAAGAACTCCAAGAATTCAATAGAATGCACCTGCTCAAGCTCTTTTGCACGCTGGCGCAGATTGCTTATTCTCAGGTGATGCTGGTTTGATCTAAACGCAAACACCGCAATATTACCTGGCGCGCCGGTAGGTAACATCAGCACTCTACCGCCAAAACTGGTTTCGATGCGCTGAGAATAGATCGAAAAGTTTTTATCGCTTCCCCATAAGTTAATGACGAAGATACCATCTGGTTTCAGCACGTTCGCACATTGGTCAAAAAAATCTTGGCTACAGAAGTCAGGCGGAATGCCATTGCGATCGAACGCATCAATCAACAACACGTCTGTGACCTCTTCATTTCTCGCCAGATAAGCCAAACCATCCGCCTCGATCACCTCAAAACGCTCATCATCCTCAGGTACATGAAACTGGCTGCGTGCCACCTGTATGATTCTGGGATTGATCTCAATAACCTTACTTTTTATTTCTGGGCAATGCGCATAAACATACTTCGGTACAGACCCGCCTCCTAAGCCCACTGTGACCATTTGACGTGGGCTCGTATGAAACAACAGAAAACACATAATGGCACGTGTATAAGTCAATTCCAGCGCAAACGGATCTCGGATGCGCATCGCACTTTGCACCGTACGAGATCCTAGGTGCAAGGCTCTTACCCCGTTGATTTCACTGACATCAATGACATCATTCAAGCTGCTGGATGGACTAAGCCCTCGCATAAGATGCTTAGCAATACGAAACATTAAGCCATTTCCACATCTTTATCTTCATCTGCTTCGGCAAGCGGCACATCCACCGCTGGCTCCTGTTCCAACACTTGGAGGAACTTAGTGCGCAACTCCATCATCAAGGTATCCACTTCCTGCACCTGCAAGCTGACACGCGTACCGGCTTTTAATACCGGAAGTCCATAGACTTTAGTCATATAAGGTAAATCGTCAAGGCGCACCAAATTCTCTCGCCAGACGGTGGCTTGAAGCTCATGCACTTGCTCCTGAATCAAATACTGCAGACACCAATAACGCTCCATACGCATCTGAAACTCACTATAAGCCTGATAGGTCAATTCAAAATTACGCATGTGTGTTGTCAAGTTGCCACTACTTTTGGGGTATGCGGGTTCAGCACTCTGCACAACACTGATGATTTGCCTTTGGTTAATCAAGTCCACTGCACGGCGCAGAGGTGAAGTGCTCCATGCATACTGAGCTACGCCTAAACCTTGATGAGGCTCCGCCTTGGTCGTCATATAGACTTTCCCGCCATTTTGTGCCCGATAAAGACCAGGCACTTCATGCGTGGCCAGCAACGCCCCCCACTGATGATTGGCTTCTATCATCAACTCCGCTACGACTTTATCCATGGGTGATCCACGATGACGCCTAACAACACTCACCTTACCATCATTGACATAAAAATTGTAATCAAGCTGAGGAGGTTTCATCGGGTCATATTTTCCACGGGTCTTTTCCAGCGACTCTGCTAAATTAAACAAGAACAACAATCTCGCCCAATATGGATGACCACTGTCTGCCGCTAAAGTAGTTTCATTAAAATATGGCTCCAGTTCATCATGACGCAAATTATCTGCGATCTTGATTAGCTCAATCTTACTATCTCGATGAACGATGCTCCAATCCGGATTGACATGCAGATACAATGACAGCACAGGTTTGACATGCCCTTCATCCAAGCTGAATGGGCGAATTGCCGTTTCCGGTAGCATCGTGATCTTATGTCCGGGCATGTAAACAGTAGAAAGACGCTGCATCGCCGCACAATCCAACGGGCTATCGATTCCGATACCCAACGCAGGTGCTGCGATATGAATACCAACACGAGTGACACCATCATCCAATGCTTTAACTGACAGAGCATCATCAATCTCAGTAGTGGTACTATCGTCGATACTGAATGCCTCAACGTCCGCCATAGGCAAGTCAAACGTAGCATCTACAACGGCCTGAGTCATTTGCTCCGACGTAAAATCTGATCCCTTAGCAAAGTATTCACGCAAAAATGCGCCTAGATGATAATCATGTACAGAAGGAATCGCACCGCACAGATGTAACAACCTGAGATGATTTAAATGCATCTCACCAGCAGCTACATCCAGTGTTTTGTATTCAAATGAGTTCTTATCTGGGTCGTAAAGCAACATATCGCGTTTCTGCATTAACTCATCCGGCATGATATGCGCCTTAAGTTGCGATACAAATCCAGCCATTTTCTCTGCAAGCTGTCGCTTTTTTTCCAACCCTGCTAAGGCAGCATTGAGAATCTCCGCAGGCGCAGCTTTATAGCGTCCTTTGCCCTTACGATTGAAGTAAACTGGTGCACTATGTAACTTGATAGCAATGGCGGCTGCCTCGAGCGCTGTAGGCTGACGACCATAGTAGTCCTGAGCAAACGCTTCAAATGAGAACTCAGGCTCCGCACAACACTCCCAAAGAAAATCAATATCAAACGATTCGGCCACTTGGTTGGCTGCTTCCATGAAACCAGCCAGAGGTTCATCAAACCGCATTAAGACGTGATTAGTTTTGATCTTGCTACGTTTTCCACTCGCAGATTCTATTTGCATTGAACCCTGCGCTTCAGTCATGATAGAGGCCACCTTAAAATGTCCCTCTTCCTCAAAAAATACATTCATACCATACTTGCATTATTATCCATGAGACCCCATTTTACTCTGTAATCACGGACTCTCTCTTTTACCCACAAAAATATAAACACCTGTTCACTTAAAATTATGGACTCTCGCATTCCTGTTACCCTGCTCACCGGATTCTTAGGTTCTGGCAAGACCACGTTACTCAACAAACTACTCAGTCAGCCAAAAATGGCCGATTCCGCTGTCATCATTAACGAGCTTGGTGAAATAGGACTTGACCATATTCTAGCGACACAAGTGGAAAGCGAACACATCGCTGACAATACCGTGTTACTCAATTCAGGCTGCGTATGCTGCAGCTTGAAAAACGAGCTTGCTGACACCATGCGCGACCTATTCTTTAAGCGCGCTCTGCAAGCAATTCCGCAATTCAATCGCTTGATCATTGAAACCACCGGCATGGCAGATCCAGGGCCGATTCTAGGCAAGCTGATGAACGAGCCGGTGATTGAATCCACATTCAGACTGGATGCTGTCGTGGTGACGATCGACAGCGTCTATGGCATCAAACACTTACAAGAGAACAGTGAAGCTCGCAAACAGCTTGCTGTAGCTGATGTGATCCTCATCACCAAAACTGATCTCGCCACTAATGACGAGATCAGCGCGCTGCAAGAAAAATTACGCGAATTCAATCCAAGTGCCACACAGCACATCATTGCACATGGCGAAATCAACCCTGACTTTATTGTTGATGTCGGCCTATTTGACCCAACCGGAAAAAAAGCTGAACCAAAACGCTGGCTACGCGCCACCGCGCCAACAGCGCTGAGAAGAGGCACTCTACCTCAACACAGTCACTCTGATGACATCCACAGTTTCACCGTTGTCCTGCCAAACAAACTGAAGTGGCAGGAACTTAAACCGATGATACTGAAACTTTGTCAGACTCATGGTGATAAGTTGTTACGTCTGAAAGGGATTGTTCACGTTGAGGACCAGCCTGCACCATTGGCTGTTCACGCAGTTCACTTCAGTCCATACCCACCTACGCTACTCGACGCCTGGGAAGAGGAAGAACCAAGCTCGCGCATCGTCATTATCGGCAAAGGGCTGGATGAACAAGCCGTCAGAAAGATGCTGATGCAGGTTTAAAGACTCACTGCTTATCCCGCTGTTTATCTTGTTGCATCAAGCCTTCATTTTGCGAGGGAGTTTGCTGTGTCGGACGGATCGCCAATGAAGATTTCAGCGGCGCACTTTTCCAGTTAGGTTTAAGCAAAGTCATCCCGGCAACCCTTTTTTTCGCCACTATGAAATAAACGCCGCCCATCATCGGTAGCCAGTTCGCGCCCATCTTTTCCATAAAACTGAAGCGTCTGTACCATGCATCTTGCTCAAATGGCGGAACATGACAACACATCTCGGTCGTAACCACCTCAAAACCCAATAATGAGAGCCAATCTTTTAATCTAGCCAAGCTGATAAATCTCCCATTCCAAGGAAAAAAATGCGCGCACTCATCCGTAGCACAAAACAGGTGCTTGATTCGAGACGTGACGCCCCAAGAGCTAAAAGGATTGAATCCAGAGATTAATAGATGCCCTTCCGGTACCAGAACACGCTCGGCCTCACGTAGTGTCTGGTGCGGATGATCGCTAAATTCAAGTCTATGAGGTAAAAGCAGCAAATCTAAACTGGCGCTCTCAAAAGGTAGAAAGTCATCCTTACAACATAAATCATAAGACTGATCTACAAACTGGTCGGCACACTGGGGAAATAGATAAAGCTCAGAAGAGAAAAATCGGTGAGCGATACGTGATTGACGCAACAGATTCATCGACACCGCGCCCATCTGCACCGCATTAAAGCCGAATAAATCAACGACGGCCAGATCAAACAAGGACTGCTCCGCCTTCTGTAGATGCTGCCCCAAGTCAGAATTCAACCAGCGCGCCTGAGCAACTAACCTGCCCTGCAAATCAATTGATGAACTCATGCGTAGACTTTTGCTCCAATACGTTATCAATACGAACAGGTTTTATATTGACTTTTCAATTGCAGAAACGAATCATACACGACATGCAAACTGCCCTGCACATTATCGCCATCCCGGCATTAAAAGACAATTACATCTGGCTCATGCACAACGGTCAACATGCTACCATCATTGACCCAGGAGACGCAGTCCCTGTACTTGATGCCTTAAATCGTCACCGGCTCACCCCTGACAGTATCTTAATCACCCATCATCACCATGATCATATCGATGGCGTTCATGCCCTATGCGCAGCTTATCCCAATATTAGGGTTTATGCATCACAGCATGAACACTACCCATTCTCGTATATCGGCGTAAGGGAGCCTGACTGCATTCGACTTGAATCTTTGCAAATAAACCTAGCAGTCATTGATCTGCCCGGACACACGCTGGGACATATCGCTTTTTTTGCCAGCACACCACCTGAACAAAAAATACTGTTCTGTGGTGACACCCTGTTTGGCGCCGGCTGTGGACGCTTATTTGAAGGCTCAGCAGAGCAGATGTTTATATCACTGCAAAAATTAGCCGCACTTCCCGCTGAAACGCTGGTCTACTGCACTCATGAATACACCTTGCAGAACATAGAATTTGCGCTCCGCTTGGAACCCAGCAATCCGATGCTAATCAAACGATATCATGACACCAAACAATATCGCGCTCAACGCTTACCAAGCCTACCATCTCATCTGGGGCTGGAACTTAAAACCAATCCTTTCTTACGTTGCCACTCTGAGGAAATCAAATCCGCCATCCACCTGCCTGACGCATCAGAGTTACAAGTATTTACCAAGATTAGAGAAATTAAAAACCATTATTAATCAAAATGCTATTTAACTATATTAAAGTATATTGTAATAATGTTTAACTTGACTATCTCGCCAGTAATTCGTACTATGTCGCCACTCGAAACATCATCCATACTAGATGAGGCACTTTGCAAAAGCGCTGTAAAGGGTGTGCCAGTAGAATATGTGCGTAAAGCGCATATTCATACACCAAAGGCGCACGGAACACATAAACCGCGAATGCAGTAATCAACCATAAAAGGTAGCTTTGCAAAGGTCTCTTGATGCCTAGTATCGGATTAACCAAATTAATAACACCATAAAAACTCTTTAAATCATTTGAATACCCCAACCGCTCTTATTTCGCACTTTCGATTGCACTTAACCAACACTGCGCTAGTGGCAATGTGTTTTTGTATCACTGTGTACGCAGAACCTCAAAAAGACATCAATTTAGCAGGTGATAATATCATCATCCTGACTGATGATTCCTTCAAGCCTGCGCCTAGAGAACTAGGCATTAGTGAGCACAACACGACATCCGAGATTCAAAATAGACACTTCGGCAATGCATTTGAAACAACGCTAAACCCTGTCAACACAGAGGATCTATCGGCAAATGCGATTGACCATGCCGATGACGTCGTTCCCATTGACAGCGACGACCTATGGCAACGCATTAAGAATGGATATGCAATGCCTGACTACATATCGCCACTGACTAAAAAACATGAGCAATGGTACAGTTCCAGGCCGGATTACGTTAAACGTATGGTTGAACGTAGCCAACGATATCTTTTTCATATCGTTGAAGAAGTTGAAAAACGTGGCATGCCGACTGAGATCGCATTACTCCCGATGATCGAAAGTGCCTACAACCCCAAGGCCTACTCAACGAGCAAAGCTTCAGGCATATGGCAGTTCATCCCATCCACTGGCAAATTCTTCGGGTTAAAACAAAACTGGTGGGTAGATAATAGACGCAACATCACCTTTGCTACAGAAGCCGCTCTCAATTACCTGCAAAAGCTATACGACATGTTCGGCGCATGGGACCTTGCCTTGGCTGCGTATAACGCTGGTGAAGGAACGATCTCCAGAGCGATAGAGCGCAATAAAAAGCAAGGATTGCCCACCGACTACGCAAGCCTAAAACTGCCAGATGAAACCAAAAACTACGTCCCCAAACTGCAAGCCGTCAAGAACATCATGACCCATCCAAGTCAGTATGGTCTTAATATCCAAACGATTGCCAACACCCCCTACTTTGCTAAAGTGTCAGCCCCAGCTCAAATCGATGCTCGCCTAGCAGCCAAATTAGCAGAAATCTCTGATGATGAATTTGTTGCACTTAACCCTAGCTATAACCGTCCACTACTTACGCAGGGTGAAAAGGATGAGAAACATGAACTGTTACTCCCAATTTTATCTGCTCAGACATTCAGAACTAATCTAGCTAACCATGACAAGCCTCTCGTAAGCTGGAAAACCTACATCGCCAAGCGTGGGGAGCGCTTGGAAAAAATTGCCAATCTGTTCGGCATCTCAGTCTCAAAATTACGCAATGTGAACAATCTGCCCTCGCAATCAAAAATAAAGAACACCAGTACACTCTTGGTTCCCAATGACAAACAGCCAGAATTTAGTGTCAATGATCAAAGTGTCTTATTGGAGATGGCCAGCGGTCAAATCAGCCCCCATCAAGAATCTAACAACATCAATATCGGTAACATTGACCCAACCCCAGTAGATGACATAAATCTAATACAAGACAACAAAAACACCATATCCCATCGTGTCAAAAAAGGTGAAGGGATTACATCGATTGCAAGACGTTATGGCGTCAGTGTCAATAAAATCAAAAGAGAAAATTCCCTCAAAAACAACCGGCTAAAACTTGGTCAAGTGCTTATCATCCCTAAAGTCGAGGTAAATACATCAGAAAAACCCAACAAAAGCCGCGATAAAAATCAATCCCCTAAGAAAGTCTATTTCGTTAAACGTGGTGACACGCTCAACGAAATTGCAGAAAAATTTAACGTTACCGTTGCAGATATTAAGCGATGGAACAAAAAGACGGCTTCTCATATTAGACCTGGAAACAAGATCATCATCAAAAAATCCAGTGGACAACAAGATTGACAAATGCACACGACGCAATCAACACTCGTAGCATCCTTCATAAAATATGCCTTTATCACCCTGACGGTTCTGTTGGTAACGAGTTGCAGTTCTCAGTCAGATAGCACTTCCAGCAATAAAAATCTTCATGACCAATTCGCTCCTGAGTCTGGCGGAACATTGATCAACGCAATGACGGGCGAACCAAGTAGCTTAATCTCCATGATCGCTGGCGAGTCTGCCTCATCTGCAATCACCTCTAACCTTTTTAATAGCTTACTTAAGTACGATAAAAATCTTGAGATTGAAGGCGATCTCGTCAGTAGCTGGCAAATTTCTCCAGATCAAAAAACCATCACCTTCAAGCTTAAGCCTGACTTAAAATGGGCTGACAACGAGCCCATCACCAGCGCAGACGTATTGTTCACTTGGCAAGCGGTGACCGATGAAAAAACAGCGAGCCCATACGCTTCTGACTTTCTGCTTGTCAAAAATGCAGAAATACCTGACCCCTTGACCTTTAAGATCACCTACGAACAACCCTATGCATCAGCACTGGATAGCTGGGCTGGGTTACAAATACTGCCAAAACATCGATTGTTAGGCCAAGACCTGCACACCACGACTTTTAGCCGCAATCCGATTGGTAGCCATTACTACAAGCTAGACAACTGGACACATGGCGCATACTTGAAAATGTCGCGTAATACACTTTCGGTGTTAGGCCCAGCTAAGATTGATCGGCTGGTAACGCGCATTATTCCAGACAACTCGGCGCAATTCTTGGAACTGATGGCCGATAACATCGACTTGATGGGCTTGGACCCCATCAAGTATGCGCGAATTATTCCATCACGTCCTGAATTGCAAGACAAGCTTGCACTGTACAAGGAGCTCGGCAACAGTTACACCTACATGGGATTTAATCTCAAACATCCCCCATTTGATGATGTCAGGGTAAGAAAAGCCATCAACTATGCCATTGATAAGCAAGAGATTATTGATGGTGTCTATTTAGGACTCGGGATCAACATCGCCTCCCCATACAAGCCTGGCACACGCTGGAGCAATCCCAGCCTGACTCCCTACCCATATGATCCTGATAAGGCACGCGCACTCCTAAAGGAAGCAGGGTTTACCGACACAAATGGCGATGGCATTCTAGAGCGAAACGGCAAGCCATTTTCCTTTGAAATTATCACGAATCAAAATAAGGAGCGCGAAAAGTCAGCAGTGCTCATTCAGCGCAGATTAAAAGAGGTTGGGATCAATGTCACCATCCGATCAATCGAATGGGCCAGCTTTATCAGCCGATTCATCAAAACGGGTGATTTCGATGTCGTGGTATTAGGCTGGGGATTAGGTCTAGACCCCGACCAATACAATATCTGGCACTCAAGCCAACAAGCCCCTGGACAATTTAACTTTATTGGCTATCAAAACTCAACGGTGGACAAGCTACTAGAGCAAGGACGCTTAGAGCTTGATCCAGATAAGCGCATGAAAATCTACCATGAGTTTGCGCAAGTCCTGCTCAATGACAGCCCAATTGTCTACCTGTCGGCTGGATACGGTCTTACTGCAATTCACCAGCGCGTCAAAGGTATCGACACCCCATCCCCGCCAGCAGGCGTTGGTCATAACTCCTATGACTGGTATATCCCACAGCCATTACGTAGAAATGAAATGAGTGTGAACTAAATATCCTAGAAACAGCAGTTAATCGCTAAAATATTCTATAAGCCCTTATGAACACTCAACACTTTCTAGGATCATGCTAAATTACATCATCAAACGTATTCTATGGATGATTCCCATGCTGATCGGTATCAGCCTGATTTCATTCTTCATTATGCATCTGGCCCCAGGTGACATCACCAATAATGAAGCATCTTTTAACCCTAAAGCCAGCGAAGAGTCTCGGCAGAAATTAAGGGAAATATATCATCTAGACAAGCCTATCATCGTGCAATATGGTTTATGGCTTAAGCGCATGGTCATACTGGATTTTGGTAAATCGTTTGCCAGCCACCAAAAGCCTGTGTTTTGGCAAACCCAAGACAAGGATGGCAACATCACCAAAGGGATGATTCAAGAAGCCCTGCCAATTACCTTAATGATCAATCTACTAGGATTGGCCATCACGCTCATCTTATCCATTCCTCTGGGCATCATCGCTGCACGCCACCATCTCGGCTGGCAGGATAGAAGCATCACCTTATTCAATTTCGTAGGTTTTTCCATTCCAGGCTTTTGGCTCTCGTTGCTACTCATGTATTGGCTTGGCGTTGTGAATAACTGGTTCCCTATTTCCGGTCTACACAGCTTGAATTATGAATCCTTGGATACTTGGGATAAGATTAAAGATACCTTTGCTCATTTGTTCCTGCCCGTCGTGATTCCCTCGATAACTGGCCTGGCTGGCATTACCCTATTTGTAAAAAACGGCATGCTGGATGTGTTACATCAAGATTACATCACAACTGCGCGCGCAAAAGGTTTAAATGAACGAAAAGTTATCTATACCCATGCACTGCGCAATGCATTGTTACCGCTGATTACCATCATTGGTCTCTCTATCCCTGGATTGATTGGCGGCTCAGTGATTGCAGAAACCATCTTCGCCATTCCCGGCATGGGAAAACTATTCTACGATGCCGTATTAATGCGTGACTTTCCTGTAGTGATGGGCATTCTGACCATTGGTTCGGCACTGACCCTAGTAGGCAATCTGCTGGCAGATGTCGCTTACGCATGGGCTGACCCACGCGTGCGTCGCGGAGTGGCAAGATGAATATCCCCTTACTTAAAAAAGCCTTATCAAATCCACTAGCGCTCTCCGGATTCATCATTATTATGGTGGTATTGACATTATCTATGCTGGCCCCCTTTATCGCGCCATACGACCCTAATGACATCAACGTCAAAGCCATCCTGCTTGAGCCTTCACCCCAACACTGGTTGGGCACAGATGGATTAGGACGCGATGTGCTCAGCCGCATGTTACATGGCGGGCGCATCTCCCTACTAGTGGGTCTAGTTGCCGTCGGCATCTCAACCATCATTGGCGTACTGCTCGGCTCGGTTGCAGGCTTCTATCGTGGCTGGACAGACACCTTCATCATGCGCTTGGTGGATGTGATGCTCTCAATCCCCAGCTTCTTCCTTATTTTGGCGGTCATCGCCTTTCTGACCCCATCCATCACGAACATCATGATTGTAATCGGACTCACCTCATGGATGGGCGTAGCAAGGCTGGTGCGCGCAGAGTTTCTTAGCATACGTGAACGTGAATTTGTCATGGCATCCCGCACCCTAGGCGCCAAAGATGCCAGACTGATTTTTACCCATCTATTACCCAACAGCCTCACGCCCATCATCGTCAGTGCTATCTTGGGTGTGGCGGGTGCTGTTCTGATGGAATCAGGATTAAGCTTTCTAGGGCTTGGGGTGCAGGCGCCACAAGCCTCATGGGGCAATATCCTCACCGATGGTAAAGAGTATATCCAGTTTGCGTGGTGGCTATCTCTGTTCCCAGGTCTAGCCATCCTCGTTACCGTATTGGGTTATAATCTGCTCGGTGAAGGTCTGCGCGATGCGTTAGACCCAAGAAGTAATGCATGCAAATAACCAAAGAACAGGAAAACACTATGGGATTCTTAGCTGGTAAAAAAGTACTCATCGCGGGCTTATTAAGCAACCGCTCAATCGCTTATGGCATAGCCGCCGCCATGAAACGTGAAGGCGCCGAACTCGCTTTCACCTATCAAATCGACAAACATCAAGATCGTGTAGCCAAACTCGCGGCAGACTTTGATTCAAAGATAATCTTGCCATGTGACGTGGCTGAAGATGCTCAGATCGACAATCTGTTTGTCGAGTTGGCCAAGCATTGGGATGGCTTAGACTCACTGGTGCACTCCATCGCTTTCGTACCTAAAGTCGCGTTAGATGGTGACTATCTAGACAACATCAATCGTGAATACTTCCGTATTGCGCACGACATCAGCTCTTATAGTTTCTCCGGTATGGCAAAAGCAGCTTACCCAATGATGGCTGGCCGTAATGGCAGTCTACTCACCATCAGTTACTTGGGCGCAGAGCGCACTATGCCCAACTACAATGTCATGGGCGTCGCGAAAGCCAGCCTAGAAGCCAATGTGCGATATCTTGCGCAAAGCTTGGGTCCACGCGGTATCCGTGTTAATGCCGTATCAGCGGGTCCAATCAAGACTCTTGCTGCAGCCGGCATCGCAGACTTCGATAAAATGATCGGTTTTAATGAAAAACACGCTGCTTTACGTCGCAATGTGACCATTGAGGAAGTCGGCAATGCATCCGCATTTCTCTGTAGCGACTTGGCTTCTGGTATAACTGGTGAAATCACCTACGTGGATGGCGGCATGAATATCACCGCTGCTGGGCAGATAGACTAATTCTTTGATTGATAGTAAAAAAGCCGATGCATGCATCGGCTTTTTTGTTGGCGTGTATTCAGAATCTAGTCACGGTTTAGTTAGCAGTGCTATTATCTAACAGCAGACGCTGATTAACTTTCACATCCGCCTTAGCTCGCAAAGACTGCTGATAAGCTGCCTGATATTCACTGACCAAAGCCCCATTGATCTCAGCTTTTGAAACACGCTGCGCATCTTCATCCCCAGCCACATTATGATCCACGCTTAACACTTTAACCAACAAGAATCCTTGCTTATTATCTGCCAAGCCTGAATAAGCCGGTAATTTGCTCACATCTGTCTTAAATATCTGTGTCATCGCCAACTGCGTTAAGCCTTGGGCGTTTTTACGATCCACCGTCACTTCTGGGATCCACTGAACGTCTTTCACATCAACCCCAGCACGCAAGCCCTTCAAGGCTCCCTCCCCTTTTGCAATCGCTAACTTAGAGGCCGCCTCTAATTTCAACAGATCTTCAATGCCAGCCTTCACTTCATCAAAACTTCTTGGAGTCGCTGGCTTATAATCAATCACACGAGCAGAGATCAGATTGTTAGGTGAAACCTCAACTGCTTCCGTATTGCGACGCTCTTTTATAGACTCCTCAGAAAACACCAAAGACATCAGTTTTTCACTATTTTTGAAGTATGCAACGCCAGTTTTATGCGTTAGCCAATCACTCTTCTGCACCTGTCCACCAAAAATCTGAGCGGCAGGTTCTAAGTTATTGGATTGTTCATAAACAAGATTACTAAAGCTCTCCGCCTGTTGAATAAATGCTTCCTGAGCTTTCTTGTACATCAAATCACCTTTGATTTGAGACTTCAGACTTTCATAATCCGAACTTTGCCCTGTGATTCCCGTCAACTTGATGATGTGATAGCCAAACTCAGACTCCACCAGTTCACTCACCTGATTCACCTTCATGCCAAACACCGCGTCTTCGAAAGGCTTCACCATTGCACCTCGGCCAAAACTCCCCAAGTCACCCCCTTTAGCAGCCGAGCCTGGATCTTGCGAGTTTTTAACTGCAAGTTCAGCAAAAGATTTGGGAGCCTTCTTAATGGCAGCCAATAATCCCTCTGCTTTTGCCTTTGCCTCTTGCTTCTTCTCTGGGCTCGGATTTACCCCGAAGCTGATCAGAATATGGCTGGCACTGCGCTGCTCATTCCCCTGATATTTCGCTGCATTTTCATTATAAAAAGCTTTTACTTCGTCATCCCCTACTGTTACCTTGCTAATGAGATGGCTCGCTGACATATGCACAAACTCCACCTTGACTTGCTCAGGCGCAACAAACTTATCTTTGTGTTTTTCGTAGTATGCCTTGACCTCTGTAGGATCAACCTTGACCAACCTCTCAAAGTCCTTCGTTTTAATTTCCGCCACCGTCACGACACGCTTCTGATTCAACAATGCTAACGCCTGGTGTGCAGCGGCATGCGTCACAAAGCCCAAATTCTTAATCCCATCCTGAGCTTGTTGCGCAAGCATATTAGAGCGTATGCTCAATTCGAACTTTGTCGGCGTAAGATTATTTTGCTTCAGAAGTTCATCATATAACTCCTGAGAGAATTTCCCGTCTTTTTGAAACTCTGGCATACCGGTAATATAAGTCGCCAACTGTGCATCACTAATAGCATACTTAGCACGCGCCACCTCATCCGCAAGAAGTTGATCTGCAATCAACTTATCCAACACCATGGACTTAATCTCAGGATTATCTAACTGTGCGGCATCCAACTTGCCCTCAGACTGCATACGATCACGCAGATTTTGTAGCGCTCCAGCGTATTCTTGAATAGAAATCTCACCACCATTCACTTTAGCAATTGCTACGTTCTTACCTGCTTGACTCAAGTAAGAGTCAATACCAAACAAAGCAAACGGAATTGTAATCAAAGCCAATAATGCTTTACCAACCCAACCTTGCGCCACGGCGCGGATACTATCTAACATATCACTCTCTTCATTCAAATCACTAAAATCAAGAAAAACCCAAGTAATAACAAACAACCTGCAAAGGGTCACTAATATAACACAAGTTGAAGGGACCACCCCGATTTCAGCGCATCCACTTGCCTAAATAGCATTTAAATTCGAGGGCGCCTCTATAAAGCACCAGGAAGTCTGGTGCGTTAGCTATCATCTTCAGCAACAATCTTTAATAGCAGCTACCCAGAATTATGAACAATCTCCTACTTAATTAGCTCATCGAGTTGAGTAGAAGTGATTTGTTTTTGATGTAGTGCTGTTGCAATCAGCGCCCCATGAAAGCCAGCTTGTTTCAGCAAAGTCAAATCATGCGCATCTCTTATGCCGCCTGCAACATAGAGCTTATGAGTGGCAGCATATTTTTTGTACACATCCGGTATCACCATGTTCACACCAAGATTGCTGCCGACATTGGCGAGCGTCATCAAAATGACATCTTTCGGCCAATAATGGCTGTTCGTACTTAATTCAATCGGTCCATGATAGCCTTGAGGCATAAAATCCAAAGACAACGCATAATCTTGACCGCTGACACTTGAGTTGTTGAGTGTGGCGATTAAAGAACGGTACGCATTAAGCGAGGCAAAACTTTCGCTACCTAATATTAAATGACAGCCAAGTTGCTGCCATTTGGTTAATTCTTCTCGTTTGCCGATGCCTGCATCTACCCAGATATTTAGTGTGGGGAATCGCTGGGTGATCGCTTCAATCACGCTATAATTTGAGCTATCAGGGCCATTTAATTTTTGGATGGCATCTAGATCTGCGATATAAAGATTCTGGAACGGATAGTAATCTAGTAGTGCTTGGACTACGTCTATTGGCTGCTTGGATTTTGTAAGCTGAGATTGAATAACCTGATAATGTTTACGGTCGCCATGTCTGGCGTGTACAGCTACGCCGTTCAATAGATCGATTACTGGGATTATTTGCATCATCGAACAATTAAAAAAAATATTAGTGTGTGAGTTTATCACTGGCGGCGGCTTGAGTGCCGAAGCTTTACCAGAATCATTGCTACAAGAAGGCACGATGATGCGAGATGCCTTGTTGAGTGATTTGATCGAGTTGCATCAATTTGAGATTGTCACGATGCATGATTCAAGGTTGCCACCAGCTCAATTAGCGCATAGAAGTATCTCAGTTGAATCGGGTCAGTTTATGGACAAATTCAAGCAGACGTTAAGCGAGGTGGATCTGGTCTGGCTGATTGCGCCGGAAACAGATGGCACACTGATTGAATTAAGTGAACTATGCTATGAAAGCCATGATCAGGGCGTATTGTTGATTGGTTGTGGCTATGATGCAATACTCATTGGCACAAGCAAGACACTCTGTTATGAGGCGTTGCGTGATGCGGGCATTCACACCCCGCCCGTCTATACTGGGGAGGACCTGATTCAAGCTAATGGCTATGCGAGCGTGCCCAAGCTAAGCGTCAGCAAGTGGGTGGCCAAGCCTGAAGACGGCGCCGGCTGTGATGGCATTCGTTTATTTGGCTCTTTAGATGATTTGAAACACTGGATCATGCAGGATGACAGGCATTTTCATTACTTGGCGCAGCCTTTTCAAAAAGGCGTTGCTGCCAGTTTTTCAATGCTTTGTCGCAATGGTAAGGCTTGGCTATTAAGTTGCAATCAGCAATTGATCGAGAGTGATGGAGGGTCTTTCAAGTTGACGGGCATTAAGGTGAACGGAATGCTCGCGTATTGGCAGCGATTTGAAACCATTGCCAGAAAAATCGCCAGAATGCTGCCAGATGCACTTGGCTATATTGGCGTCGATGTGATTGTGGATGCTGATGACAAAGACAAAGTGTATGTGATTGAAATCAATCCGCGTTTAACCACATCGTACACGGGTTTACGTGAGGCATTAGGCTGTAATCCTGCTCAATTGATTTTGGACTGTGTGTTGGAGGATCGCTTTCTGATGCCCAATATCGCAAAAAACCAGGTTGAGATTAGGATGTTAGGTTGAGTGCGAGATGAGTGATCCAGTTGCCATGCCATATGTAATCGCTTGGGATGTAGGAGGCGCTCATCTCAAGGCGGTGTTGCTGAATGCCGATGGGATGGCGCTAGCCGTCAGGCAGGAGTACTGCCCTTTGTGGCGCGGGTTGCACGTGCTGGAACAGGCGATAGATCTGATCTTACAGGACTTGCATGCACCTATACATGTGGTGACAATGACGGGTGAACTTGCGGATATCTTTCCCAATCGTCAGATGGGTGTAGTGTCAATCGCTCAAACGGTACACCGAAAACTCACAGCATTCAGCCCTAAAGCCAGTGTGCAATATTTCTCAGCGAATTATGACTTAGTGTACTTAGAGGATGTCCGTCAGCACAGCACGGAAATCGCTTCAATGAATTGGTTAGCAAGCGTTCAGTTTGTCGCCTGCCATATCCCAGAAGCTATTTTTGTGGATATTGGGAGTACCACGACAGATATTGCATGGATTCATGAGGGGCGGCCTATCGTTCGTGGCTTCAATGATGCGCAGCGTATGCAATATGATGAGCTGGTGTACACGGGCGTTGTGCGCACACCTTTGATGGCATTGGCGCAGAAGATATTATTTCAGGGGCGGATGGTCAATGTCGCAGCAGAACACTTTGCGACGACAGCGGATGTTTATACCTTGAGTGGCGAGCTACAGCAATCTGCCAATGTGGCAGAGACGGCAGATGGTGCGGATAAGCGTGAAGCGGCCTGCGCACGACGAATCGCACGCATGATAGGATGGGACGCAGAAGATGCGCCGTTTGCCTCTTGGATGGAGCTTGCCTATGCATTTAAGCGATCTCAGTTGAATCAGGTTAAACAAGCCATTGCAGGGCAACTTGATGTATTTCCGACAAAGCAGGATTGCTACATAGTAGGCGCAGGAGTAGGAGAATTCTTAGTGAAAGTATTGGCTAAAGAGCTAGGGTGTCGTTATGTTTCAGTCGATGACCTAGTGAGGGCAGAAAGTGAAGATGTGAGAAACATGGCCAAAGTTTGTTTCCCAGCCTATGCGCTAGGAAACCTATTCACGAGCAGTCAAGTTTTCAGGTGAGGTGATGGCTTTGTTGCAGCATCCATTGACTTATCATTCTGACAGTGCTCGGATATTCGCCTGTATTGCTGACCAGCCCTGGGCGATGTTCTTAGATAGCGGTCAACTGATTAATGAGGCTACTGACCAGCCCGGTAGCCTGTATGGCCGATATGACATCTTAGTAGCACAACCCTTCATGACGTTCACTACGCATCGGGAACGCACGACACAATGGATACGTGAACAGACGCGCGTGATTGAAGGAAACCCTTTTGAACTGATCAATCAAGCGCTAAAGCCATTTAGAATGCAAAAGACAGCTTGGCCTTTTGCAGGGGGAGCGCTCGGTTATTTTGGCTATGATCTTGCGCGCAATCTCGAAAAAATACACAGTATTGCGGCTGAGGATGAATTGATTCCACAGATGCAGGTCGGGCTGTATGATTGGGCTGTCGTGGTTGATCATCATCATAAAACTGCACAGCTGCTTTCTCACGGAGTTGATGCACATACGCGAGCGCATTGGAGGGAGATATGCGCTTTATTTGATGTTGAAGCGAAGCAGACGGAAAAGTTTGAGGTGCGCTCTGCTGTACAGTCCAATATGGATAAAGTGGCCTATCAGAAAGCCTTTGATCAGGTCAAAGCCTACATATACGAAGGGGACTGTTACCAAGTGAATCTTGCACAAAGGTTCTCAGCAAGGGCAACTGGTGACGCATGGCAGGCCTATCAGAAATTGAGAGAGTTGAGCCCTGCCCCCTTTATGGCTTATATGAATTTAGGCAATGTTAAAGTAATCTCAGGATCGCCAGAACGCTTTCTCCAAGTCAAAGATGGGCATGTAGAAACGCGTCCGATTAAAGGAACTAGGCCACGCTCAGATAATCAGGAACTGGATAATCAACATGCAGAGGATCTAGTGTCCAGCGTGAAGGATAGGGCAGAAAACTTAATGATTGTTGATCTGTTGCGCAATGACATCGGCAAAAATTGTATCGTCGGTACAGTCAAAGCTGATCAGTTATTTCTGCTACAAAGTTTTGCAAATGTCCATCATCTGGTCAGTATTGTGACAGGTCAGTTGGATAAGAATAAAACGGCGATTGATTTGTTGCAAGGATGCTTCCCGGGCGGCTCAATCACAGGAGCGCCAAAATTGAGGGCCATGCAGATTATTGAATCGCTAGAACTTCATCGTCGTGCGGTTTATTGTGGTGCGATTGGCTATATCGGATTTGATGGCAATATGGATACGAACATTGCCATCCGTACTGCGGTGTATGCCCAGCGTCCAGGTGAGCCTGAGGGGGAGATTTCATTTTATGCGGGTGGTGGTATCGTGGCAGATTCGGACATGGAGAAAGAATACGCAGAGACTTTTGATAAAGCCTCTAGCATGATGAAGATGCTGGCGCATTTTTCCCAGTCCCCAGATTGATTCGCATCGAGGAGTCGCTCAAATGTGGGTTTTAAAGTTAGGTGGAAGTTTGCTTGGTTCACCTGAGTTGCCTCGGTGGCTTGATCAATTGGTCAAAGTCAGTGATGGTAAAGTCGTCATCGTGCCTGGTGGTGGACTGTTTGCCAATACAGTACGTGATGCCCAACGACTCACGCAGGTGAGTGATGCTTGCGCTCATGAATTGGCCTTGATCGCCATGGATCAGTTTGGTCTGTTGATGCAAGGAATGAATCAAGGTCTAGTGACAGCCAGTTCTGAGCTTGAAATTGCAGAGAGAAGTTGGCAACACCGTGCTATTATTTGGCTACCTAGTAAAATGGTGCTGGCGGATGGGCACATATCGAGAAATTGGCAAATCACTTCAGATAGCATTAGTGCCTGGCTTGCTAGAAAACTTTCTGCCGAGTATCTAGTTCTAGTAAAATCGGCTCCGCTTGCAACTTATCGGGAGCTGTCACCCGTAGATGGGCGAATATTGAGTCAGCATGGTTTATTGGATCCATGCTTCCCTGGTTATATCAATGAAGACGGCTTCCACACCTATTTATTGAATAAACATGATTACGATGTGTTCGCACACGGTTTAACCCTGCCTAGCATGTATGAAAAAGGGATTCAAATCGTTTAGCCTGACAGGAATACTGTAATGTCAAATTAGATG
>VGIC01000024.1 GCA_016867975.1 Betaproteobacteria bacterium | reverse complement strand
AATCAGTTTAAATTACTCCAGACCAAAGGATCGAACGGTCGGCTTTGGCGTCTTAGCTCATAATACACACCATGAGTTTGATTACCTCCGCTGTTGCCCACGGATGCGATGGCGTCACCGCTGCGGACAGTTTCTCCAGCCTGTTTTAAGATGGCTTGGTTGTTACCATACAGGCTCATGTAGCCATCCCCATGATCCACGATCACTAGGTTGCCAAACCCTCGTAGCCAGTCAGCAAATACGACGCGCCCACCAGCCACAGATTTGACTTCGACACCTTCATTGGCTCTGATGAATAGGCCTTTCCAAGAGATTCCGCTGTCTTCTCGGCTGGATCCAAAACGGTTGGTAATGTCGCCGCGAACAGGTAAACGTAATTTACCCTTCAGTGCAGCGAAGTTAACCCCTTCAAATGCAGTGCTAGGCAACTCGGAGTTGCTGGCAATGATTTCTTTATTTTCGTTGCTACTTTCGGTTGTTGTGATGTCTGCGTTTCTAACGGATTTTATATTCTTTTGCAATTTAGCTTTTGGTTTGGCAGGGACGATTTTTACTAGGCGTTCAACCAGCTGAGAGAGTTTCTTTTCGTCCCGGGTTAGTTTTTTAATTTCGCCACGCTGAGTGGCGATTTGTTGGGAGAGTGATTTGACGACTTTAGATTTCGCTTGTTTTTGCAATTGAAGTTTACGCCGCTCTTCCATTTGTTGCTGCTTAAGTTCAGCTACCTCTTTGAGTGCTGTGGCAGTCTCTTCATTGAGTTTGCTGATTTTTTTGAGGTTGCCTTGCATTTTTTGAATCAAATCTGCACGTGCTTGAGCAATGTAAGAGAAATAATGTACGTCTCGTGCGACCTCACTAGGGTGCTCACTTTGCAAAATCATCTGAATATAGCTTTGTCGTCCATGCATGTATTGTTGGTAGAGTTGCCCACTTAACAATTTTTGCTGTTGTGTCAGGCTGAGGTTGGTCTGCTCTGTGTCTGCCGCCAGTTTGGCAAGTGTTTTCTTGTTTTCTTGTTGCTGTTGATTGATATCGTAGAGTTTTTTGTTGGCGTTGCTGATGGCGATCTCACTCTCTTTGAGCGAGTCAGCTGCATCTCGGTGGGCTTCCTTGGAGTCATCCAGCTCCTTTTTGAGGGATTCCAGACGTTTTTGCAGATCAGAGAGTGCTTGTTTGCTTTGTTCGCTTCTTTTTTCAGCCTGCAATGTCGGTGCGTGCATCAACATTGCGACCAAAATGGTTGCAATGCATGTTGTCCGAGGAAATGTAATGCGTAGCATCAGGTCGAATCAATCTGGATTAAAAGCTAATCAGATTTTTCCCAGTCATTTCAGAAGGTTGAGTGAGCCCCATCATATTCAGTAGCGTTGGAGATAGGTCAGAAAGGGCGCCTCCTTCTTTGAGGGTCGCTTTTCGGCCAATATAAACGAGTGGAACTAGATTGGTGGTATGTTGCGTATGAGGTTGTTGGTTCTCCGCATCGAACATTAGTTCTGCATTGCCATGATCGGCGGTAATCAATACTTCACCTCCGATGCTTTGCATGGCGTTTACAATCCGCCCTAGGCATGTGTCCAAGGTTTCTACCGCCGCGGTGGCGGCAGTCAAGTTCCCAGAATGGCCTACCATGTCGCAATTGGCGTAGTTGCAGATGATGGCATGATATTTTTTGCTGAGAATGGCCTCTTCCAGTCTGTCGGTGACTTCGAAAGCGCTCATTTCCGGTTTTAAATCATAAGTTTCAACTTGAGGGGAGGGTACTAGAATCCTGTCTTCGCCGGCAAAAACAGTTTCTTCTCCACCGTTGAAAAAGAACGTTACATGCGGATACTTTTCCGTTTCCGCGATGCGTAATTGTGTTAAACCAAGATTGGAAAGATATTCACCAAACGTGTTGACTACTTGGATTGGTGGAAAAATGACGGTCGCTTTGGTCTCTTTCTTGTCATACATCGTCAGGGTGAAATAGCCGGAAAGCTTAGGCACGTGACGGCGGTGAAAGCCATCAAACTCATCAGCTAGCAAAGCGTGTGTGAGTTGGCGGGCGCGGTCTGAGCGGAAGTTCATGAATACGACCAAGTCGCCATCGTCGATGTGAACAGGTTTCTCATTTGGTCTGCGTATCGCGGTTGTTTTGACGAATTCATCGTTTTCGCCTCGCGCGTAGGCATCTTGTAATCCTGATGCGGCGGAGTCGGCCACAAAATCGGCAATGCCTTCGGTTAAGAGCGTGTAAGCGGCTTCAACGCGTGGCCAGCGTTTGTCTCGATCCATGCCATAAAAGCGACCGCTAATGGAAATAATCTTGCCGACCCCTAGTCTGGTACATTCTTTTTCTAAGGCGTCGATATAAGGCGCTGCGCTGATTGGAGGCGTGTCTCGTCCGTCCAGAAATGCATGAATGTAAACCTTGTTTAGACCTTGCATAGCCGCCATTTTAATCATGGCGTGGATGTGATCTTGATGGCTGTGTACCCCACCGTCAGAAAGCAACCCTAAGATGTGAAGCGATTTTCCGTTTTGCTTGATATGGGCTAGTGCAGGCTTCAATTGCGGGTGCTCAAAGAATTCTCCGCTAGAGATGCTATTGTTAATGCGTTCAAAATCCTGAAATACGATACGCCCTGCGCCGATGTTAAGATGCCCAACCTCTGAGTTGCCCATCTGCCCATCCGGTAGGCCGACAAAATGTTCGGATGCATTGATCAATGTGTGAGGAAATGTTTTCCAAATCGCATCCCAGTTGGGTTTTTTTGCCTGTGCGATCGCGTTGTCTTTGATCTCTTCGCGGTAGCCGAAGCCGTCAAGAATTAGCAAGGCGACTGGCGTGGTGTTTTGAGGGGATGTGGTTGCAGACATGGGGTTGGCCTTTACGTTTTGCATAAGGGCACTTCTATCAATACATTTTTTTGCAAGCATCAGCTTCGCTGATTGCCTGCTTAAGCCGTATAGAAAAGAGGGGGAGACCTTTACGGGGAATACCGCATCTCAAACTCTGCATTTGTAGAAGTGCTCATAAATTTTATCGTTGCAAGGTCACCATTTTAGCGCATTTACAAGTAAAATCTTCCCTTAATTTTTGCTTTCCAGTGAGGGAGTTGGTGTGGAGTTTTTTAAACAAAATGTATTGCTGATAGGGCTGGTGCTTGGTTCTGGCATCATGTTGTTGTTGCCAAGTTTTAAGCGTGGTGCGGCTGGCGTGGCGAGTGTGTCTGCGGCGGAGGCTGTCGCCTTAATCAACCGCAGCAATGCCTTCGTTTTGGATGTGCGTGCCGAATCAGAATACGTGGCAGGCCACATCCTAAATGCAAAGAATATTCCTTTGGACGTGTTGAATGATCGTTTGCAGGAGATTAAGAAGTACCAAAACAAACCTATTCTTGTCAATTGTCAGCGAGGGGTGAGGTCAGTCAAGGCGTGCGAGATTCTACGTAAGGCAGAATTTACGCAGGTGAGCAGTTTACACGGCGGCTTGGATGCGTGGGTGGGTGCTAAGTTACCGGTCGTAAGGGGGTGATTGGCAATGGCTAATGTTACGATGTACAGCACAGCCGTTTGTCCATATTGCGATAACGCCGAGAAATTGCTGGTCAGCAAAGGTGTAAAAGAGATTCAAAAGATTCGGGTTGATTTGGAACCCGTGCGGCGCATCGAGATGATGCAAAGAACAGGTCGTCGGACAGTGCCTCAGATTTACATTGATGATCGCCACATTGGTGGTTTTGATGATCTGCGAGCATTGGATTTGGCGGGCGAGTTAGATCCCCTGTTGGCTTAGCGTATATATGCCACGGGCATGCCCTTACGGGTAATGCTGCATCTCAAACTCTGCATTTATAAAGTGCTCTTACATAGAGGTGTCTTTAATCGGTTAGGTAAGTTCAAAGTCTGCTAAAATTACGGCTGAATTTCTCAGTATTCAGCGATATTCATTCATTTAATCAATTTTTTAAGTAGAAAACCATGGCACAAGAAGATAGCAACGCAGCACAAGAACAACAGCAACAACAACCTGGCTTTAGCATCGAGAAGATTTATGTAAAAGATGCTTCCGTGGAGATTCCTAACGCGCCACAAATTTTTACCGAACGTACACAGCCACAAGTTGGCATTGAGCTTAGCAATGTTGCTCAGCAAGTTGAAGCAGGCGTGTTTGAAGTTGCGCTCAAAGTGACTGTAACTTCAAAGATTGGTGACAAAACGGTATTCTTGGTTGAAGTGACACAGGCTGGTATCTTCCAGATCCACAATATTCCAGAAGAAAATCTTGAAATGATCGTCGGGATCACTTGCCCGAACATTCTGTTCCCATATGCACGTGAGGCGATTTCAGATTTAACGGTGCGCGCAGGTTTTCAGCCGGTGTTACTGAATCCAATTAATTTTGAAGCATTATTTGCGCAACAAAAACAGCAGCAAGCTCAAGCGGGCACACACTAGTCGCTCAATGAGGTTGGCTGAAAAGTCTCTGGCGTTGGTTGCATTGATGCTGATGCCGATTGTGGCCTCAGCGCTAGAGTTTAGGTCGATCTCCTCCCCGAAGGCGGTGTTGTACGATGCGCCTGCGATAACAGCTAAGAAGTTATTTATTCTTAGTCAGTTTTACCCGGTGGAAGTGATTGTGAACTTGGGTGGATGGCTCAAGGTGCGCGATGCTCAAGGTGGAATTAGTTGGGTTGAGGCAAAACATCTGACTAGCAAGCGCATGGTGATAGTGATTGTCGGGCAAGGCGAAATGAGACAGTCAGCAGACATTTCATCCAATTTGATTGCCACGTTGGAGAAGGATGTGTTGCTGGAAGTGGTTGATGTTAAGCGTAGTCAAGGGTGGTTTAAAGTCAAACATCGTGATGGTGTCGTGGGATATATCCTGATTTCATCCGTCTGGGGTTTTAGTTAAACCTAAAAACCAGTTAAACGCTCAATTGCTTTATCACTATTTATGAACATACAACATTTTACTGCAATCCCAATTACCCAATGGGTAGGCACGCTTTCACGTCGATTACACGGTTTTTAAGATGTCTGGCTACGTTACTCTTCGTTGCAGGGGTAGCCGCCATGCCCCCAACCGCATACTCAACGTGTTTAACTGAGGTTTCTAGGTTAAATGACCACAAATTCTGTTTCTAAAATTGCCGTTCTAGGCGCCGGAGCATGGGGAACTGCGCTGGCGATGAACATTAGTCAGCGCCATCAGGTGTCCCTCTGGGCACGTAATGCGGGTCATGTTTCTGGGATGCGTAAGGCGCGCTCTAACCCGTTATATCTCGGCGACTTTAAATTCAATGATCAGCTACAGATTGAGGATGATTTGCACGCAGCACTGGTAGGTGCGGACATGATCCTATCTGTGGTGCCTACAGCAGGGTTTCGCGGGATATTGCAGGACATTAAGCAATTAGGCTGTGAGCTGCCTATTCTATGGGCGCATAAAGGGCTGGAGCCGAAAACTGCGAAACTGCCTTACGAAGTGGCGCTGGAAGAGTTAGGTAACACGCAAAGATGGGGCGCCTTGTCTGGACCAAGCTTTGCGGCTGAACTGGTGCGAGGTTTGCCAACAGCGGTGACATTGGCCGCAAACGATGAGACTTTTGCCGCTGAGGCGGCCTCATTGATCCACGGTGCAAACCTGCGTGTTTACCATTCCACCGACGTGGTTGGAGTTTCAGTTGGCGGCGCAGTGAAAAACGTGATGGCGATCGCTGCCGGCATCTCTGATGGCATGGGTTTTGGTAATAATGCACGTGCGGCTATGATCACGCGTGGCCTGGCTGAAATGACCCGTTTTGGTCTGGCCTTGGGGGCTAAGACTGAAACTTTCATGGGCCTTGCTGGCGTCGGTGATCTGATTTTGACTTGTACCGGCCAGTATTCACGTAATCGGGAAGTCGGGTTGCAGTTGGCTAGTGGTCAAAGTCTGGCTGATATTTTGCAGGGATTGGGACATGTGGCCGAGGGGGTGAATACGGCGCGTGAAGTGATGCGCAGGGCGGAGGCTTTAGGTGTGGATATGCCGATTACCCGTGAAGTGAATCAGGCGCTGTCTCATGGAAAAAGCGCGCAGGATGCGGTAATGGATTTGCTTGGGCGGGAGCAGAAACCGGAAGTTTAGTCGCGATGCTGTGAAGTCTTGCGACGATCTTTTTTCGAGCGCTTGTTAAGATTGCTACTGTTGTCTACGATTCGTTCTGCAGATCACCATCCCAACTGCTTGTCTATTATCGTAGTGGTAAGAATCTGCATTCACATTTTTCTTCATCTTGGACTGCCATAGAAAAAAGATCACCATGATCAACGTCGAAGAGTAGAGGTGTTTTCATCAGCATCAGTCATCCCCTGTTAATCGCAGTGTTTGAATTCAATTTGTCGCCATGCCTCGTAAAGTAGCACGGCTACTGAGTTGGACAGGTTCAGGCTTCTACTATTGGGAAGCATGGGTAGTCGCACGCGATACTCGGTTTTAAATTCCTCACGGATGGCTTCCGGTAGCCCCCGAGTCTCCGGTCCGAACACAAAAACGTCATCCATCTCGAACGATATGTCGCTATAACGGCTACTGCCTTTTGTGGTGAGCGCAAACATGCGCTTGCCAGCTAAGGCAGCCTTGCAGGCTTGCCAATTCTCATGGACTTGTAGATTGGCGTATTCGTGATAATCCAAGCCGGCACGTTTGAGTTGCTTATCTTCCAGGCTGAAGCCTAAAGGTTTAACTAAGTGCAATTGCGCACCAGTATTGGCACACAGGCGAATAATGTTGCCGGTATTGGGCGGGATTTCAGGTTCAAATAGGACGATGTGGAACATGGGGTTATTTAGGGAGTGTTCTTGCAATTACCCAGCATTCTACATGGGCTGCACCGGCTTGTTTCAGTGTTTTAGCCAGTTCGTTCAGACTGGCGCCGGTGGTCATCACATCATCCACGATGGCAATTCTCAAGTCTGGCAGTTTTTGCTGGCAATTGAATACCCCGCGTATGTTCTTGAAGCGTTCTTTAAGGTGCAGACTGGCTTGTGGTGGGGTGTGTTTTGTACGCTGGCAGGTGGTGTAGTCCAGCGGGATTTGTAATTGCCGACTCAATAGCCGCGCAATTTCTAGTGCATGGTTAAAGCCGCGTTCTTTGAGTCTTTTGGCATGCATCGGCATGGGGATAATAAGGTCGATGGGTTTTCGATGGTGGGCTATAAGTTGTTTGCTTACCATGAGTGCTGAGAAGGTGTTGGCAAGGTGTAATGTTTCTTTGTATTTGTAGTGTTGCAACAGGGCGTCTACCGGATAGTCATATGTGAACAAGGCATGCGTAGCGTTGAAGTCTGGTGGTGAGCTTATGCAGTTGCCGCAAATGGAACCATCTGTCGGTAATGCGCATTGCGGACATTGTGGGGCGTCATGCCGCGGCAGATCATGTAGGCATGACTTGCAGATTCCCAAGTCGCCACCGTCATGGCTGGCACAGAGTGTGCAAATCTGCTTAAATTTTAATCTGTTGTTCAAAGTTTGCCGGTGATTTTGTGGACAAGGTATAATTGCGACCAGTCAAATTCTATCTTAAATTTTAATGCTTTCTGCTTTTGTTGAAAGTTAAAGGAACTGCTCATGCTTGGATCCGCTAATCCGCCCTGTGCCACTGCCTCTACTGCTGAAGCAGTGGTCAATACCGACCATCTTAAGGTTAGCTTGAATAAGTCTTGTCATTCACATTCGCATGAAGAAAAAACCGTGAATCGCTGGACTGTAGATGAGATTGTTGCGCTTTACGAGCTTCCTTTCAGTGATTTGATGTATCGTGCGCAGACAGTGCATCGCGAAAACTTTGATCCGAATTCGGTGCAGGTGAGTACCTTGCTCTCGATTAAAACAGGAGGTTGTTCAGAGGATTGCGGTTATTGCCCGCAGGCGGCGCGCTACCATACCGACGTGGAGAATGAGCCTTTGCTGGCGCTTGATGAAGTGGTGAAGGCCGCTCAGGAGGCTAAAGATAATGGTGCCAGCCGTTTTTGTATGGGCGCTGCATGGCGCAGCCCAAAGCAGCGCGACTTGGAACCTGTGCTTCAGATGATTGCGGAGGTTAAGGCGATGGGCTTGGAGACCTGTGCTACGTTGGGGATGCTGAAAGAAGGGCAGGCTGAGCAATTAAAAGCGGCGGGGCTGGATTACTACAATCATAACCTGGACACTGCGCCAGAGTTTTATGGAGAAGTCATCACTACACGTACTTATCAGGATCGACTGGAAACCTTGGAGCGCGTACGCAGTCAGGATATCCATGTGTGTAGTGGCGGTATCATCGGGATGGGCGAGTCACGCAACCAGCGTGCTGGTTTGTTGGCGCAACTGGCGAATATGGAGCATCCTCCCGAGAGTGTGCCAATTAATTTGCTGACACAAGTCGAGGGAACCCCTCTGCATGGCACAGAGGAGCTTGATCCACTGGAGTTCGTTCGCACGATTGCCGCAGCGCGTATCACCATGCCCACCAGCTTTGTGCGTTTATCTGCGGGCCGTCAGCGCATGAGTGAAGGCATTCAGGCTATGTGTTTTATGGCCGGGGCCAATAGTATTTTCTACGGTGAGAAATTGTTGACGACGGCGAATCCTGAAGCTGACAGTGATCGGCAATTGTTTGCCAAACTGGGGATTAACAAGGTTTAACCCAGAGATGTTGACTGCTTTACAACAAGAACTTGATCAGCGTAGCCGCGATGGTTTGCTGCGGCAGAGGCGTCTGCTGGATTCTCCGCAGGCTGAGCATATTGTAGCTAATCAGAAACCATACCTTTCGTTTTGTAGTAATGATTATCTGGGTTTGGCTAATCACCCTAAATTGATCTCAACGATGCAGCAGGCTGCAGGCGCATCTGGTGTGGGCAGTGGAGCATCTGGCCTGGTGACCGGACATCATCGTTATCACGACGATCTGGAGAAGCAACTGGCAGCATTTGTGGGATTACCTGCAGCACTTCTTTTTTCTACTGGATATATGGCTAATATCGGCGTGTTAGGTGCTTTGCTGGGGCGCGAGGATGCGATTTTTGCCGATAAATTGAATCATGCCTGCCTGAACGATGGCGGTTATTATTCATTGGCAGAGTTTCACCGTTATGCACATAACGATGTGGCTACATTGGAAAAATTGCTACAAGCCAGTACGGCAAAGCACAAGTTGATAGCAGCGGATGCAGTATTTAGTATGGATGGCGATATAGCGCCCATTCCGGACTATTTGGCGCTTTGCGAGCGATATGATGCCTACCTGTACATCGATGATGCTCATGGATTTGGCGTGCTGGGCGAGCATGGCAGGGGTAGTTTGAGTCATTTTAAACTAAAGTCGCCACGCATCATCATGATGGCGACCTTGGGCAAGGCCGCTGGTGTGGCGGGCGCTTTTGTCGCAGGTGAGCAGGTGGTGATTGATTACTTGATTCAAAAAGCTAAAAGTTATGTCTATTCGACGCCTGCGCCGCCAGCACTTTCTGCCACACTGTCTGAATCGGTCAGATTGATCGAGCAGGGAGACGATCTGCGTCAGCATCTATTTCAGCTTATTGCGTATTTAAGAGACAATCTCAAACTTAGTCGCTGGCGGCTGATGCCTTCGGATACGGCCATACAGCCATTAATGGTAGGCGATAACAAGCAAGCTTTATTGTTAAGTGAGTATTTGCAAACACATGGCATTTTGGTTCCGGCAATACGTCCGCCTACCGTGCCCGTGGGTACAGCAAGATTACGCATTTCGCTTTCAGCTGCCCATCGTTTAGATGATGTTAAACAACTTACTTCAGCTCTGCATCAGGCAGAAAGTGTTTTATGACACCGAATAACATTCATATAGAAACCATAGGCACAGGGCCTAATCTGGTATTGATTCACGGCTGGGGGATGAGTGGCGCAGTGTGGCAGCCTCTGGTGAAAAAACTCAGCAAGCTGTTCACGTTGCATATCGTGGATTTGCCGGGCATGGGTCTGAGTCGCCCGATTGAGCCGTATCATTTGCATGCGTTGGCAGAAAAAGTTGCCGAAAGATTGCCTGCACATGCAGACATTGTCGGCTGGTCTCTGGGGGCTCAGGTGGCGATGCGCATCGCACTCGATTTTCCTGATCTTGTGCGCAGATTAGTGTTGGTGGGCGCTACGCCTTGTTTTGTAAACAGAAGTTTTGATGAGGAAACGGTTGAGTACAAGTCAACATGGGATATCGGCATAGAGCCTGAGGTCTTTGGTAATTTCGCCGACAGTGTCAACGATGACTATCACAAGACGATGGGGCAGTTTCTCACACTGCAGTGCATGGGTGCAGATGACGCTAGAAGTACCGTTAAGTTATTGCGTAACAAATTTGCGGAGCGTCCAACCCCGACATCCCAGACTTTGTACCGTGCCCTCAACATCCTGCTGGAAGCCGATCTTCGAGCGGAAATCGAGTATTTGAGAAAACCCACCTTGCTCATACATGGGGATCGAGATACGCTGGCACCAGTACAAGCTGCACACTGGATGATGCAGACATTGCCGGTTGGCTATTTGCGGGTGATGTCGGGAGCGTCACATGCTCCGTTTTTGTCTCATCAAAACCAATTCATCGAATCTATCGTACAGTTTCTTGAGCCAGTAGCACAGTAACTATGATGGCAGATGATCTCTATCGTATCGATAAAACGCGTGCCCGTGTCTCATTTGGCCGTGCAGCAGACACTTACGATGCGGCAGCGATTCTGCAACGGCAGGTATGTCAGGAGATGATCGACCGTCTAGACTTGGTGAAACTCAGCCCGCATGTGGTGTTGGATGCAGGTTGTGGAACAGGGATAGCGAGCCGTACATTACAAAATAGATTTGAGCAGTCGCTCGTGGTTTCTTTGGACTTTGCCTACCCGATGTTGCAGAAGACACGGGAAGTTCGCATGGGGCAGGGGATCTTGCCGCAACTCAAGTCGTTATTAGGATGCAACAGGCCAAGTCTGCTTTGCGCTGATATAGAGGCTTTGCCATTGGTCACGGGTAGTGCGGGACTGATTTGGTCCAATCTGGCGATTCAATGGTGTCATGATTTGGATGTGGCGTTGCAGGAGTTTCACCGTGTACTGCAACCCGAGGGCTTGCTGATGTTCAGTACATTTGGACCGGATACCCTGCGCGAGTTAAGAGTCGCGGCTGATGTGGCCAGTGGCAATGAGTACACAAGTGTGAGTCGTTTTATTGACATGCATGATATTGGCGATGCGCTGGTGCGGGCTGGCTTTAGTGCGCCGGTGCTGGATGTGGAAAGATTCACGCTGACTTATGATGATGCTAAAAGTGTGATGCGTGATTTGAAAAACATAGGCGCTCATAATGCCACTGATGGTCGTGCACGAGGGTTGATGGGGCGTAGCTATTTTTCAAAGCTTGAAGCTGCTTACGAGCAATTCCGGCAGGATGGTAAACTGCCTGCCACATTTGAAGTAGTGTACGCGCATGCCTGGCGTGGTGAAAACCCGTTGGCTCTAGATGCGGGGCTGTCCCCAGTACACTTCAAACCTAGAAATCGTCAACCATGAGTCGGTCCTATTTTGTTGTCGGTACGGATACCCATGTCGGGAAAACCTATATTTCTGTGGGTCTCATTCAGCACTTCGTCCTTGCAGGTTTGCGAACGGTTGGTATGAAGCCGGTTGCATCAGGCTGTGAACTGAGCGAGCAAGGCGAACTTTCGAACGAAGATGTACTGGCATTATCTGCCGCCAGTAATTTAGATGCTCAGCCAGATTTAATCAATCCTTACCGTTTTTCACCAGCGATTGCACCGCATATTGCGGCTGAGCAGGCTAACGTGTTGATTGAAACGGGTGTCATCAAGCAGGCCTATGATGAGCTCTCACAGTTAGCCGATGTGGTGATTGTGGAGGGTGCAGGTGGTTTTTTGGTGCCCATTAACACAACGCAAACGCTGGCTGATTTGGCTTTGATGCTCAATCTTCCGTTAATCTTGGTGGTGGGGATGCGTTTGGGATGCATCAATCATGCTTTGCTGACGGTAGAGGCCATCAGGGCTCGCGGCTTAACACTAGCTGGCTGGGTGGCAAACCAAATCGATCCCGACATGCCGATGTTTACTGAAAATTTAGCGAGTCTTCAGCGACGTGTCTCGGCGCCTTGCCTTAGCGTCGTTCGATGGCAAGAAAATCCAGAGTTTGATTTACCGGTTTAATTCAGCCGCCTCAATAATCACTTTATATAGTTGTAACTCTTTGGGTGACTTAATGTGTTCACCTACCGCAATCTGACCACGCTTGCTGGGGGCAATACTGTCAATCAGCAAAGGACTGCTCTGGCCAACAGCGCGCCCAGTTTTGGCATCGTATTTCACCACCCGCACTTGAACCCGTGAAATGTGCACGGCCGTTTCATTCTGCACTACTGCAAACAGATTTCCTGCACCATCTGCCTGTGTGGCTGTTTTAATATATTTTGCGGGGTTGCGTGGCAGGTCTAAGCGCACGGCACGGACAATCGCATCTTTACCTATGTCTGAATTAGAGCCGGCCGCCATCTGGTAGTGTTGCAACGCGAGATTGACATCACCGCGTTCTTCCGCAATCTGACCTAGCAGGGCATGACCGGGTGCCGTTGGCAGCAACTCATTGGCGCGTTTAAGAAAAGGCTCTGCCTCCTCTTTTTTCCCCATATTAAATAGAGCGATACCACTTTGCACATGCGGTTTAAAGTAATTCGACTGCATTTTGATGGCTTTATCATAAAACGCCAATGCTTCAGTATTCTTTTTTTGTGTCAGAGCGATATCTCCTAATAGTTCCTGAAAGCGTGCTTCGCGCGGCTCGATGGCGATGGCTTGTTTGACTAATGAACTTGCCTTCTCATAGTCCTTATCTCGGAATGCCTTGACTGCGTTATCATAGGCTTTGTATGCAGGGCGTGTGGCTTGGAGTTTAGCGGTCTTTTGTACGTAGATTTCCTTTCCCCACTCACCGCCCGCACCCACTTGTGCCAGTGTTTTTTTGTTGGCATCTACCCTTTCTTGTGACGGTGGGTGGCTGGCAAATAGCCCTTCAATGAAGTTGCTTTTGCGGCCTTCACTGAGCCGGACGAAGGTTTCTTGCAAGGTGACTGCGGCGGTTGGGTCGTATCCGGCCTTTTTCATGTATTGCATGCCATAGAGATCAGATTCACCCTCTGCATCTCGACCATATTTGCTACTGATCATTTGTGCCCCGACTTGCGCACCGCCGACGATCAGATTGGCGTAATCTGCATTCTGCGCACCGGTGCCAACGGCAATCATGGCGCCTTGCAGTAGGATGCCGCGCTCCATGCTCTTAGCGCCATGCCGTGCGGCCGCGTGTACCATCTCGTGACCCATGACGGCGGCCAATTCCGCTTCACTATTCAGTTCGTACAGTAGACCGCGATTGAAGGCAATTTTGCCGCCTGGCATTGCCCATGCATTGGGCAATGAATCATTCAGTATGATAAATTCGTAGGGTAGTTGCCGATCTGATACTGCTGCAAGCCTCTTGCCAATGCTTTGCACATAAGCGGTGAGCTCTGGGTCGAGTACATAATCCCCCCCCTGTGACTGGCGTGTAGGTGCGTAATTTTTTGTACCGATGGAGATTTCCTGAGCTTCTGAGACGAGTTGCAGCTCATGTTTTTTTGTAACGGGATTGACCCCGCAGGCAATGACTAGGCTGGTAATGGCAGCCATGATGACGGCTACTTGAAGTTTTTTTGTTCTTTGGGATGCGTTAAATGTCATTTTGAGTATCTCGTGTATTGATTAAGCCCCAATGCCACCAACGTGCTATGGACGATAAAGTTGACATTTTTGAATATAATCAATGACACTGTCTGGCATCAAGTAGCGCGCAGAGCAACCTTGTTCAAACAAGGTGCGAATCGCCGTGGATGAGATCTCCAATGCAGTGATTTGGCGCATGGTGACATAGCCAGCTGGCGCAGTGTGCAGATCGTCGCTGTTTTTAGTGTAATGTTTGTGCAGAAAGGGTTCCAGCACCTTGGGTAGATTGTCCTGATGCGCGTGTGGTCTTTGTACCAGTGCAATATGGCAGTACTGGATAATCTCCTGCCAACGGTGCCAAGTGTCGAATTTTGTAAATGCGTCGCTGCCCATAAACAGGGTGATGCTAGCTTGCGCCCCTAGCTCTGCGCGCAGGCTTTGCAGGGTGTCTATGCTATACGAGGCACCGTTTCGATGCAGCTCACGTTCGTCGCAACTAAAAACAGGGTTGCCTGCAATCGCCAGGCGTACCATGGCAGCGCGATGCTCTGCGCTGATGGTAGGGGTGTTTTTGTGTGGTGGACTCGCCGCGGGAATAAAGCGGATTTCGTCAAACTGCAAGGCATCTGCAAGCTCTTGTGCCATGCGCAGATGCCCGAAGTGAATCGGATTAAACGTGCCGCCAAGAATGCCAATTGCTTTCAACATTGCCTCTGCGAGAAGATCGCTGCGATCTTAGGTGCGAACGTGCCCATCACCCAGTACGACATACTTCAGTGAGGTCAACCCTTCTAGGCCGACTGGGCCACGGGCATGGAGTTTGTCGGTGGAGATGCCAATTTCGGCGCCCAAGCCGTACTCAAAGCCATCGGCAAAGCGCGTGGATGCGTTCACCATGACGCTACTGGAGTCAACTTCACGCAGGAACTGACGTGCTTTAGTATAGTTTTCCGTCACGATGGACTCAGTATGCTGAGAGGAGTGGTGGTTGATATGTGCAATGGCCTCCTCCAAACCGTCCACGACCTTGCATGAGATAATGGCGGCAAGATACTCGGTATAGTAATCTTCATAACTGGCATGTTTAGCTTCTGGTACCAGAGTCATGGTTTCCGGACAGCCGCGAATCTCAATCCCATGCGAGATGAGCATGGCGGCGAGTTTTGGCAACATGGTCGGGGCAACGCCACGCGCGATAAGCATCGACTCTGCAGTGTTGCATGTACCTAAGCGTTGCGTCTTGCTGTTCTCAAGGATGCGTAGCGCTTTATCAAAGTCGGCATCATCATCAATGTAGACATGACAATTTCCATCTAGATGTTTGATGACGGGAATCCTCGCTTCATCCGAGATGCGCTCAATCAGTCCCTTGCCACCACGCGGTACGATCACATCGACGTATTTTTTCATGGTAATCAGCTCGCCAACCGCGGCTCGATCCGTTGTTTCCACTACTTGCACCGCGGCCGTAGGCAGGTTGGCTGCCAGTAGCCCTTCGTGAACAAGCTTGGCAAGCGCCTGATTGCAATGAATAGCTTCAGAGCCGCCACGTAAAATGGCGGCATTGCCTGATTTGATGCACAGACCGGCCGCGTCAACCGTCACGTTAGGGCGCGCTTCATAAATGATGCCGATTACGCCCAAGGGTACACGCATTTGTCCGACTTGGATGCCACTAGGCCGATACTTGAAATGATTCATTTCACCAATTGGATCAGCAAGGTTGGCGATTTGGTGCAATCCCTCTGCCATGGTATGGACGGCTTTCTCTGTCAGGGTTAATCGGTCTAGGAGAGCTTCATCTAAGCCACTGATGCGAGCCGCGTCAAGATCCTTTTGATTGGCAGCCAGTAAGGTCGCCTGCTCACGCAAGATAGCATGTGCAATATGCTTAAGTGCCAGATTCTTGGTTTTGGTATCGGCACTCGCCATCAGCCGAGAAGCATCTCTGGCGGCGATCCCAATATTTTCCATATAGTGTTGAATGTTCATATATCATGTTCCTCTTGAAAGGTGGTCTCCGTATATATTACGCCACAAAAGGTGTCGAAGTTGGTTAACTTTTACGACCACGGATTTTAGCCAGCCCAAAACAGAGTCTGGAGAGCTCAAGCCAAGCGTTCCCCATCAGAACTCCTTTGGCCATTTTGTCTATATCGGCTAGTTTCTGTAGTGCCGATTCTAGTTGGCGCAGATTCAAACGGGTCAGTGCTTGCCTAGACAGCGTCTGTCGTTCGCCATAGAGGCGTGCACTGCTCATTGCATTTTCTAGATTCTCGCCGCGCAGTTGTGCAAGTTTTAGGCGCACCAGAGGTCGTAACGCCCACATCAAAGGGTTCATGACCGCAACAGCATGTTCACCTTCATCCTGCAAGCCTTGCAGGATGCGTACCGTTCGTTCCTCATCGCCGGTTAGTACGGCCTCGCCTAATTGAAAAGCATCGTAGCGGGATACGTTCAGCACTGCTTCACGTACGGCCGCATCAGTCAGTTCGCCCTGTGGGTACAAAAGCCCCAGTTTCTGGACTTCCTGATTAGCGGCCAGCAGATTGCCTTCAACCTGGTCTGCAATAAACTCCAAAGTTGCTTGACTGGCGTGTTGTCCTTGCTGAGCCAGCCGGGTTGCAATCCATTTGGGTAGTTGTTGAATCTCAATTTCGTTAAGCGCTATCACATGCGCATGTCGCTCCAGGGCTGAATACCATGCACTGTTTTTTGCCTCTCGCTCAAGTGCCGGAAGAGTGATGACGATCGTGGTGTCTGGCAAGCCTTGTTTGGCCAGTGAAGACAATACTTTCCCGCCTTCAACCCCGGGTTTGCCATTGGGAATGTTGAGTTCCAGCAAGCGGCGACTGGCAAATAGTGAAATGGATTGGCCGTAATTCTGTATCTGCTGCCAATTGAAGTTACGCTCTACAGTGAAGCTACTGCGTTCATCAAAGCCTTGTTGCTTGGCCGCTGCACGAATCATGTCCAGACATTCGCGCTGAGCCAGAGGTTCGTCGCCGACCAATACATAAACATTTTTTAACCCAAGGTTCAGGTGGTCGTGAAGTTGGGCTTGGGTCAGTCGCATGTCGACAACATTATTTCACGGCTTTTTTGCCGGGCTTGATCGTTGCCAAGCGGCGTAGCATTTCATGGATGGCGTCGTTCTTCATGTCGGTATTCAACCTGGTTTCTTCTTCTGCTTTTCCCAGTAACACCTTGTCGTCATAGGAGAAATCACGACGTACTTGGATCGTTTGGACATCGCTCCAAGTGGCGCTGTCTGGTGTGCGGGTTCTGAAGTTAACACGATAGTTGAGTTCATATTCACGCACCAAGCCGCCACCGCTCAATGACAAAATGCGCTTTTCATAGGACTCACCCATAAGCTCCAGTAGCAAATCAGCCTGCTCAGTGCTATCGATGATATTGATGCCATTGGTCTTGAAGCTCCGTTTCAGGTCCCTGTTAATGCTCAGTGTGCTGCCTTGGATAAATAGTTGCTTGAATGCCAAATCGGCTTGTCCGCGCAAGTGAAAGCCACATGAGGACAAAAACAGAGCCATCAGAAGTAGCCACACCATGATGTGGTTGCGATAGCTTACTGGCAGGAACATGTTGTTCATGATTTATCCAACGACGATGTTAATGAGTTTGTTCGGTACGATAATGATTTTACGCACAGACATGTTTTCTTCAATAAATTTCTGTACGCAGGGCTGTACGAGAGCAAGCTTTTCCAAGTTTTCCTGGGTTTCTGTTTTTGCCGTAGTCATGCTGCCACGTAACTTACCATTGATTTGGATGACGTATTCGACGGTGTCCTGAACCATGGCAACAGGATCAGCGACAGGCCAGCCGGTATCCAACATGGAGCTGCCTGGGCAAAGTTCGGCCCAGATGGCTTGGCAGATATGAGGTACGATTGGGTACAGCAACAGTGCGACGTTTTGTAGCGCCTCTTGTCGAATCTGTCGAGTGATCTCATCACGACCTTCAATTTTTGCCAGCGCATTCATCAATTCCATCACTGATGAAATGGCGGTATTGAAGCTATGGCGACGGCCGTAATCATCGGCGACTTTTTCAATGGTCAGGTGTAGTTGTCTGCGCAGATTTTTTAATTCAGCATTTAACTCACCTTGTGTGTAAGCAGTCGCGGTGCCAAGCGCTACATGGTCAAACACTGCTTTCCACAGGCGCTTCAAGAAACGGTGTGCGCCCTCAACGCCGCTGTCAGCCCACTCTAGGCTTTGCTCTGGCGGTGCAGCAAACATCATGAACAAACGCGCCGTATCTGCACCATAGGTGTCGATTAGCTCTTGCGGATCAACGGTATTGCCTTTCGATTTGCTCATCTTAGAGCCATCTTTCAGCACCATGCCCTGAGTGAGCAGGTTGGTAAAAGGCTCATCGTTGTTAATGAGTCTCGCATCACGCATGAGCTTGTTGAAAAAACGCGCATAGAGTAAGTGCAGAATGGCGTGTTCAATACCGCCTACGTATTGATCAACCGGTAGCCAGTAATTCGCACGTTCGTCTGCCATGGTATTGGTGCTGTCAAAGCTGGCATAGCGGGCAAAGTACCAGGAAGATTCGAAGAATGTATCTAGTGTGTCGGTTTCGCGTGTCGCATGACCTCCGCAGGTTGGACAAGAGGTTTCGTAAAAATTTGGATCCTTTTTGATCGGCGAACCGACACCGTCCATCACTACATCCTCTGGGAGTATGACGGGTAACTGTTCGATTGGTACAGGCACTTCACCACAGCTCGGACAGTGAATAATTGGGATCGGGCAGCCCCAATAGCGCTGACGGGACACGCCCCAATCACGCAGACGGAATTGGGTGCGACGCTTGCCTAGACCTTTGGCAGATAAAGCCGAGGCAATCGAAGCGCTAGCGCCATCAAAATCCAAGCCGTCAAATTCACCAGAGTTAAATAAAACGCCGTGCTCGGTCATGGGAAGTGTCTTAATCTCGGTATGCTGGATGACGGTTTTGATGGGCAGTTGATATTTAGAGGCGAATTCGAAATCGCGCTCATCATGTGCAGGAACAGCCATCACTGCACCCTCACCATAGCTTGCAAGCACGTAGTTTGCTACCCAAACCGGCAACTGCTCGCCATTGAGCGGATGTGTGACGAACAGCCCTGTCGCCATGCCTTTTTTCTCAGCGGTGGCAATGTCGGCTTCTGCCACACTGCCACGTTTGCATTCGGCGACAAACTCTGCCAGGGCAGGGTTGTTGCCAGCCGCTAGGGTTGCTAATGGATGTTCAGCAGCCACCGCGACATAAGTGGCCCCCATCAAGGTGTCAGGGCGAGTCGTATAGACTTTGAGGTTGCCTGCCTGGCCTACGATAGGGAACTCCACTTCACAGCCGTAGCTCTTGCCGATCCAGTTGCGTTGCATGGTTTTAACCTGCTCAGGCCAGCCATCCAGCTTATCCAAATCGCTGAGTAATTCTTCCGCGTAGGCGGTAATTTTCATGAAGTATTGCGGAATGTCACGCTTCTCTACCAAGGCACCGCTGCGCCAGCCTCGACCATCAATCACTTGTTCGTTAGCCAGCACGGTACCATCTATAGGATCCCAGTTGACGGTTGAAGTCTTTTTGTAGATGAGCCCCTTTTTAAACAACTCAGTGAATAACCACTGCTCCCATTTGTAATATTCCGGTTTGCAGGTCGTGACTTCACGCCGCCAGTCGATTCCAAGACCAAGCTGTTTGAGCTGTGCTTTCATGTGCTCGATATTCTGGTAAGTCCATTTTGCCGGTGCAGTATTGTTCTTGATGGCTGCATTTTCAGCAGGCAATCCAAAGGCATCCCAACCCATTGGTTGCATCACGTTGTAGCCTTTCATCTTATGAAAACGGCTGAGTACATCACCAATGGTGTAATTGCGCACGTGCCCCATATGTAACCGGCCGCTGGGATATGGGAACATGGATAGGCAGTAATACTTGGGTTTGTCAGACTGCTCGGTTGCTGCGAACGTATGATGGCTTTCCCAGTAGGCTTGGACCGATTGTTCAACTTCTTTGAATGGGTATTGCTGTTGCATAAGTGATCTTTGGGGGGTAAATGAATAGTGAGATTATACCGAAGCCTAGATATTCCTTGTGCTGTTATGGCTTGAGTAAAAGAAAAAAGGCCTGATAACCAGGCCTTTAATTAACGGCGACTTTAAATCATGGCAGAAAAGATGTTGTCTCTGATTACATTCATGTCGCCAATACCATTCACAAATACATGTTTGGGTGCGCCGGTTTCACCGCTGTTGGCCCAGTCCACATAATATTTGACCAAGGGTTTAGTTTGGCTGTGGTAGACCTCAAGGCGTTTCTTTACGGTCTCTTCCTTGTCGTCATCACGCTGTACGAGGTCATCGCCAGTGATATCATCTTTACCAGCCACTTTAGGCGGGTTGAATTTGATGTGATAAGTACGACCGCTGGTAGGGTGTGAGCGACGACCACTCATGCGCTCCACAATCGCTTCATCCGGCACGTCGATTTCAACGACATAATCAATGCCCACACCGGCATTTTTCATGGCTTCGGCTTGTGGGATCGTGCGTGGAAAACCATCAAACAGGAAGCCGTTCGAACAGTCAGCTTCTTTGATACGCTCGCTTACCAAACCAATAATGACCGCATCCGGTACTAAGCCGCCACTGTCCATATGGGATTTTGCTTCCAGCCCCAGTGGTGTACCGGCTTTGACGGCAGCGCGCAACATGTCACCAGTTGAAATTTGCGGGATATTGAATCTTTCACGTAAATGGGTCGCTTGAGTGCCTTTGCCTGCGCCAGGTGCGCCAAGTAGGATGATACGCATAACAATGTTCCTAAATTTTGGATGATTTGAATTATAGAATTATATTTGAAATGAAAAGGGCTTGCGATATTCAACTTGCTAAATGGTTGGTAATGGTCACAAAATCTGCCACGCTCAGATTCTCGGCGCGCAACTGAGAGTCTAGATTCAGCGCAGCAAAGTCATCATCCTTCAGAAAATCTTTTAGCGTATTGCGCAGGGTCTTTCTACGCTGACCAAATGCGGCTGTTACCACCTGCGCCAACAGAGCCTCGTCTTTTGCAATTACTGGCATGGAGACAAAGGGAACGCAACGGACAAATGCAGATTCGACCTTAGGCGCGGGGTCAAACGCTTCAGGGGGTACCGTGAAAAGATACTCCATTTGTAGCCGGTATTGTAGCATCACGCTCAGTCTTCCATATGCTGGAGTTGAAGGAGATGCGACCATGCGTTCGACCACTTCTTTTTGTAACATAAAGTGCATGTCAGTGACAGCTTGCACATTATCAAGCAAATGAAACAGGATGGGAGTGGAAATGTTATACGGTAGATTGCCCACTACCCGGATGCGATTACCCAGTTTAGAGAAGTCAAACTTGAGTGCGTCGGAGTTATGTATGACGACGCTGTTTTTTTTGTACTCCTGTTGCATCCAGTCAATGATGTCGCGGTCTACCTCAACGACATGAAGAAGGTTGAGTTTTTGCAGGAGTGGCTTGGTCAGTGCGCCCAGACCTGGGCCGATTTCTACCATCGAGTCATCTTGCTGAGGCGATATTGCATCCACAAGGCTGGATATAATGCCTTGATCTGTAAGAAAGTTCTGCCCAAATCTTTTTTTAGCGATATGCTTCATGGGGTGCTTTTTGCGTTTGATAAGTCAATGGCCAGCCCAATAGCTGCCAGCATGCTACCAATGTCAATGTTGCCTTTGCCTGCTAAATTCAGTGCCGTGCCGTGGTCAACTGAAGTGCGAATGATAGGTAAGCCTAAGGTGATATTCACTCCGCCACCAAAGCTGGCGTGTTTTAGCACTGGTAGACCTTGGTCATGGTACATGGCCAGCACCGCATCGGCATTTTTTAGATGGTGTTTAGCAAACAAGGTGTCGGCCGGAAGCGCGCCGATCAGATTCATCCCTTCATTTCTCAGTCGGGCGAGCACAGGGTCGATAGTTTCGATTTCCTCACGTCCTAGATAGCCATCTTCGCCTGCATGGGGGTTAAGACCCGCAACGAGTATGCGGGGATTGTGGATGCCGAATTTGCTGACCATGTCTTGATGCAGGATACGAATGGTGGCAATCAAGCTGTCTTGAGTAATGGCCTGAGGAACCTCTTTAAGTGGCAGGTGTGTGGTGGCGAGGGCAACACGCATTCCGCCGCCAACCAGCATCATCACGACTTGGGGGGTGCCAGTGAGTTCGGCTAGAAATTCGGTGTGCCCACTGAAGGAGAAGCCGGCTTGATTGATAATGCCCTTATGGACTGGGGCGGTTACCATGGCGTTAAAGTGGCGGTGAAGGCAGCCTGTTGCTGCTGTTTCCAGTGTCTTTAACACATATTGGGCGTTGTTAGCATTCAACTGTCTTGCGTGAGCGGGCTCTTTGAGCGGTTGATGCAGCACCGTGACCGTGCCATCCCCAGCGTGCATCAAAGGGGGGTGCGTGTCGAAGGCTCTGATGCGGATATTGAGACCCAGCTGCTCTGCTCGTGTCTGAAGCATATCACGGTCGCCAATGACGACTACTTCCGCATCCAATGGATGGTGAGCCAGCATGGTACATAAATCAGGGCCGATACCTGCTGGCTCGCCAGCGGTGACAGCAATGCGTGTTGATGGAGGCATGATCTTTTAGTTAAAACTTGTCTTCTAGTCTTAGCTCTACAAATGCACGGTCACGCAATTCTCTGATCCAGTCTTGGTAGGCTTCCTCTCCTTTTCTAGCACGGATTTCCTGACGAGCCTTGAGTCGGGCAGCTTCTTTACTCATGTCTTGTTTACGTCGCTCCAGAACTTGAATGATATGCCAGCCAAAAGGGCTACGAACGGGCTCACTAATCTGCTGATCTTTTAGTGCATTCATGGCTTGCTCAAACTGGGGAACAGTATCTCCAGGATTGACCCAGCCCAGATCGCCACCATTGGATGCTGTGCTATCTTCTGAGAACTGGCGAGCCAATGTTTCGAATTTTTCACCATTGTCCAATCGCTCCTTAATGCCCTCCATCTTCTGTTTCCCCTCTTTTTCAGAGGCGATCTCAGACAGCTTAATCAGAATGTGACGAGCATGCGTCTGTTCGATCAATAGGGGGGAGCTGCCGCCACGTTTGTTAGTGAGTTTTAGAATGTGAAAGCCGTTTGGACTGCGGAGTGGTGAAGAGATCTCACCTGTTTGCATGGTTTTCAAAGCATCTAAAAATAGCACGGGGATCTGTGCGCTGGTTTTCCAGCCAATGTTCCCGCCCTCCAGTGCGTTAGGCGCATCCGAGAAGCTCGCAGATACCTTAGAAAAATTGTTGCCTTCTTTTAATGCTTTGATGGCTTCATCCACTTTTATCTTGGCTCTTTGGATATCTTCAGGCGCACCTTCTTCCGGGGTGCGAATTAGAATGTGCGATATTTCATATTCGTCCTGATTGTCCTTGATTGCGGATTGTGTGGTTAAGAAATTATCAATTTCAGACTCTGTGACATTGACCCGACTTTCGACTTCGCGTTCACGTAGCCGCGCCAGGGTAATCTCATTGCGAATGTCGGCCCTGAATTTGCGCATGGCAATGCCATCCTTGGCGAGCGCATTGCTGAATTCTGTGAGTGACATCTGATTTTGTTCTGCGATGCGCTCAATGGTTCTATCTAATTGATTGTCATCTACTTTTAGGCCAGTTTGCGCCGCGTATTGTAATTGCAGTGTGTCGGAGATCAAGCGCTCCAAGATTTGTTTGCGCAGGACATTGTCTGGTGGAAGTTCTGTCCCTTGTTTGGTGAGCTGTGCAGTGACGGTGCGGATTCGCCCTTCCAGTTCTTGCTCTGTGATGACGGCCTGGTCCACGATGGCGACGATACGGTCCATCTTGGTCACCTCGGCTGCGTGAACGCCACAATGAGTCAGTGTCAATAAAGAATACAATAGGAGTTTAATCGAAAAGCGTAGCATAGTTACTCGTAATAAGGTTGTTGATAGGTGTCGGGAATAAGACCTGAGCCGACATAGCCTGGGATATTGCGTTTGATTACTGCCAGTGGGTTGGCCCCAATGGATGCGAGCCCGCCGAGCTCAAGTTGGAAGAATAGAGCATAGTTGGCATCTGCCGTTGCGGTACTTACGCGCTGGAGTACAGAGCGTGCTTGCCAGCAGCCTGCATCGTATTCTAGCCCGGCAAGTGCCTCGATGATGCGGTTTTCACGCATAGAGTAGTTGGTGCGGCCGATACCATACCAGCCTCTACCCAATGGCCATTGGCCAGAGATGTCAAATTGGTCGATCAGGTCGCGTCGATAGCTGTAGCTCAAATTGAGAGTTTTACCTGGTTCCGGGTTGTAGCGACTGGACAAAGTGGTGCGCACAGCGGAAGAGTCATCGGTGTTGTATTGCCAGAATGCGTCGATATTCCAAGTGCTCTTGAGATAGGTGGTCAGACTCGCAATGATGTCAGAGCTGTTTTGTTTTCTAAAGGCATCTGGATTGTTGTAATCGATGGCTACTTTCTGATCGGCATAATGGTAGCGTTGCCCGATGGATGCAGACAGTCTTTGGATGCCAGTGCTTCCTTCAATAAAGCGGGTGGTCAATGCGAAACTTAATTGGTTGGCATTGTTGATGCGGTCATTGCCTGTGAACTGGTTTTCATTGAACAGTGAGCCAAAGTTCAAGTCACTCTTACCCGAATCAAAAATGGGGATGTCAGACTGGTTTTTATTGGGGATGTAGACATAGAATAGACGCGGCTCCAGCGTTTGTGTGTAGGCTCTGTTGGCGATGTCGAATTCGCGATCAAGGTAAATACCACTGTCTAGACTGAATATCGGCAGAGTGCGTTGTTGCGATTCTAAATCATTGTCGACATGGTTCAGGCTGTAGCGGGTGTGGTGAAGACCGAGTTTGCCGGTTGCATAACCATAAGGTGTTTTAAACGGTACGCTAATGCTAGGGTAGGCGGTAAAACGTGTACCTGTCGGTCTAGTGGGGGCGTTGTTGCTGGTGTCGAAAGTGACCATTTGGGTATATAAATTGACATTCAAGTCACCATAATACTGGTTGCCATTCAGCGTTAATTGCGGAAGACGCTCATAAGGATAAGAGACGCCATCTAGAGTCTGGAATTTTTGCGCCAAAGCATTGAACTGCCAGTTCTCGTTACCATAATTCACATTAAATTGTTGTGGTAAGTTGATGCGGCTGGTGGTTGTGATGCGCGTGGAAAGCTCTGAGAAGTATTGATTGTCGGACACTTTTTCTAAGTTGTACCCAGCAGACCAGCCTTTGCCTAATTGATGCTGATGTTTGAGATTGGCATAGTAGCGGTCGGCGTGAGCAAGGCTGTCGCCAGGCAGATACTCAACATTGTCGATGCCATTAAAGCTTTCATCCAGATATCTGAACTCCCCCTGTAATTGCACCCCTCGTTTACTGAGTGCGCGGGCTGCTAAGGTGGCGTCCATGTTGGGAGAGATGTTCCAATAGAAAGGGGTTAGCACTTCGAAACCGCTGCGGCTGGTGCTGCCGATAGTGGGTGCCAAAAGACCGCTTTTGCGCTGGGTGCTGAATGAGAAATTCATCCAAGGCGTGTAGAGCAGTGGCATTCCCTTGAATTCGATGTATGCGTTCTTTGCTGTGCCTGAGTCGGTGTAGTCGTTAATCTCGATTTCGCTGGCTTTGATATACCAGTCGTCGACATTGGGGGCGCAAGTGGTATAGCGGGCGCCTGTCAGACGTTTTTTGTCCTGCCCTTCAAAAAAGATCGCTTTTGCATCGCCGCGGGCGTTTGTTGTCTGTGAGGCGTCATCAGAAATTGCATCGTGATAATTGGCAATGGCTAGCGCACTGTTGTTGCCAGTCTGCTGACTTGGTGGCAAATGTCCTAACTGTCGTGTGAGTGTTCCAGTGCTAGATGCGCCCATGCTACCGACTGGCGCACTGCGTTTTTTCAGGCTGATAGATGCATCCCGCATTTCGCCAATGTTCTCGGAGAGGCGCATGCGTAGCTCTGGCCCAGTAAGTTTTGCATCACCCAGCTCGATGCGTGCGTTGCCTGTCGCATGTAGTTCATCATTCTGAAAGTCATATTCGATCGTGTCGCCAAAGATATCCTGGTTGCCACGACGGATGGATGCATTGCCGATAGAGCGCATCTTTCTGTCCAGATGTAACTCAAGTTTATCGCCAGAGATGATGATACCTTCGGTCTCATTGAGCTCTGCTTGGCTGAGATTGATGCTTGGAGGTTCGGCGGCTTGTAGCCCGTGGCACCACATTAACAGCATGCTCAAGATGCCCGCTGAGAAACGATTTCTTAGCATGCAGTTACCATCGAAACGGGTAGAGAGTATTGTGCGGTGTCGGAGTACACAGTTTAATAGGCAAACGGTTTTAATTTATCGGTGATAAAATCTCACAAAATGCACCTTTTTGCAATCAATAAATCGCAAGTGGGTCTACTGCAACGGCAGTTGGGGAGTGAACATCATGCTTATCCGGCATGAGGATTTAACCAGTGCTTCCTTAGGCTCTGGAAGATAGAAAGATAGGCGTGAACGATAATCAACATGATACTAGGCAGCAGCAGCTTGTCGACTGGTTGGCTGGCACTCTGAACCATTCGGAGTTTAAGTTGACGGTTGCATCGGCAGATGCGAGTTTTAGGCGCTATTTCAGAGTGCATTTAGCAGACGGCGTAACGCGAATCGCCATGGATGCACCTCCAGCGCACGAAAATTGTGAGCCCTTTGTCCGCGTTGCTAAGTTGTTTGCAGGTGCTGGTATGCATGTGCCGGCAGTGCTGGCTCAGGATTTGCAGAATGGGTTCTTGCTTCTGAGTGATTTGGGCGATGTCACTTATCTCAGCCAGCTGAATCAGCAGACTGCCCCGCACCTCTATCATGATGCCAATATGGCTTTGATTCAGTTGCAATTGGCAAGCAAATCCAACGTCCTGCCTGACTACGATGCGGCGTTATTAGAACGCGAGATGCAACTTTTTCCCGATTGGTATGTCGCCCAGCATTTGAAAGTGACGCTGGATGAAAAACAGCAGGCAGTGCTGAAAAAGACATTTGAGTTGCTGAGCAAGAATATTCTGGTGCAGCCTCAGGTCTATGTGCACCGTGACTATCACTCGCGGAATTTGATGCTGATTTCAGAGAACAATCCGGGAATTCTTGACTTCCAGGACGCTGTTTACGGGGCCGTGACTTATGACCTTGTGTCCTTGCTGAAGGATGCTTATATCGGCTGGGAGGAGGAGCATGTCATTGACTGGGTGGTGCGATATTGGCAGGCTGCACGAAAAGCGGGCTTGCCGTTACAGGATGACTTTAGCGAGTTCTACCGTGATTTTGAGTACATGGGGGCGCAGCGACATATCAAAGTGCTGGGGATCTTTGCCCGGCTCTATTACCGCGATGGTAAAGCTGGATATTTGAAAGACATGCCTTTGGTCATGCATTATCTGCGTCGGGTGTGTGAGCGTTATGTCGAATTGCGACCGATGCTACATTTGCTGGATGCGCTCACTGGTGCGGATCAGCACCCAGATGCAGATTATAAAAAGCTATTGAAGCTATGAGGGCGATGATTTTGGCTGCTGGTCGTGGGGAGCGGATGCGACCATTGACTGACCATACCCCTAAGCCATTGCTCCCAGTGGGGGGCAAGCCGCTCATTGTTTGGCATTTGGAGCGGTTGGCACAGGCAGGGATTCAGGAAATCGTCATCAACCATGCCCATCTGGGGGGGCAGATTGAGGAGTTGCTGGGGGACGGTTCGCGATGGAATGTGCATATACAATATTCTCCTGAAGGTACTGCGTTAGAAACTGCGGGTGGCATTGCCAATGCCCTGCCTTTGCTGGGGGATGCGCCATTCCTAGTCGTGAATGGGGATGTGTTCACCGATATGGGTTTTTCTGATCTGCATTTGAGCCCCGGAAATGTTGCGCATCTCATGCTGATTAGCAATCCTCCGCAACATTTACAAGGTGATTTTGCCTTCGAAGCGGGGCGGATTCTCACGGATGGCGCGCAAAAACTGACTTTTTCCGGCGTTGGCGTTTATCATCCAGTTTTGTTCGAAGGGATTAAGCGTGGGGAGTCCGCTAGATTGGCGCCCTTGTTAAGAGACGCAATCGCGGCAAATAAAGTCTCTGCCCAGCATTATCAAGGGGTTTGGCATGATGTCGGCACACCGGAGCGTTTGCGTGAGTTGGACGCTAGTTTAAAGGCCTCATCATGACTGCTCATATCAATGAATTTGTCCAACGTCGTCAAAAGTTGATGTCCAAGATGGGTTCTGGGGTTGCCATCATCCCGGCAGCGCCAGAGGTGATTCGTAACCGTGACAGTCATTATCCATATCGATTTGACAGTTATTTTTATTATCTGAGTGGGTTTAAGGAGCCTGAGGCCTTATTGGTGCTGATTGTGGGGGAAGAAAACAAGACGATTCTATTTTGTCGTGATAAAGACGTAGAGCGCGAAATCTGGGATGGCTTCCGTTATGGACCAGAGGCGGCTAAAGCGGAGTATGGTGTGGATGCCGCCTATAGCATTCAGCAACTGGATGAGTGGATGCTAAAATTACTCGCCAATCAGAAACAGTTGTTTTACTCCCTAGGAGCTGATCCTGCTTGGGATGTGCGTGTGACTGGGTGGATGAATCAGGTGAGAGCACAGGTGCGTTCAGGTGTTTTTGCTTCCAGAGGGGTGCAGGATGTCAGGCAATTAGTTGATGAGATGCGGCTATACAAATCAGCTTATGAAGTCGACTTGATGCGTCGCTCAGCCATCATCGCAGCCGATGCGCATCGGCGTGCTATGCAAAAGGTGAAACCGGGCATGATGGAGTACGAGCTAGAAGCTGAGTTTTTACATGCGTTCTACCGCAGGGGGGCACAAGCCCCAGCTTATACCAGCATTGTCGCAGGAGGCTCGAATGCGTGTACTTTACATTACAATGCAAACAATGGTGTGCTCAAGAACGGTGATTTGGTGTTGATAGATGCGGGTTGTGAGCTAGATGGCTATGCGTCTGATATTACACGTACTTTCCCAGTGAATGGGCAATTCAGTGCCGTGCAGAAGGACATTTATGAGTTGGTCTTGGCAGCGCAGACGGCGGCGATTGACAAGATCAACCCAGACCATCACTGGAACTCCCCGCACGACGCGGCGCTTGACGTCTTAGTGCAAGGGTTTATTGATCTCAAGTTATGTCATGGTAGCAAAGAAGCTGTGCTTGAAAGTGGGGCTTATCGTCAGTTCTATATGCACCGCACCGGCCATTGGCTAGGGCTGGATGTGCATGATGCAGGCGAATACAAACAGCAGTCTGGAACATGGCGCAAGCTAGAGGCAGGGATGGTGCTTACCGTTGAGCCGGGTTGTTACATTCGCCCGGCTGAGAATGTGCCAGAGCATTTTTGGAATATCGGCATACGCATCGAAGATGACGCTTTGGTGACCGAATCTGGCGCTGAGATCATGACCGTGGCTGCGCCTAAAACTGTGTCGGAAATTGAAAGTGTGATGAAAAAAAATGTCTGATACGCAAGCGATAATTGTTGTTGGCGGTGGGCCGGTGGGGCTAGTGCTGTCACTGTTGCTGGCTCAACAAGGGGTCGCTAGTGTTTTGCTGGAGGCGCGCAAGAAGGGGGCTGCTGATCAGGACACACGGGCATTGGCGCTATCCTATGGTACAAGGAAGATATTGGAAAAATTGGGGGTGTGGCCATTGCTGGAGCCCCAAGCGACCGCGATTGAGACGATACACATCTCACAAAAAGGCAGTATTGGGCGCAGTCTGCTCCATGCTTGTGATTACGGGCAAGATGCGCTTGGGTACGTCTTGTCTTACGGAGCGCTTTGCGCCGCGCTGGGGGCACAGGTCAGCCGATCCGCCCATGTTCGCTTTATAGATGAAGCTCAGGTGAAATCTATTACACATGATACAGAGCAGGCGACTGTGATATATCAGCGGCATGAGAAATCCCAGCAGATGGCTACTGCGCTTGCTGTGCTGGCAGATGGTGGGCGCAGCCTTGAGACGATTGTAGGCTTAAAACGGGTGACCAAAGAATATGGGCATGATGCGCTCATCACAAAAGTGCGGACTGAGCTTCCACACAACCATATTGCTTATGAGCGCTTCACTGCAAATGGGCCGATGGCGCTGCTACCTAATGGGGAGCGAGATTTTTCCTTGGTTTGGACTGGTGAACAGGCCTACATTGCGCCGTTGCTGGCATTGAGTGATGAAGCGTTCTTGTCTCAATTCCACACGCAGTTTGGAGACCGTGTTGGTCGATTCTTAAGTGTAGAGAAACGCATGACTTTCCCGCTGAGGTTGTCGCATTTACAGGACAATGAGGTATTGCATCTAGTCGTTATCGGCAATGCTGCGCAAACGATGCATCCAGTGGCGGGTCAAGGTTTTAACGTTGGACTCAGAGATGCCGAAGTGCTGGCGAGTCTGATTGCAGAGGCTGATACAGCGCTTGGTGGCATGGAAATGCTCAAGGCTTATCGGGCTTATCGCCAGAAGGATACAAAGCGAGGCTTACTGTTCACCGATTTCTTGGTCAACATTTTTTCGAATGATCTGGTTGGCGTGACTAAGCTACGCAGCTTGGGATTAGGCTTGTTCGATGTTGTGAAGCCGATCAAGCGCCATTTAGTGGGTAAGATGAGTTTTGGTAAATGAAAGATGCGACCTTGAGAGTGGAAGTGACGATTGTTGGAGCTGGCTTGGTTGGATTGTCAGCGGCATTGGCATTTCATCTTGCAGGCTATGGTGTATTGTTGGTCGATGCTCATGCGCCTACTACAGCGGTCGACGATCCGACCGGTTGGGATCAGCGTATTTATGCCATTAGTCC
>VGIC01000023.1 GCA_016867975.1 Betaproteobacteria bacterium | reverse complement strand
TAAAAGGGGTCAGACACGATTAAATGTAATCTGCTCTAATTTGTTTCACCGTTATTGATAAGAAGTTACTATGGCACGCCTTCCCCGTTATGTGATTCCAGAAAATCCATAAATCGTGTCTGACCCCATTTATTGTTTGACCCCATTTATTGTTCACCATTGACCCCATTTATTGTTCAGTTCGTAGATGCAGAACTACAACGCCTCAACGCACAAGCAGGCGTACTGCAAACCGCACGTATGGTTTACGCTAATGCACTTAAAGCAGCGTTAAAAGAAAAGCCTGCTAAGCAGTAATTGGGTTGGCTAGACAAGAAGTAGGTTGGACATCAACCTCATCATTTGGGTGGTGGGGTTTTTCTTTTGCGGTAACTCAAACACCTAAAATAATAGGGGGCAGGCGCCCATTGTATTGCTTTTCTAGGACTGACTAAATCAGGTGTTTCTTGTACCAATAATCGATTGTAGTAATTTCTGTAGGCTATTTATCGCTGTAATGATACCTACACGCAACGATTTGTATCTCCGTTTCGGTCACTTGATAAACAAGCCGATTCACATCATCAATCCGTCTTGAGTAAAAGCCTGTTAAATCACCGCGTAAAGATTCAGGTTTACCTATGCCGACAAATGGTTCACGTGTTGCGGCTTCAATCAGAGTGTTAATGCGCTTTAAAGTTTTTTTGTCTTGTCCTTGCCAATAGGTGTAATCATTCCATGCGCTAGGCGTGAATAATATTGCCCTTGCCATTAGTTATCCACTAGCGTTTTAACTGTTGCCTTACCTGCTTTCAGTTCGGCGATTGATTTAGCTAGGTGTGTTGCATTAGCAGGGCTTTGTAGTAAGTGTAGTGTTTCCATTAAGCTGTTGTAGTGCTCTAAAGACATCAAGACCGCATTGTCAGCATCACGTCGATTAATGATGGTCACATCAACATCATTGGTTACACTGTCTAATACCGCCTTTAATGAGTTTCTCGCTTCTGAATAACTAATCACTTGCATGATAACATCCTTTTTTATGTTCAATATATTGTACAAGTATAAGGCAATCTCAAGTAATGTCAATCATGTTGTGTAAAAGGGGTCAGACACGATTAAATGTAATCTGCTCTAATTTGTTTCACCGTTATTGATAAGAAGTTACTACTATGGCACGCCTTCCCCGTTATGTGATTCCAGAAAATCCATAAATCGTGTCTGACCCCTTTCTTGACCCTTTCTTTGCTTTCTTTGTGCATAAATCGTGTCTGACCCCTTTCTTTGTGTAGTCAGTAAGTAGAGCCTGACAGCGTGGTTTATACGGATTGTTATCGCAGCTATAACGCCTTAGATGTGAGTGATTTTTACCATGAACGGATTAACCATTACACTCTTTAAATAATAGTAAAGTCATTTGAGGTTAATGATGAATGGCTATCTGTTCCTATAAGCGCAATCTGCACAGGAGGCCTCTTGCCAGTGCCGTCAGCGTCATAATAAAGCTTGCCTGAGGGCTCGTCGTAGATGAGGTAATCGTTTGCATCTAAGGGCATAGTACCATCATTAAATTTACCTGAAATCGCTAGATCTTTAGCAAACGCTTTAAAGATAGACTTACTTAAAGCAATCTTGTCGCCAGCAGCAAAGTCGGTAATGGTATCTATGTTGCTAGCGCCTAGTTTTGTGTTGAAGACAAAGGTGTCGTTTCCAGCACCGCCACTTAAGGTGTCGTTGCCAGCTGCCCCTATTAGCGTGTCGTTGCCAATACCACTCGTTATGGAATTGGCCAAGGCGCTGCCTGTGCCAATAAAGTGGCTTTCACCCGTGTATTGCAAGTTTCTAGCGGTGCCAGTTAGTGTGGCCGTTGCGGCATGGGTTGTTAATGTGTCCGTCACCTTAATGCTGGTGCTAAATGCGGCAACCGCGTTGCCAGATAAATCTTGCACGGCATTGGCAGCTACATTGATTTTATAAATGCCGCCATAGTTAAGGTTTTTATTGGGCGTTAAGTTTAAGGTTGAGCCAGACACGCTGGCCGAGTAGGGTAGTGTTTTATTTTTTTCATCCACCAAGCTGATGCTGCCCACGCCCAAGGTAACGGCTTCATCAAATACCAGCACCAAGGGGCCGCTGACGGCTACATCATTATTACTGCTTAGCGCAGCATTAAAGGTCGGAGCCGTGCTGTCGGCCACGGCGGTGTCGGCGGTGGAAAACGTTTGATCGATGAAAACCAAGCTTTCGATTGAAATTAAGCGGTCTTCGCCATCGCTGCCGCTGTTGTCCGTCACCGTGTAGCCACTGGCGGTTTTGGTGATGGTGTATTGCGCCCGCTCTGCTGAATAATACGCGCTGTCGTTGCCCGCGCCACCGTCTATGATGTCGTTGCCCGCGTGGCCGGTGATGCTGTTATTTTGAAAATCACCGTAAATTCTATCGGCACCAGACGTGCCGACAATCACCGGTAAGTTATCGTCTATGTCGGTGTAAGATAGACCTGACAAGCTGCCATTCACATCAAAGCCCATGTCTTTCATCACGGCTAATTCAATTCGGCCTATGTCCCAACGGTTGTTTTGGTAATTGCCGTAATCGCTCATCAAGCCACTGTCTTTATAGGGTAGGCACAGCGATGACACCACATGGTTGTCTGGCGTGATAGGCAACGGGCCGCCTAGCAAAGCCAGCACATTAGGCCCAATAAAGTTGTAATGGCTGCCAGCACGGGTGCTCAAGGCGCCAAATGGACTGGCCTTGTCGGACACCCCATCAAACGCTAAGGTGTGTATGATTTCATGCAACGCTACCGACACAAAATCAAAATGGCCTTCGGGTATGGTTGGGGTAACATGAAAACTTGGATTGGGATCTAACCACAAAGGCACGCCATATAGTTTAACCGTGCCATCTACCCCAAGGTAGATGGTGAATCCAGCATCCGACTGGCTGCCGTTGATGTCTTTGCCTGTGGTGGCTTCGATTAAATTACTTTTCTTGGAACCCACCCAGGCCATTTCAGTGGCGGGCAAACACCCATCGGAGTTGGCGATGTCTTTGGCCCAACTGACGTCTTTAAAAAAATCGGCATTGGTCTTGATGTTCACACGGAAATCCAGTGTGCCCTTCCAGTCCACAAAACGATCTATGCTCTCGCGTATTACAAAATCCACATCGGTGCGGATTAAATCTTTAATGCTATCGCTTAGCAGGTTTTTTCTGTCGTTAATGGTGAGGGTGTACAGGCTCATGGCGGCGTGGCCCCAATGCTAAAAAATCAGTGGCCGATTGTAGCTCACATCGCTAATGGCGTCATCAATCAACCAAAAATCAACGAATTGACCCAGGAAAGTTGCTTTGGTAAGCATGTTGACTCTAAATCATAATTCTCAATGGCGAATTTTCTTGCATTCTCTCCCAATTTTTTCCTCTTAAGTGGGTTACGAATTAAATCGCAGATTTGATTAGTAAGCGATTGCGAATCAAAAAAATCTACAAGTAATCCAGTATCATCATGTTTAATTGCTTCACGCAATGGCTGTGTATTGCTTGCCACAATCGCACACCCGACACTCATCGCCTCTAGCAAGCTCCATGAGAGAACGAATGGGTAGGTTAGATACACGTGTACCGTCGAAAGTTGGAGTAGTGGTATAAAGTGTTGATAGGGGATATTCCCTAAAAAATGCACGCGTTTCCAATCTTCAACTGATATTTTATCTTTGACTTCATTAATAAAAATATCTTTCCATTTTCCACCGTCCTTGGGTCTTCCCCCATAGCTCACATCGTCTCCACCCACAATTAGGATTTGTGCTTTAGGTTGTTTTTGGAGAAGTTCAGGTAATGCCCGCATAAATATATGGTAGCCCCGATATGGCTCTAAATTCCGGTTAACGAAGGTAATTATTTCGTCCTCTTTGGTCAATTTTAGTTTTTCATTGATCGTCAATGTGGCATTAGGATTTGGGGTAAGTGTATTTGTATCAATACCATCATGAATAACTGTTATTTTGTCGCGAAATGGTTTGGGGAAAGTGCTCGCCTGCCAATGTGTTGGAGATATACCAGCATCAGCAATATCAAAATGCAGTAGATTATTTAGATTCTTCAGTCTTAATCTGCATGGCTCAGTAACATCATTCGAAGGGAACTCAGGGTCAAATCCAACATCAGCGTCAGATGAGTGGTAATAAAACTCACAATAAATCGCAAGCTTTGCATTGGGCCAGACTTCTTTCAGAAAAAGACTCTCCCCCCAGCCATGATGAGAGACAATCAAGTCGGGATTAAAACCTTTTGCTTTAATTGCCAAGGCGTTTTTGAAAGCTGCCTCTGCACGAATAGTTTTAGTTTCAAAATCGCTGACCCATGGATGAATATTGGGGGTAGTCCCACGGTTGGGAAAGTATGGGTGGAGTGTTATTCCATTCCAGCTTTTAGCATCTGTTTTATTCATAATCATGGCATGAACTTCATGCCCATCTCGAACTAAGGCTGGCGCGAGAAATTTAAATTGACCTGGGAAATTTTGGTGAATAAATAAAATTTTCATGATACTTTTTTGATAATCCCAAGTTTTAAGAACCAAGTAATACTTCGAAATACAAAAGCGGCTCTCTCTTTTGGCAGCTGAACGATAAGTTCACTCGCTTTTTTAGTGCCCTGATGAAGTTGAGTCAAGAGCATTACGCTCTCATCTTCCGTGGGTAACACAATTTTTGCAAAATCAACCATCGCAAGGGCTCGATAAGAACTAAGACGTTTAATTGCTATATCCAAACTCTCATCTACAAGTGCTAGCAATGAATCTGGGGAGAGTAAAACGGTAGGGTAATGGCTAAATGAAGCAAAAGGATCCATTCTTGCCGGCCATGGGTGAGGAGGTTGTTTAAGTGATTCTTTTTGCGATTGTCGAATCTCGTTTTGCTGACCCCATAGATGCTCATATTGAAGCATAATATGCTTCCAGTCATATATTTCTTGGACACGTTTTTTTCCGGCTTCACCCATTGCTTGACGCATTTCTTTCGATTTGAATAGCTGATCAAACGCAGAGGCAGTCGCTTCAATATCAACAGAAATTAAGGAGCAGGTGTGCCCGCAGTACATGTCGTAGGTATCAATCTCCAGCGCATGGCGTAGCGCCAGATCGCCGCCCAGCCCCGCCTGCGGCATCAGGGTCGGAATGCGAAAACCGTCGATGCCATCGCGCACCGTGTCTTTGTAACCATCCCAATCTGATACAACGACAGGTAGTCCTGCCGCCATGGCTTCGATTGGGACAATTCCAAAGGTCTCTTGAATGTTGTCTGAAAGTGAGCAGAAAATATCGGCACATGCCCATGCATTATTTCTGTTATTTGCCTCACGCCCATCTAATGTGACAATACGCACGCTGGGACAGGCAAGTTGACCAGCATTTTGGTATGCTTTCTCAATGAACTCATTCGCATGCCACCCACACTCTATGAGCATAATTTTTTTATCAGGATTAGATTTTGCAGCTTTTTCTAGGGCTTGATACATAGCCAGTGGATGTGCTTTCGCATGAAAAGAGAGTCGGCCTATAAAAAGCACAATAAGGGTATCTTGATCTACACCTAGCTGCTCTCTTGCACTGGCTTTTTTTGTTGTATTAAAGATAAAGTCTTCCGTGTGAATTCCAAGAGGAATAACTGGCAATTGAGGCAACACTAGTTTTTGGATGCCCAGCCGATCTACAAGGTAGTCAGCCTGCGTCTGTAAAAGTCTAGAGACATGCGTTTTTACAGCATGACTAGTACAAATGATCGCATCCCATGGTTGAACAGGAGAGGTCAGTAATGAGGCTATAGCATCCATCGCACCAGCAGAAGAGGTAGTATGGGTGATACCACATAAACTCCATTTATCATGCCCATAAAAGGCTCTTAGCCATGCATGCTCCCCTAACCCTGGCCCAGGGTAGTAAATGACTCCTGGATTTGAAAGGGCACCAAGAGAATTCTTATCAATTACTTTAACTGGTAGTGATTTTCCAAATTGATTGGCTGTACTTACAAAACTCTTTGCATGTGAGGTATTTTCAACTTGTAGCCAATACTCACTTGCCTTGTTATGTAGTAAAAAACCTCTCAGGAAAGACTCGCCAGCAGCATTGCGGCCCATGAGCTTAGGTCCGCTGATCGAGTATGCTTCGGGGTGATAGTAAATAGCAGCAGATGCCATACGGGATTAACCTTGGTGATAGTCGAAATGTGAAAGTAAAAGTCTCATTCACCTCAAAGGAGAAAGTGGACTGCCCACGGTTTGTAGCTTTTCAAACGCCAAAAGATTTATATATCAAAGCGATATTCCATTATGCAACGCCGACTGGATTCCAGCCTCCGCTGGAATGACAGTCTTTGGTAATTATAGCGAAAATGACATTTCTCCAATGATTAATTGACGATAATATCGTTTGCTGTGACCAGTGACTTGTTCCCAATGATTGCTACTTTGATTGGTGATATTCCGCCATCTCCATCAGGGTCGTAATATAAAACTGCACTTTTTCTATCGTAGATCAAATGATGTTCAGGAGCGGTTGCCTGCGTTCCTAAAAGGAATTGCCCGCTGTGAAAGTCATCTAAGCCAGTAAAGTCATTCGCACTCAGCTGAATCTTATCTTTGGCTGAAGTGAAATCTTGAATGGTCACAGTGTTTTCATGATGTAAGACGAAGATATCGTTTCCTGATCCACCAGTGAGGGTATCATTACCACCTCCCCCATCGATCTTATCATTGCCGCTCGCACCACTAATTTTATTTTTTCCCGAATTACCCACAAGGTGGTTATTTAAACTATTCCCTGTCGCATTAATATTTTGCGTGCCCTCTAATGAGATATTTTCTACAAAATTAGGTAGCTTGAAAGATACATAACTTCGAATGATATCCACGTCCACACTACTGCTTATCTCAACCACGCGATCTTTAGTGTGATCAATCATGTAAATATCAGCACCAGATCCGCCGGTCATATTATCGGCTCCAATGCCTCCATCCATCACATCGCTACCATTTCCACCTGAGAGAATATCATTGCCGGCACCGCCATAGAGTATGTCATTATCATCGCCACCCTCCAATCGATCATTTCCCTCATCCCCATAAAGGACGTCATTCCCAGAATTTCCGTAAATTGAATCATTGCCAAATCCACCGCGAATAGTCTCATTCACACTAAAGCCATTCAATGACTGAGATTTTGAGTTTGCAGCAATACTGTAATCAAATTGGATGGGGCTCGAGGTTGGCAGGAGATTGTTGTTGCCGATAATAGCCTCGAGGATGAAGGGGAAGTTACTGTTGATGCTGGCCCATATTGATTCGCTCGATGATGTAGCACTTGCGACGCCTAGGATAGTATTTTCAACGAGTAATGGGCCGCCAGAGTCGCCTGGCTTTAAGTCCTCTTGGCTTGTAACCCATATCCCACTTTGGTATTGTGGGTTGACTACGAGCTCCATCATCCCTGAGCCAGTCGATGGGTAGCCTACTTGTGTCACTATCGATGCATCAACCTGTTCAAGCAGGGGATTGACGCTGAGAGTGCCCAATAAGGTACCGATAGGTTGGTCTATACCAATGATGGCAAGGTCATGACTGCTCTCAAAGTAACTAAATTGTTCATCATCTTGATCTGAATATATCTCACTCTGATACGCAATGTTAAAACTTGTAAAGCTAATCGCAGTTCCTTGCGCATCAAAACGATCTGCTGATCCATTAAAATCAGCTGCCAAATATAATTTGATTGATGTCGCTCTTCCGCCTAGCGCGGGGTCGTAAATAAGGTGCCCTGCCGTTAATATGTCGTTTTCACCGACGATGGCAAAGGTGCCGCGCTTTCCATTGTTTCCCCATAATGCTTCAATAACCCCTATGAGCTTATAGGGGGAGGTGGTTCTTGCTAAAGTATCAATTTCAGAATTCAAAGACATTTTTCTAACCTAGAACATCAAATTCCATTGTACTTGACATCCTCCCCTTCCTAAATAAAAAAGCTTGCTTGATGATAAAAATTCATATAGGATATTTCATATATGGAAATAAAATTTGTTATTCAATTAGATGCTAATCCAGCGGAAATTCAGCGATTGCAGGCTTTGCAGGTCAACTTTGTTGATATCTGCAACGCTATTTCGCCGATTGTGCAGGAAACTCACACATGGAATCGAGTGGTTTTACATCATATGGTGTATCACAAGATGCGTGAGAAATTTCCGCATACTGGGTCGCAAATGATTTGTAATGCTATTTATTCAGTTTGCCGAGCTGCGAGAATCATTTTGCAGCATCCAAAAAGCCCATGGAATATCGAAGTTAACCCTCAGGCGCTATTGCCACGGTTGCATTTTCTTCCTCAGTCGCCTGTTTTCTTTGATCGTCATACACTTAACCTCAAGGGGAATCGTCTTTCAATGTATACCTTAGACGGTCGAATTCGTTTTGATTTAAGTCTGACTGAAGAGCAAAGAGCGGCGTTTCACCATGAAAAGCTAAAGGAGGTATTGTTGGTTAATAATGTCAGTACGTTTAGTTTGCATTTTCATTTTGGCGATGAGGATGCAAAAGCAATCGCCTCGGAAAATATCATTATTCCTGACAACGTGGCTGTGATTCCTCCTCAGCCGTCATCATCAACCCATCAAATGGCGGTGGCATAATGGCCTTAGCAAATCCCCAAATGTTGAACCAAAAATCTATTATTCGTGAAGCGTTGGGAAAGCTCACCCATTACTTCAAACATACCATTTTCTTCAGTTTCTTTACTAACTTGTTAGTGCTTGCCCCGACTTGGTATATGTTAGAGGTGTATGGTCGTGTCGTATATAGTCAAAATCATAGAACGCTACTAATGCTCACCATGATGGTGATTTTAATGTATGTTGTGTTGGAATTTCTTGAATGGATTCGTTCAAGGATTATGCATGAAGCGTCTGCAAAATTCGACCAATCACTGAACGAACGAGTGTTTAATAGTATTTTTCAAGCGAAGCTCAAGCAAATTCCTGGTGGGACGGCTCAGGCTATTAATGATTTAAAAACAATTCAAGAGGCAATCGCCTCGCCAGCATTGATGGGCTTAATTGATCTTCCATTTGCGCTTCTTACATTAGTACTCATTTTTGCAATTAACGTCACCATGGGTTGGTTTGCGATGTGGGGTGCGGTGGTTCTTGGTGTCATTGCCTTCATTAATCATCATTATGTGCAGCCTCCTCTGACGCTTGCTAATCGACATGCGATTCAAGCACAAAATTATGCAAGTAGCGCAATTCGCAACGCTCAGGTGATTGAAGCAATGGGGATGTTGCATCGCATCCATCAAAAGTGGATAGAGAAGCAACAAGCCTTTCTAAAAATGCAAGCGTTGGCATCTGACCGTGCAGGGGTTAACAGTGCGCTTTCTAAAATGGTGCAGGTTATGCAAGGCTCTATCTTGCTGGGTATTGGCTGTTGGTTAACCCTGCAAGGGGAGCTCGACATGGAGGGGTCCATGATGATTGTAGGGTCTATTTTAGGGGGGCGTGTGCTGACCCCTTTCGTCACGATTGTGATGCAGTGGCGTGTATTGGGAAATGCACAAGACGCTGTTCAAAGATTAGATCAGTTTTTAAAAGTGTTTCCAGAGCCTCAGCCTGCTATGCCATTGCCTGCACCCGAGGGGCATTTAAGTGTCGAGGGGGCCGTTGCCGCACCTCCCAATAGTCAAGTAGCAATTTTGAAAGGCATCACATTCCGCCTGCCTGCAGCCCAGTCTTTAGCGATAGTAGGTCCTTCAGCCTGTGGTAAGACAACGCTCGCACGTTTGATTACAGGTATTTGGCCCGCGATCAACGGCAAAGTACGTCTCGATGGGGCAGATATCTATGCTTGGAAAAAAGAAGAGCTTGGTCCTTTTGTGGGTTATCTGCCCCAAGATGTCGAACTTTTCGATGGCACGATTGCAGAGAATATCGCACGTTTTAGCGATGTTGATATGGCCAAGGTCAAAGAGGCTGCTCAAATCGTTGGGCTGGACGCTTTCATTAGTGCCCTTCCACAGGGCTTTGACACCCAAGTGGGAGACGAGGGTGCTTTTCTCTCGGGCGGCCAGAGACAACGGGTAGCTCTGGCGAGAGCCATTTATGGCAACCCTAAATTTGTTGTTTTAGATGAGCCTAATTCAAGTTTGGATGAAGAGGGTGATTTGGCTTTGATGAGAACATTGCAATACCTTAAGTCTCAAGGCACAACGCTCATTGTCATTACTCACCGCACACAGATTCTTGGGTTGATGGATTACATGATGGTCATGGTTGATGGGCAAATCAAACAATTTGGGCCTCGAGATGAAGTTTTAACAGCGCTTCAACAACAAAATGCGCCCAAACCTTCAGCGGTGGAGGCATAAAAAAATGAAAACTAATAGGAGCCCTATGAATCAGTTTTGGGGAAGAAGTGAGCTCACTCAAACTCTCGCAACATTTAAGCGAGAATTCCTTTGGGTGGGTTTGTTTAGTATGCTCGCTAACTTGCTGATGCTAAGCCCTACGCTCTATATGTTGCAAGTCTATGATCGTGTGCTTCTCAGTCAAAGCGAATTAACGCTGCTATTTTTGACACTTATTATCATTGTATTTATTGCGGTGATGGCCTTTGCCGAGTGGTTACGATCAAGGCTCTTGGTGCGTGCGGGGATGAAACTCGATCAGGAACTTAATACAAGAATATTTAACGCAAGTTTTGAGGCTTATTTGCGTCGAAGTCAACAAAATCCGACAGAGGCCTTTACTAATTTGACGAATTTACGTCAATTTTTAACGGGAAATGGAGTTATTGCTTTCTTTGATGCGCCATGGACCCCCATCTACATTCTAGTCACTTTTATGCTGCATCCTTTATTGGGTTGCTTGTCAATATTGTTTGCTGGAATTCAATTATGGCTTGCTTTTTGGGCGCATCGAAACTCTCACGATGCCATGAACGCTCAGACGCAAGCCGAGGGCAAAAGTCGGGCATATTTACAAAGTAAATTAAAAAATGCTGAGCCAGTGGAAGCAATGGGCATGTTAAAAAATTTACGTGCTCGCTGGCTGAATTTGCATCAAGAACAACAACAAAAAATTGAGGAGGCTTCTAATCGGCAACATAGACAGCAGGCCATCGTTAAATTTATTCGGTACTCTATGCAAAGTTTAACACTAGGGGCAGCAGCGCTTTTGGTAATTCAAGGAGAGCTCACTGGGGGTGCCATGATTGCTGCCAATGTATTGATGTCTCGTGCTCTACAGCCACTGGATCTCATTGTTGGTTCATGGCGCGGTTTAATACAAGCCAAAGAAGCATTTGAAAGTCTTGAGTCAATTCTTAAAACTTACCCAGAACAGGATCGTTCTGCCCAGTATCCTGTCCCTAAAGGAAATGTGACGCTTAAAAAATTGATTGCTTTTAAAGCTGATAAGGAATCACAAATACTTAAAGATTTAAATGCGGATTTTAAGGCGGGGCAGGTAACAGCCATTATTGGACCATCAGGTTCGGGTAAATCAACTTTGGCAAGGTGTCTTGTTGGAATTTGGCCTGATACAGCCGGGTCTGTGTTGCTCGATAAAACGCCCATCGAACATTGGGATCGCGTTCAATTGGGTCCTAATATCGGGTATCTTCCGCAAGATATTGAGTTATTTGACGGTACGGTGGCAGAAAATATTGCGCGATTCTACGAGGTGGATTCAGAATTGGTGATTGAGGCTGCAAAAAAAGCAGGTATCCATGAAATGATTTTACGCTTTCCAAAAGGCTACGATACTCCCATAGGAGACGGAGGTAGTCAGCTTTCTGGGGGGCAGCGGCAACGTCTAGGTCTTGCTCGAGCGATGTATGGTAATCCACAGTTGATTGTTTTAGATGAGCCGAATGCAAACCTTGATGATTTGGGAGAGCGCGCACTAGTGGCCGCAATTCAAGATTTGAAATCCCGTGGTAAGACTGTATTTTTAATTACACATCGCTTAAACATATTGGGGGTTGCGGATCATCTATTAGTGATGCGCGATGGCAAGATTGATCACTATGGATTGCGTGATGATGTGCTTGATGAGTTAAAAAAGAAAGCGCAGACAACCGTTCCAATTAATAGCAAAGTGCAGCCTGCTTAAAGAAAGAGAATATCAATATGAAAATTTATGACCCAATGAAAGAATTCTTGCGTTTCAAAAGAGAGCCCAAAAAAACGCTTGAAGATATTGAGAATGATAATTCCCCTCTCGTGGTTGATACACATTCCCCTATTCGATTAGGAATGAAGGTGCTGGGAATAGGATTTGGTGGCTTTTTACTGTGGGCGGCTTTTGCACCGCTAGATGAGGGTGTCCCAAGCGCTGGTTCAGTGAGCATTGATACTAAACGTAAAGTTATCCAGCATTTAAGCGGTGGAATTATTAAAGAAGTTTACGTTAAAGAGGGTCAGCAAGTGAATGCTGGCGATGTCCTTGTGACGATTGATAATACGATGACAAAGGCTCGTTACGAGGAAATTCGTCAACGATATATCGGTGATCGCGCGCTAGAGAATCGATTACAAGCAGAGCAGGCTGGACAAAAATTGATTAGCTTTCACGAGGATTTGATGAAGGCAAAAGACGATCCGCTTGTTCAACAACATATGCGCAATCAAGAGATGTTATTGTTATCCGGAAGAGGCTCGTTAAGTGCTGAGCTTCAAGGGATTGAGGAAGCAATCCATGGACAGCAAGCCCAAATTGATGGGCTTGGGCTTATCATTGAGAGTCGAAACGCGCAACTAAATTTACTCAATGAACAACTCTCAGGGATTCGAGATTTGGTTCAAGAGGGCTACGCACCAAAAAGTCAGCAAAGGGATCTTGAGCTACGTGCAGCCCAAATAAGAGGAGACATTGCAGAGGCGCAATCTAGTTTCTTTAGAGCGAAAAGAACAATCTTAGAGCTCCGCCAACGTGCATTGCAACGTAAAGAAGAGTATCGAAAAGAGGTTGATACGCAAATGGCCCAAGTGAAACTCGAGGTGGACGCCAATGGTGATAAATTACGGGCATTATCCGATGAATTTGATCGCACAGAGATCAAATCGCCTGTTTCAGGGCAAGTTGTTGGGCTGCAATTCCAAACCATTGGGTCAATTATTCAGCCTGGTCAAAAGATTATGGACATTGTTCCTATGAATGAAGGGTTGTTACTTGAAGTCAAAGTGGCACCGCACTTGATTGATCGTATTCACAATGGACAAAAGGCTGATGTTCGTTTTTCTAGTTTCGCAGATACACCGCAGTTAGCAGTAGAGGGACTTGTGGATTCTGTTTCAAAAGACCTTTTAACAGAGCCAGGTGCCAATCCTGCACAGCCAGGAATGAGTTATTATCTCGCTCGTGTGGCTTTAACCCCTGATGGTATTAAAAAATTAGGTAATCGTAAATTGCAGCCTGGTATGCCGGTGCAGGTGGTGATAAAAACTGGAGAACGCTCCTTCTTGACCTATCTCCTCCATCCATTTATGAAGCGTTTAGCTGCTTCATTGAAGGAAGAATAATGAGAAACTTATTAAAGTTATATGCTGCTTTAATGGCCGCTTTCCCGATCTTAGGCTATGCAGAAAATGCAACCTTGCTTCAGGTCTACCAAAAGGCGACTTCTTACGATGCGACATTAAGAGCGGCGAGACAAGATAATCAAGCACAACAGCAAGAGATTGATAAGTCTTTAGCAAACTTCTTACCCCAGATAAGGCTTTCAATGTATGAGGGGCGCGGTGTGCAAGACAGTGAAAGCCCAGGTCCTTTTGGGAACACTATTAAACGACACAATGTTTATGATAGTAAGAACTATAGTTTGTCGATTCGTCAGTCTGTTTTTAGTTTGTCCAATATTGCAGATTACGCGCAGACAAAAGCAGAGATTGCAAGAAGTGATGCAATGCTGCAAAGAGAACAAATTGGCTTGATGGGAAGAGTCGTTGGTGCATATTTGGATGTGTTGTTGGCGACAGAAAACTTAAGGTATGCAGAAGCACAGAAAGCCAGTGTGCAATCTCAGCTTACCCAGGCTGAGAAAAGGTTTAAAGCAGGGTTTGGAACAATTACAGAGATTAACGAAGCAAAAGCAAATCTCGAAACGGTTCACGCACAAGGCCTTGAGTGGGGAAATGGATTAGAGTACAACAAAAGGGTTCTTGAAAATATCTCTGGAATTTATCTTGATGCCTTTTTTACACTCGATCCTGAAAAACTGACTTTTGAGCCACCTACCCCAACAAAAATTGAAGAGTGGATCGATCTTGGCATGACTAGGAATCTAGAAATCCAGGCAGCAAGTCATGACGTTGAAGCGATGCACCAAGAAATTAGAAAAAATTCCTCAGGTCATCTCCCCACCTTAGATTTAGTGGCGGCAAGATCAAAAACTGAGAGTGATAATAATTTTACCGTTGGCCAAAAATATGAGACTGATACGATTGGCTTACAGCTTAATATTCCTCTCTATAGCGGCGGCTATGTCTCCGCGACAGTCAAACAAGCTGAGGCAAAATTAAGATTCACTGAAGAGACGCTTAGTGATAAACAACGCACCGTTGCAAATGATATTCGTAAATATTTTAATGAGATTGTTAATGGGATTGCGCGTGTAGAGGCAAAATCTCAGGCAGTCAAATCGAATGAGATTGCTGTTGTTGGAACTCAAAAAGGTTATGAGTCAGGTATACGGAGTAATGTCGAAGTGTTGAATGCACAGGAAAAATTATACTCTGCAAGAAGAGAGCTTGCGCAAGAGCGATATAAACTCATTTATAACAGACTCATGCTGAGGCAATCGGCTGGGCTACTCAATGAAAATGATTTGGCCGAAGTCAATAAAATTCTATCTCTCGCAAATTAGCTGGAGATGTCTTTCCTAAGCGTGTACGACACGACACCCTGAGCCTAGCCGATGGCCTCTACGCTTTCTTCGGTGAGGGGTTTATCGACGATACCACGAATATTGTAAGCTTTAAAAATCTCTGCTGGAACGTGCATATCAGAAAGCTAAATAAACAATCAGAAAATAGGTTAAATGGTGCAAGAATTGATCCAGCCCCAATACAATCCAGAACCAGTCGCTGTTATCTGGGCGCAGGTTGTAGCGCTTGCCCACATTCATTTTGACCCAGTCGATATGGTAATGAATCAGCATATCCAGCAAGGCGTACTGTAAGGCCGCGGTAATGTCGATAAAGGCGGCAAGTACCAGTAGCGTGCCAGCACCATGGATAGCAGCATGAACAATACCGCCCGGATGCAGGTAAATTCCCTTGTTACGATATATCCACGGCGAAGTTTGCAGCGGAAAGTCGCAAACAAAATGCTTGGCAAAAAAACACAGCAACGCTTCTAACATACTCGTTTCCTATAGAAGTTGAAACTTCCTACTTTGCTTGAGCTGGAAGATGTAAGTTGAATCAAGATGTTGCTCCATGCGGAAGTTGATTGCTAGGTCATTATATCTGCGATTTAGCCGATGCTGTCAATCAAAAAGTCTAGTGAGTTAGGACGTATGCAATGTTCAAGGAAATACGGAATAAGTCGGCGAACGGGATGAGGCACAAGGCGCACGGAACGCAAGAACCGAGATAGTACGCTGTGTACAGCGAGGTTCTGAGTACCGCGCAACGCAGTGCACCGCCCGTGTAGACATTTATTCCGTGTTTCCTCAAAAAGATTTAGGCGTAATGGAGTTAGCTGGGCAAAGATAGGCACCAACGACGATGCGCCGCGCTATTTTTATCACCCCTGCCTGTCCCTAGTCTTGGTAAACCAGACGGCCGTGCACGAATGTGGATTTGACTTTTCCTCCAAGCTCCCAGCCTGTAAATGGAGTATTCTTGCCTTGGCTCTTTAGCGTGCTGGCATTGATGTTCCAGTGCTGATTGGGATCGAAAATACATAAATCAGCATCGCTTGCCGAGCCTAAATGGCCTGCCTCGATGTTCAAAATGCGAGCCGGTGTCGCCGTGATGAGCCTAATGGCGTGTGCCAGATCGATCTTGTTCTGTTGCGCCCATTTCAGAGTCAGGGGGAGTAGGAGTTCTAAGCCAGTTGCGCCAATTTCCGCCTCTGCAAAAGGTGCCAGTTTTCCGTCATCATCGACAGGCGTATGGTCAGAGCAGATGGCGTCAATTGTTCCATCCTTAAGGCCTGTAGTGAGTGCATCTTTATCACGCTGGGTGCGTAAGGGCGGTTTGAGATGACAGTTAGGGTCAAAGTAGGCGATGTCATGTTCAGTAAGGTGCAGATGGGCTGCGCTGACATCACACGTTACGTTAATCCCCTGTGCTTTGGCTGAGCGTATCATGTCGACACCTTCTGCAGTAGACAAGCGACCGATATGTATTCTAGCGCCTGTTTCCTGTGCAATACGCAAGATACTGGCTAGCGCCAGCGCCTCAGCAGCGCTAGGGATGCCTTTCAGTCCAAGCCTGGCCGCCACTTCGCCATCGTGTGCTACGCCATTTTTAGCTAAAAAGGCATCTTCAGCATACAGAAACAAAGTGAAACCGAAGGTGGCTGCATATGCCATGGCGCGCCATAGAACCTGCGTGTCTGTGATGGCATTATTTGCCTGAGAGAAACCTACGCAACCTGCTGCGTGGAGCTGACTCATTTCTGCAATGGCACTGCCTTCCAGTTGGCGGGTGATGGCGCCTAGTGGATAGACGTGGGCGAGTCCCTGCTGTTTTGCGCGATATTTCAGCATTTCCACCAAGCCCGGCTCATCAAGGACTGGATCTGTGTCTGGAGGGCAAGCCAAGCTGGTAACGCCGCCCGCGACGGCCGCTTGCAACTCGCTGGCAAGTCTTGCCTTGTATTCTTCTCCTGGCTCACGCAGTCTGGCCGAGAGATCTACCAAGCCAGGGCATACCACGAGATTGCTGGCATCGATGGTTTGATTGGCAACAAAATCTTCGGGCGCCTGACCGATTCTGACGATTTTTCCTGCCACGATGTAAACATCCAGCTTGCTGTTGATGTTGTGTTGGGGGTCAATGACGAGACCGTTTTTGATGAGAATTTTCATTCAATACCCCCTGTACTCTGGTTGGGTTGTTGCCCGCCAGTTAGAATTGCCATCACCGCCATGCGGATAGCGATGCCATAGGTGACTTGCGGCAGAATCACGGATTGTTTGCCATCGGCTACGCTGGAGTCGATTTCTACGCCACGGTTCATGGGGCCTGGGTGCATCACGATCGCGTCAGGTTTGGCAAGCGCTAGTTTTTCCTGCGTTAGACCATAGGTCTTAAAATACTCTTGTGAACTCGGTAGCATGGCGCCGTTCATTCGTTCATTCTGTAGCCGTAGCATCATCACCACATCGACATCTTTCAATCCTTCGTTCATGTCGTGGTAGACCTGTACCCCTAGTTTCTCTACTTGTGCTGGCAACAGTGTCTTGGGGGCGATGACACGCACTTCAGGCACGCCTAAGGTGGTTAAGGCATGAATCTCGGAGCGAGCCACCCGTGAGTGGAGAATGTCACCCACGATAGCGATTCTGAGATTGTGTAACTCGGGTTTGTATTTTCTGATGGTAAATACATCTAGTAGACCTTGTGTCGGATGGGAGTGTCGACCATCGCCAGCATTAACAACATGAATATGTGGCGGCACGTGTCTGGCGATGAGGTGCGCGGCACCGGACTGTGCGTGGCGTACCACGAATATGTCAGCATGCATGGCAATCAGGTTGTCGACCGTGTCTAGTATGGTCTCTCCTTTGGATTGGGAAGAGGTGCCCACATTTAGGCTGATAACGTCCGCTGAAAGGCGTTTTGCCGCGATCTCAAAGGTGGTGCGTGTACGGGTGCTATTCTCAAAGAACAGGTTGCAGACAGTTCGCCCGCGCAGCAAGGGTACTTTCTTGACCTCACGCTCTGCAACGCCAACAAAGGATTCCGCGGTGTCTAGAATCTGATTAAGGGTGCGTTTTGGCAACCCCTCGATTGAAAGCAGGTGGCGCAGGTTTCCATCAGAGTTGAGTTGGGGATTTTGCATGTGGCTATGACCTCGCGCTAGGGTGTTGAGGGCTCAGTGTTAATGCCAGTTCACCACTGGCGAGTTTGGTCAGTTGCAGATGCTCAGTCGGACGCAGCTCAATCTCTGCCGCAACGATTTGCGGTGCAATCGGCAACTCACGACCACCGCGGCTCACCAGTGCAGCTAGCGTGATGCTGGCTGGTCGACCATAATCAAAAAGCTCATTCATTGCAGCACGCGTGGTACGCCCCGTGTAGAACACGTCATCAATCAGAATGATATGTTTATTCTCTACATCGAAGCTGATTTGGCTAGGGCGGTTGATGTTTTTTAGACCTCGTTGTGCATAATCATCACGGTAAAAAGAGACATCCAGTGATCCATGCTCAATGCGGTGGGTGCGGATGCTGTCTTGAAGTAGGTTGAGCAGGCGCTCCATCAACCAAACCCCCCCACTGTGTATGCCGACCAGGGCGGTATTTTCTTTGAGAAAAGGACGAATCTGCTGCGCTAGCGTATTCAATAAATCCTCGGCATTTGGCAAGGCCTGGTCGGAGTGCTCAGCAGTGGAGGGTGATTTTTTAATCATGCTGATATTCTACTGAATTTAGCCTTTTAGGCGAAATTCTTTTACTCAAAGAATGGGAATTAATCTTGTAAGCTGTCAAAGTAGCTTTGCAGAATCGCCTGAGCTGCGACTTGATCCAGAATCGGTTTTTGAGCGCGACCTTTAATGCCTGATTCGCGCAGCATGGCACTTGCTTGGCCAGAGCTGTAGCGCTCATCTATCAGTGCAACAGGCAAATTAAAACGCCCATTGAGTCGTCTGGCGAATTTTTTACATAGCAGCGTCATGCTGTGCGACGTGCCATCCACGTTGAGCGGCAGACCAACCACCAGCAGTTGAGGTTGCCATTCGCTTACTAGAGCGGAGATGTTCTGAAAGCGAATCTCATTGCTTTCATTGTCGATGGTCGTCAGCGGACTGGCAACCCTTAGTAGGTGCTCACCTACTGCGACACCGATACGTCGTTCTCCAAAATCAAACGCAATGACAGTGCCGGATCGTGCGCCGGTTTTCTGAAAAACGTTTTCATTGTCAATCAGCTGCATTGCGTGCTAGGCGTGCCCCGCCTCATCGGACAGCATCATGGGATCGAATCCCAGCAGTGATATGGCGATATTCAGTTGTTCTTCATGCGGGGTAGCGAATAAAATCTTGTTGAGTGTGGCAGTGCTTGGCGCCTTGACTGATAACCATGCATTTTGTGCCATTTCGTCCTCCAACTGGCCTTGTGACCAGCCTGCATAGCCTAAACTAAGCAGCAGATGTTCAGGACCTGTTCCTTGTGCAACTGCTTGCAGAATATCTCTTGAAGTGGTCAGCATGACTTGATTGCAGACGCTCATAGAGCTATCCCACTCAGACTCGGTTAGTTCATTTGCTGGATGTAGCACGAACCCACGATCCAGCTGTACCGGCCCGCCATATAAAACGTGCTTGTGTGCAACAGTACTGTTTTCCAGCGGGATGTTGATCTTTTCATAGAGGCTTTCGTAGGTCATGTCTGTAGGACGGTTGATGACGATCCCCATGGCGCCTTCCTGAGTGTGTGAGCAAATGAAGGCGACCGATCTAGCAAAGTAAGGATCGGTCAGGTTGGGCATGGCAATCAGAAAATGCCCGGTCAGGTTAACGTTCTCAATCAACATGGCTTCAAGAGGTTGGGTCTGATTCTAAGTATCCTGTGACTTCCAGGCCGAATCCACCCATGCTGGGCATTTTTCGTGGATTAGCCATGAGCCTCATTTTTCTGACGCCACAGTCAAGCAGAATCTGTGAGCCAATGCCGTATGTGCGCAACTCTTGGTTAAATCGAATCGGCTTGTCCGCTCCTTTGATGCGCTCAGTGATGCTGTCACCACACTCTGTCTGACGTAGCAGAACCATTACGCCACATTCGGCTTCGGCAATGACCTGCATCGCTTGTAGGGTATTCCAGCTATGTGAGCAACTGTGACGGTCTAACAGGTCGAACACAGACAGCGGTTCATGTACGCGCACCAGCACCTCTTGGTCTGGAGACGGGGTTCCTTTGATGAGTACCAGATGGGTTTCTTTGCCAATTTTGTCGTGATAAGCCACTAGCTTCATTGCGCCGTAGGGGGTTTGCACCATGCGCTCCGCACTGCGTTCGATAAGACTTTCGGTTTCTGCTCGATAGTGGATCAAGTCGGCAATTGTGCCAATTTTTAGGCCATGCTCTGCGGCAAAGGCCATCAGGTCAGGTAATCTTGCCATGCTACCGTCATCTTTTAGAATCTCACAGATCACGCTGGTTGGTTGCAGGCCTGCTAATTGCGCCAGATCGCAGCCCGCCTCAGTGTGTCCGGCACGTACCAGTACGCCACCGTCCACAGCGGCTAGGGGAAAGACGTGACCGGGACTGACGATGTCGCTTGGTTTTGCGGTCTGGGATACTGCGACCTGAATGGTGTGCGCACGGTCAGCAGCGGAAATGCCTGTGGTCACACCTTCAGCGGCCTCGATGGAGACGGTGAAATTGGTGCCCATGCGGGCGCCGTTCTTTTGTACCATTTTGTTCAGCTTAAGTTGACGACAACGTGCGTCAGTCAGGGTAAGGCAAATCAAGCCACGTCCGAATTTTGCCATGAAGTTGATGTGCTCGGCGCTTGCATATTCGGCCGCCAGCACCAAGTCGCCTTCATTCTCACGGTGTTCATCATCTACCAGAACCACCATGCGGCCTTGTCTGATCTCCTCAATGATTTCTTTGGCGGGACTGATTGTGTTACTCATTATGCCTCCCCTGGCTGGGAGTTGCCCATTCAGTCATGCGCTCTACATAGCGTGCAATCTGATCCACCTCTAGATTCACGTGGTCACCACTATGCAATTGCTTCAGTGTGGTATGTTCCAGCGTGTGCGGGATCAGGTTGATGTTGAACTCATCTCCAGACACCTGGTTGACGGTCAGGCTGACCCCATTCACCGCGATAGAACCCTTGCGGGCGATGTACTTGGAAATAGCATGTGGTGCGCGAATCGCCAATCTCCAGCACTCACCTAAGGATTCAAACTTTAGCACTTCACCCACGCCATCAACATGACCGCTGACTAAATGCCCACCTAACCTGTCGGATAGGCGTAAAGCTTTTTCTAGATTCACCGGGTGCGCGTGCTGTAAACCTTCAGTGACCGATAAGGTTTCTTTTGATGCGTGCGCCTCAAAATACGCGTTTCCTAGGCTCACGACGGTTAGGCAAACGCCATTGACTGCAATGCTGTCACCTATTTGCACATCGTTCATGTCGAGACTCTGTGTTGAGATTGAAAGGTGCATATCGGCACCAACTGGCGCGACTTGTGTGATTGCACCGACGGACTGAATGATTCCTGTAAACATGTGTAAATTTTAGCAGATAACCCACGTTAAGGATTAGAAGCCTGCTAAAATCTGCGTCATGAAATATTTACCGTATGAGTTATTTGTCGGCTGGCGCTATGCGCGCGCCAAGCGCAAGAACCATTTCATTTCATTTATTTCACTGACCAGTATGATCGGTATTGCGCTCGGCGTTGCGGCCTTGATTATTGTGCTGTCGGTGATGAATGGTTTTCAAAAAGAGTTACGCACTCGCATCCTAGGCGTGGCCTCCCATTTAGAGATTACAGGCGCGAATAACCAATTGGCAGACTGGCAGCGGGTGTCGCGGAAAGTAGCAACGCAGCCGCATGTGTTGGCGAGTGCGCCCTACATCTCGGCACAGGGAATGTTGAGTTATGATCAAGGCGTGCAAGGCGCCATGATTCGCGGTGTGATGCCAATCGACGAGGATCAGGTCGCCGATTTAGGTCGGCATATGAAGGTCGGTCGATTAGAAGACCTGCGTGATGGTGAGTTTGGCATTGTGCTGGGAGCTGACCTCGCCTATGCTTTAGGGGCGCAGATGGGCGATAAGGTCGTTGTAATGGCACCGCAAGGGCAATTTACGCCCACTGGAGTGGTGCCACGGCTTAAACAGTTCACCTTGGTGGGGCTGTTTCAAGTGGGCATGTATGAATATGATGCGGGGTTGGCGCTGATTCATCTCGCGGATGCGGCCAAGCTGTATCGCATGGGGGAGAAGGTTTCTGGCGTGCGCCTAAAGTTGAATGATCTGTTCGATGCCCCAACGGTGTCTGCACAAGTGGCCTCTATGCTGAATGCGAGTCCTGCGGCCGATGGAAACTACTATGTGACGGATTGGACCCAGCAACATGCTAATTTTTTCAAAGCGGTGCAGATGGAAAAACGCGTGATGTTCATTATTCTGACACTGATTGTGGCAGTGGCGGCATTTAATATCGTTTCTACCTTGGTAATGGCCGTGACGGATAAGCGGGCTGACATTGCCATTATGCGCACGTTTGGTGCCAGTCCTAAAAGTATCATGGCGATTTTTATGGTGCAGGGGGCGCTGATTGGCGTGGTGGGGACGCTGTTAGGGGGGGTGTTTGGGGTTTTAATCGCGCTGAACATAGAAACGATTATTCCTTTTATCGAACGCTTGTTCCAAGTGCAGTTTTTGGCCAAAGATGTCTATTACATCAATGATCTGCCCTCAGATCTACTATGGTCGGATGTATTGACGATAGTTGTGGTTTCATTTGTATTGAGTTTGCTGGCAACGGTTTATCCCAGCTACAAGGCAAGTCGCGTGAATCCTGCCGAGGCATTGCGCTATGAGTAATATCATTGCTTGTAAATCTCTAACTAAGGTCTATCAAGGACTGGACGTGGCTGTGCTAAATGGGGTTGATTTGCACATTGCAGCGGCAGAGCAGGTGGCCATCGTGGGAACCTCAGGTTCAGGCAAAAGTACCTTGTTGCATTTGCTAGGTGGTTTAGACATGCCCAGTGGCGGTGAGGTAAGCATTGCAGGAAAAGACCTAGCGCAGTTGTCGGAATCAGAAAAAGGCCATCTCCGTAACGAGTCTCTCGGTTTTGTTTATCAGTTTCACCATTTGCTACCAGAATTTACTGCGCTGGAAAATGTAGCCATGCCACTGCTGATTCGCCGTGTGGTGCGTGAGCAGGCGTTGGCTGCCGCCAGTGACATGCTGAAAAAGGTCGGGCTGGGGCATCGTATGGAGCATATGCCTGGCGAGCTTTCTGGGGGAGAGCGTCAGCGTGCGGCCGTGGCCCGCGCAATGGTCACCCAACCCAAGTGTATTCTTGCAGATGAGCCAACAGGCAATCTTGACCGGCATACAGCGCATACGGTATTTGATTTGTTGCTGGAAATGAATCAAAAGCAAGGCGTCAGTCTGGTGGTTGTGACACATGATCTGGAGCTGGCTTCGAAATTACAGCGTCAATATAGGTTGGTGGATGGTCAGTTACAGTCAGTTTAAGTACCCATTGCTGATTTGCGGGACTTAACTTGATTACGGCCTCGATTGTTGCCTTTGTTGTGGGTGTTTTCTGCTTGCAGCAAGTGTCCACGCTGCCCAGTCTTTATTGGGCATGCTTAATACTTCCCATAGCATTTTTTGCTTATCAACTGCGATTTTCCTCAAGGATACAGCAGGCTTCTAAAGCCGCACTGTGCCTGCTTACCAGTTTGATGCTGGGTTTCTTTTGGGCGGCAGGCTTCGCAACAGTTCGAATGGTAGATGCGCTGCCTCATGCATGGGAGTCAAGGTCGATAGAGCTTACTGGGGTTGTGGCGACTTTGCCTGAATTGACACAGCGAGGCGAGCGTTTTCAGTTTGATGTAGACCATGTGTTGACTAAAGGCGCGACTGTCCCCCGTCATATCTCGCTGGTTTTCTATCCTGCTGGCAGTTGGGATGAAGTGCCGGCATTTCCTCGTGCCGCGCAATTTAGGGCAGGAGAGCGCTGGCGGCTTACTGTGCGCCTGAAGCGTCCACATAGTACGCAAAATCCACATGTGTTTGATTTTGAGTCGCTGATGCTCGCCAACAATATTAGAGCGACAGGAAGCATTAAAGCTAAGGCGAAAAATGAAAAATTACAGGATTTTGTATGGCGACCCCAGTATGTAATTGAGCATCTGCGCGAGCTTGCGAAGCTACGCATTGCGCACGTATTGACGGATAAACAATACCTTGGGGTAGTTCAGGCATTGGTCATGGGGGATGATAGCGCCATTACCTTTGATGATTGGCAAGTGTTTTTGCGGACGGGAACCAGCCATCTCATGTCAATCTCTGGGTTGCATATTACCATGTTATCCGGTCTGGCTTTTGCATTGGTGAGTTTTGTGTGGAGACGCGTGCCTCAGCTCGCCAGTCGTCTTCCCACACGCAAAGCTGCTGTGGTCGTCGGTGCATTGACTGCGCTGAGTTATTCCCTGATTGCTGGCTTTTCAGTGCCTACGCAACGTACTTTGTATATGTTGACCGTGTTTGCTATTGCCTTATGGTCAGGGCGGCAGTTAGTCATGACTCAAGTGTTGGCTTTTGCTGTATTGGTCGTCGTGCTACTTGATCCTTGGGCAGTAGTGTCTGCTGGCTTTTGGCTGTCATTTGGCGCCGTGGCGATGATTAGCTATGCCTTGGGCGGCAGGGTCGGTCAGCCACACTGGTTCAAGGTGGCGGTGCAGACGCAGTGGGCGGTGACAGTTGGCATGGTTCCCTTGTTGCTGATGATGTTTCATCAGGCGTCAATGATCTCACTAGTAGCTAATGCCTTTGCGATACCGTTAATCAGTTTTGTGGTAACGCCGCTGGCTTTGCTTGGCAGCTTCCTGCCGATTGATGCGGCATTGAATTTGTCCTATCAGGCACTGTGGCTTTGTATGGAGGCGTTAAAATGGCTGAATCAGTTACCCAACGCAGTTTGGCAGCAGCATACCCCTGCAATGTGGACATTACTTCCAGCGGTAGTGGGCGTGGTCTGGGTTTTATTGCCACGCGGTGTGCCGATGCGCTGGCTAGGATTGGTGGGCTTTCTACCTATGCTGCTCATTGCCGCACCTCGTCCTGCTCATGGCGAAATGAGAATCACAGTCTTAGATGTGGGGCAGGGCTTGAGTGTTTTGGTGCAAACGGCCACCCGCGCATTCTTATATGATGCCGGTCCTAAATATAGTCAGCAATCCGATGCGGGCGCTCGTATTGTGGTGCCATTTTTGCAGGGAGAAGGGATTTCAGCATTGGATGGTTTGATGGTTAGCCATGATGACAATGATCATAGCGGCGGAATGGATTCGCTTTTGGCTCAGATGCCAGTGACGTGGCTGGCAAGTAGCCTACCGGATAGCCGCAAATATTCCACACCTGTAAATAAAATGAGGTGTTTTGCAGGGCAACAGTGGGTCTGGGATGACGTGAGGTTTCATGTGTTGTTTCCTACGTTGGAAAGTTATGAGGATTCAAGCATCAAAGACAATAATCGTAGCTGTGTCATTAAAATCAGTAACAGTGCGGGGAGTCTTTTGCTCGTGGGCGATATTGAAAAACAGGCTGAATTTCAGCTGGTTGATAGTTCGGCTGATGGTTTAAAAAGCGATATACTGGTGGCCCCTCACCATGGGAGTAAGTCATCATCCACCAAAGTGTTTATTGATGCAGTGCAGCCTAAGCATACGGTGTTCACTGCGGGCTATCTCAATCGATTCAAACACCCCGCGCCGAAAGTGGTCGCGCGGTATCAGGATGCAGGTAGTGCAATTCACCGATCAGATTATCATGGCGCACTCACCATTAACACGCACTCAGAATTAGCAAGTGAGCATCAGATCAGCGTATCAAGCTGGCGAAAACAGAGTAAACGCTACTGGCATGATGATTTTGAGCATTGAAGCTTGCCCAAAAGCAAGCGACAAGCTAAAGTATCGTAGGAATTGAGCATCGTTTCGATGCGCGAGATTTTTTATGGGAATTTAAACGGGGAGTTTCATTGTGTGGCAAATTATTCTAGCAGCCGGTTGGCCAATCTGGCCGCTCATCATCGCATCGGTCGTGGCTGTTGCAATCATTGGTGAGCGTGCAATCGCATTGCGTGAAGATGTCGTAGCACCCAAGCAGTTGTTGCCTGAGTTGCAGGCTTTATTGTCACAGGGAGAGGTGGGCAATGATGCGATTAGTCGCTTAGAACGGCATTCGATGTTGGGGCAGGTGTTTGCTACTGCGCTGGCTACTGCAAAGTATTCTCGCGAAGTGACCAAAGAGTCAATTGAAGAAACCGCGCGTTCAGTGGCACATGAGTTGGAAAGATATCTATCTACACTAGGTACGATTGCGACCGTTGCACCGCTTTTGGGTTTGTTGGGTACAGTGATTGGTATGGTGGAGTTGTTTGGGGCTTTTACAGCAACCGGGCATGATGTTGCCCAGTTTGCACGTGGTATTTCAGTGGCGCTGTATAACACGGCCGCAGGCATTGTTGTAGCGGTTCCGGCGATGATTGCTTACCGTTACTATCGTTTGAAAGTGGATGCGCTGTTGCTGGATATGGAGCAACAAGCGATTAAGTTAGTTGAGATTATTCACGGCGAGCGTAATTAATTTAACGGTTGGTTTAACGAGGTTACACATGAATTTCAGGCGGGGGAAACATCAGGAAGAGTTGGAGATGAATCTCATCCCACTCATAGACGTGTTACTGGTCATCATCATCTTTTTGATTGTCAGTGCTACATTTTCTCGCACCAATGAGTTGCAGATTAATTTACCAACTGCAGAGGCAAATGTCCCGCAGGAAAAACCGGTGATGATTGAAGTAGGTGTAGATGCAACAGGTAAGTATGTGGTGAATGGTAAAGCATTGGTGGATGACACGGTGGCGGGAATAAGCACTGCATTACAGACCGCTGCTGCAGGTGGCAAAGAACCTACAATTGTCATCAATGCCGACGCGAATAGCACCCACCAGTCAGTGGTGAATGTGATGGAGGCCTCTCGCGTGGCGGGATTCACGCACATTACTTTTGCTACTCAAGCGGGTGGCGCTAAATAGGCGGCCTTTACGCTATTCGTACTGGGATGGTTGCTAGACCATCATTTCGACGCACTTCATGCATGAAGTGCGTTCTTGTTTATTAAAGTCACTCACTGAATTAATGGGAAAATCTAGACATAACAAAGAGGCATTGCCGGAAGTTAAGAACGCAAAAGAGATTTCCCTGCGTTTGTTTCGCTATGCATGGCGCTATAAATTCGTTTTTATGGCGAGTATTCTATCGCTGGTGATTCTGTCGCTTAGCAATACGGGATTCTTGGCGCTTATTAAAGAAGTGACAGACGAAGGTTTTGTGAAAAAGTCTGCGGGCAAGCAAATGTTGTTGCCTTTAATGTTGTTTGCTTTGATGGTCATTAGAGGTGTGGCAGGCTTTGTCTCAGTTTACAGTATGCGTAGTGTTGCACGTCGAGTGGTTGAAGATTTTCGTAAGGAAATGTTTGCGAAACTTATGCTGTTGCCCGTGCATTATTTTGATGCACGCTCCGCTGGCGCATTGGTTTCCAAATTTACTTATGATGTTGAACGCTTATCAACGGCTACTACGCGCTCATGGATGAATGTTCTGCGTGACATTTTAACTGTCATTGGGCTTATCGCTTATATGCTCTATCTTGATTGGCGACTTACGCTGATATTTGCGACGATATTGCCTATCATCACTTTATATCTAAGAAAAATAACGCCAAAACTTAAAGCTAATGCTAGGGCGGTACAGCACAGTATGGGCGACATGACCAAAACTGCAGAGGAGGCAATTGCTGGGCAGCGTATCGTCAAGATTTTTGGCGCGCAGAACTTTGAGTATCAGCGATTCGCAGAAATTGTGGCGAACAATCGCCGGATTGAGCTGCGCTCGACACGCATTGCAGGATTAAGTGGTTTTGTTGTCGAGCTCTTTGCTGCGATGGCGTTGGCGATGGTGATTTATTATGCAATGGGTACTTTTTCAGTGGGTGAGTTTGCGGCCTTTGTGGGGGCATTGTTGATGCTGATTTCACCGCTCAAGCATATCGCGTCGGCAAATGAAGATTTTCAGATTGGGCTGGCTGCGGCGCAAAGCATATTTGATGTCATGGATGCTACACCGGAGCCTGACAAGGGGAAGTTGGAGTTTTCGCGCGCCAAAGGGTCGATAGGGTTCCGGGATGTCACGCTACGCTATGAGAATGCCAGTGGTGTAGCGTTGGACAATCTAAGTTTTAGCATCAAAGCAGGCGAAAAGATTGCTTTGGTGGGGCGCTCTGGGGGTGGCAAGACCACACTAGTGAATCTATTGCCCAGATTTTACGAATTGCAGCAGGGCTCGGTGCTGCTAGATGATGTCGATATTCGACAGCTTAAGTTGGCGAATCTGCGTGAGCAGTTTGCCTTGGTTAGCCAAGATATCGTGCTGTTCAATGATACGATTTTCAATAATATTGCTTATGGCGTGCTACGCAATGTGAGTGAAGACGAAGTGATAGCGGCAACCAAGGCGGCGCATGCCTGGGAATTCATTCAGCAATTGCCTAATGGATTACAAAATGAAATTGGTGACCGCGGTGTGCGCTTGTCCGGTGGGCAGCGCCAGCGTATAGCAATCGCAAGGGCTATACTGAAGAATGCGCCGATACTACTGTTGGATGAAGCAACCTCGGCTTTGGATACCGAATCTGAGCAGCATGTGCAAGCCGCGCTGGATACATTAATGCAAAATCGCACCAGCATTGTCATTGCACATCGATTGAGCACTATTGAAAACGCAGACCGTATTATGGTGCTGGATCATGGAAAAATTGTTGAATGCGGCTCTCATAGTGAATTGATGGCATTGGATGGGCATTATGCCAAGTTGTATCAAAAACAATTCAGTTGATGCTTTTTCTAGGATTATGACTGACTGGATACAACAGCAGTGGACTCGATTTACCATCTGGCATTTATTTCTTTTGCCAATTTCGTGGATATTTGGAGCTGTCGTTCGTATTAGACGCGCCTTCTATCAAAAAGGCTGGTTAAAAAGCCATCGGTTACGCGTTCCTGTGATTGTTGTCGGTAATATCAACGTTGGTGGGACTGGCAAAACTCCTCTGGTGATCTGGCTCGCTGAACAGTTGTTGCTTAAAGGTTTTCGGCCGGGCATCATCAGTCGTGGCTATGGCAGAAGCACTCCGGGGTGCATGGAGGTTTTTGTTTCAAGCTCACCGGATCAAGTGGGGGATGAGCCGATATTGATTGCTTCTAAGGTCCGCTGTCCTGTCTTTGTGGGAACTGATCGTGTTGCCGCTGGTCGGGCGTTGTTAGAGCAATATCCAGAGTGCGATGTGCTGATCAGCGATGATGGGTTGCAATACTATCGCATGCAACGTGATGTCGAGTTGGTGGTGGTGGATGCTGTAAGGGGATTAGGGAATGGGGCTTTGTTACCGGCCGGTCCGCTGCGTGAGTCAAAAACGCGTTTAAATACGATCGATGCTATTGTGAGTAATGGTCCGGTGAGAGCGGGTGATAGATTTTCAGCTGCGCCGGTTGTTGAAATGTCTTTGCAGCCCAAGGCGTTTCGCAATGTGCTGGATGACCAATTACGGGCGGATGTGTCTGATTTTTTAAACAAGAACATCATGGCAATTGCCGGAATTGGCAATCCTGATCGGTTTTTTCAGCAATTGCGATCGATGAAACTGACTTTTAGCAGCACCTCATACCCTGATCATCATGCGTTTAAGCCCTCTGACTTCTCGAGGTTTGATGGCAATATCATTCTAATGACGGAAAAAGATGCGGTGAAATGTAAAGCTTTCGCCCGACCTAATTTTTGGGCGCTACCCGTGGGTGCGATGATAAATGATGAATTATTGATTATCATATTAAATAAGTTGAGTGCACTGAGATCATAAAAATGGACACAAAATTATTGCAGATTCTAGTTTGCCCAGTTACCAAAGGGCCGTTGGTTTACCATAAGGTGACTAATGAGTTGATTTCGAAATCGGCGCGATTGGCCTACCCAATTAGAGATGGCATTCCTGTGATGCTTGAGGATGAGGCACGTAAATTGACGGAAGAAGAAGTCATTGAGTAAGTTAGCGACTGCTTCTCATCCATTTCATGTCGTTATTCCAGCGCGTTACGCAAGTACGCGGCTGCCAGGCAAACCTTTATTGGATATTGCTGGCAAACCCATGGTGGTACATGTGATTGAGCGAGCCAATGTGAGTGGTGCCCAGCAAGTGGTTGTGGCAACCGACGATGTACGCATCTTAGATGCGGTTGCTTCATGTGGGTATATTGCACTCATGACGCGGCTAGATCATCTCAGTGGAACAGACCGCATTGCGGAGGTTGTATCCCATGAGGGATGGGGTGATGATGCCATTGTGGTGAATGTGCAGGGGGATGAGCCATTAATCGAGCCTTCGCTTATTATGGAAGTGGCTGCCAAACTGGCAGGCAGTCCGGCGGCTGTGATGGCCACTGCGTGTCATGCCATTGGGAGTAAAGCTGATTTTATTAATCCCAATGTAGTTAAGGTGGTCATGGATGCGCAAGGGAACGCACTTTATTTTAGCCGCGCACCTATCCCTTATCCCAGGGATGCCTTCTTAAGTAATGATGCGCTGCCGGCAGAAATGCCGGTCTACCGGCACATAGGGATATATGCTTATCGTGTTGGATTCTTAAAGCAATATGCAAGCCTATCTCCGGCAAGTATTGAGCGCTGCGAGAGTTTGGAGCAATTGCGCGTGTTGCATCATGGCTACAAGATCGCGGTGGCGATTACGGAAAATGCCCCAGCGTCAGGGGTCGACACAGAGAATGACCTTGCCTACGTGCGTGGTTTGATGTCCTAGTCAAAACGAGCTTGATGCTTTTTTCAAGCAAACTCATGATTAAAAAGTTTGAATACTGCTTGCGGAGCATGGTGGGATTTGCTATAGTCTCACCTCTCGACGGTAATTGAGTCGAGTCGGACGCGGGATGGAGCAGTCTGGCAGCTCGTCGGGCTCATAACCCGAAGGTCACAGGTTCAAATCCTGTTCCCGCAACCAATTGAGTATGTTGTGTGTTATGCAGTAAATTTTAATATTTAGAAATTGGGTAATTTTTAAATATTTAAGATTGACGGTTTTAAATATGGCTGTATAATGCGCACCTCGTTACCGAGAAGCGGTAGTGAAGGCAGCTTAAAGTGACGCACTTTAAGTGGATAAAGAGATCTTTAACAAAATAACAACTGA